>DASZWY010000188.1:0-11946 GCA_035546135.1 Opitutales bacterium
TCGCTGATGGAGGGCATCACGCTGCTGCCCATGCTCGCCGGGCCGGAGGGCATGCCGCCCATCGGCGTCGTTTACCGGCCCTTTGACGCGCCGGGGCTGGAGCAATGGGTCAAGCGCACCCGCGAGCGCTGGGGCCTGAAATTATTGTCGCGCAAGGAAGGGTATTTTCAGGCGGTGGACCTGCTGCGGCAGGGCGGCACGGTGGCATTATTGTTTGACCAAAACGCCGGACACCGCGGCGCACTTACACTGTTTATGGACCGCGTGTGCTCGACCAGCGAGCTAGCCGGCATCCTCGCGGAAAAATGCCATACGCGCGTGGGGATGGTTTATGCGGAGCGCACGGGCTTCATGCGGGCGATTATTCGCGGAGAATACCTGGACGTGCCGGCCAAAGCGGACGCGGTGGTGTTCGCCGCCAATCGCTGGCTGGAAAAAAAATTGCGCGGCAACGATGACACCTGCGCGGACTGGCTGTGGCTGCACAACCGCTGGCGGCATCAGAATGGCTGGGAAAAACGTTTCCGGTTGGAATCCAAGCGCAATTTGCTGGCCGAAGACCTGGCGAGCCAGGGCCGCCCCACCCTGCCCAAGCGCACGCGGTTTTTTATCAGGATGCCGAACTGGCTCGGCGATGTGGTGATGATTATTCCACTCCTGCGAACATTGCGAACGTCACGTCCCGATGCGGAGCTGACCCTGCTCGCGCAGCCCGGCGCGCTGCCGCTGCTCGAACGGCTGGGGCTGGGCGACCGCCTGTTGGCCGTGCCGCCGAAGGGGCCCTTGCAGCGCAAATTTTTCTGCGACCTGCGCGAGGCGTATCCCGATGTCTACGTGCTGCTCACACAGTCGGCGCGCGCGGATTTCGGCGCGCGGGCCACGGAAACGCCGCAGCGTTTCGGTTTGCTGCGGCCCGGAAAATGGCGGCCTTTGCTCACCCAGGCCTGGAAAGTGCCGTCGGACTTGGACGAGTCGAAAATCCATTTCACGCGGCTCTGGGAGAAGTTTTTCCGGCATTTCGGGATGACAGGCGAACTGGATTTGGCTCCCGCCGCATGGCCGGCCGCGGGGCCAAAGCCCGGCGCGCTGGCCATCGGGTTGATTTGCGGCACGGAAAACATGCCCGAGAAACGCTGGCCGGTGGAGCGGTGGCGCGAACTCCTCCAGACGGTGCTGGCTGTGCGGCCGGACGCGGAATTCCGGCTGTTTGGCACCGCGAACGATGCGCCGATCGTCCAGGCCGTGGCCGAGGGATTTTCGCCGCAGCAAGTGCGCAACCTCGCGGGGAAAACCGGCTTGATTGAACTGGCCGATGCGATGAAAGGCTGCGACGTGGTGGTGGGCAACGATACCGGCGGGATGCATCTGGCCAATCTGCTCGGCGTGCCGGTGGTGGTGGTTTATGGGCCGACGAATCCGGTGCGCACCGGGCCGATTTTCGAGGCCACACGCATTATCCTGCAACCGCCCGGCTGCCCGGCAACCGGTGGCGCGCCGCTGGCCAAACTGTCCGCGGAACAAGCCTTCCAGACGCTCGCGCCCTGGCTGGCGCGCCGTTGACGCGGCACGGCCTTCGCTGTATTTTCATCCATTCATGCCCGTCTCGACTGAATCCAAGCTGCGTGCCTGCCCGCTGTGCGGGGCGGACAATCGCGCGCAGCCGGCGAGCCCCTACAGTAAAGCGCCGTGGGAAATCAAGGCGTGCGCGCGGTGCGGGTTTGCGTATCTGGAAAATCCCCCGGACTACGCGGAATTGGAGGAGAATTTTGCGTGGGAAAAGACTTCGGCGCAGGAGGAGGCGCGGCGCAATGCGGAGCGGCCCCTGGCGAAGCGCATCAGCCGGGCCTTTCGCGCGTTCCGTCAAAAGGTGCTCAAGCGCGACAAGCTGCCGCATTTGCTGAGCCTTTACGTGCCGCGGGGCAACGTGCTCGACGTGGGCTGCGGGGGCGGCAACGCCATCCGCGCGCTGCCGGAGCGCTATGTGCCGTTCGGCATCGAGATTTCGCGCGAACTGGCGGCGCGGGCCAATACCATTGCGCAGGCGCGCGGCGGGCGCGTGGTGCAGGCGAGCGCGGTGGACGGCATGGCGCAACTTCCGGCGGATTCGCTCGACGGGGCGTTGCTGAGCGCGTTCCTCGAACACGAGGTGCAGCCCGGCAAATTGCTGCGGGAAATGCGGCGGGTGCTGAAGCCGGGCGCGCCGGTCATCATCAAAGTGCCCAACTACGCCAGCCTCAACCGGTGCGTGCGCGGCGCGAAGTGGTGCGGCTTCCGCCATCCGGACCATGTGAACTATTTCACGCCGGCGAGCCTGGCGCGGCTGGCGCGAGATGCCGGCTATGACATCGCGCGGTGCACTTTCGGCGACCGCTGGCCGCTGTCGGACAATCTGTGGATGGTGCTCGAGAAACCGGCGCAGGGGTGATTTGGATTGCGCGCACCGGCGGCAAAATGGCATAAGTCTTTTTTGACCAGGTGAAACTATACCTGACCTTCCTGAAGTATTTGAAGCCGCACCGGGGCATGCTGCTGCTGGCGGTGCTGTGCGGAGTCATCTACGGCTCGGTGAGCGGCGGCGGCCTGCCGGTGGTGACGAAGTGGGTGCTGGAACGCATGTCGGGCAGCGGCGCGGCGCAGGAGAAGATTTTTGCGCTGACCAACGGCAAGTTCTACCACGTCAAGGCCATCAACTACGAAGACAACAGCTACGTCGTCCAGGCCACGGACAAAACGGGCGAACCGGTGGATGAGCCGCCGTTTATCGTGAAGGCGCCGGACGGCAAGGAGCCGTCCATCGACCGCGCCAGCAGCGACACGGCGGCGACGGTCGGCGCGCGGGAATTCGGGCTGCAGGCGATGATTCTGCTGGCGCTCGGCGTGCCGCTGCTATTCTTCATCCGCGCCTGCTTTGGCTATGCGAGCGGGATGCTGGCGACGAGCGTGGCGGTAAAGGTGAGCGTGAAGATGCAGCAGGATATTTTTGACAAATTGCAGGCGATGCCGATGGAGTTTTACGACAAGCACCAGCGCGGCGACCTGCAAACGCATCTGACGCGCGACACCACGATGGTGCAGGCGGCGATGCTGGATTCGACCCCGGAACTGCTGCGGCTGCCGTTTACGACACTGGCGGCCATTGCGGTGCTGGTGCATCAGTCGCTGAGCGAGCACAATTTCGTGTTTGTGCTGTCCTTCCTGGTCGCAGCGCCCATTTGCCTGGTGCCGGTGCAAATCCTCGGGCGCAACCTGCGGCGGCGCGCGCGGGAACAGGCGCGGAATTATTCCGAGGTCGCGCAACACCTGTGGGAAAACTTCAACGCCATCCAGGAAATCCGCTCCTTCAGCCTCGAAGAAGTGCAAAAGCGCGGCTTCAACGACAAGCTGAAGGCGTTTTTTGTCTCGGAATATAAAATCAAGAAATACCTGCAATTGCAGCAGCCGAGCATGGAAGTCGTGGTCTCGATTCTGGCGTCGGCGATGATTGTGTATGCGTTCGCGGAAAAAATCTCGCTCGCCAGCCTGACCGAGATGAGCATGGCGCTGTATTTTGCCTTCGACCCGATCAAGCGCCTGGGGCAGGCGCTCAACCGCCTGCACCAGGCGGAGCCGAACGGCGAGCGGCTGCTGGCCTTTACCAACTACCCGTCGGGCATCAACGACCCGGCGAACCCGAAACCGCTGACGCGCGCGCGCGGCGAAATCGTGTTCGAGCACGTGACCTTCGCCTACGGCGACACGCCGGCGCTGAGCGACGTGTCAGTAAAGATACCGGGGGGGTGCAACTGCGCGCTGGTGGGACCGAGCGGCGCGGGCAAGAGCACGTTCGCAAAATTGATTCCACGGTTTTATGAAATCAGCCAGGGGCGGCTGCTGCTCGATGGCGTGGATGTGCGCGAAGTGACCCAGGCGGACCTGCGGCGCAACGTGGCCATCGTCTCGCAATTCCCCGTGCTGTTCGACACCTCCATTTTGGAAAACATCCGCCTCGGGCGGCCAACCGCAAGCGACGAGGAGGTCATCGAGGCGGCCCGGCGCGCGCACGCGGACAAGTTCATCCAGGAATTTGCCGACGGCTACAAAACACTCGCCGGCGACCGCGGCGACCGGCTCTCCGGCGGGCAGAAGCAGCGCATCGCCATCGCGCGGGCGTTTTTGAAGGACGCGCCCGTGCTGCTGCTCGACGAGGCGACCTCCGCGCTCGATTCGGAGAGCGAAGAGGCCATCCGCTCCGCGCTGACGGAACTGACCAAGGGCCGCACCGTCATCACCATCGCTCATCGTTTAAGCACCGTGCGCAATGCGGAGCTGATTTTGGTGTTTGAAAACGGGCGGCTGATTGGCGGTGGGCGGCACGGGGAGTTGATTGCCGCGAATGCGCTGTATAAAAACCTGTGCGAAAAACAGGGGCTGATGCCCTGAAGCCCGCGTCCGCCATGCTCCCGCCCGACGAACGGCCCGCGCTGCGCATTGACTTTGTCAACGGCGGCATCACCAAGAACGACAATTTTTTCCACAACCTGCTCGCCACACGCTACCGCGTGCAGCTCGAGGACAAGCCGGATTTCGTGCTGTTTAACCATGCGGGCCACAAGCACCGGCTCCTGAACGCGGTGCGGATTTTCTGGTCGCAGGAAACGATGCGGGGCGATTTTGCCGAGTGCGACTACGCGCTGACCACGTTCGCGCCGCAGAGCGACCGCGAATACCGCCTGCCCTACTATGCGCAGGCGATGGAGCCGGGCGATCTCGTGCGGCCGGCGGGCTTGGATTATGAAAAAATCGCGGCGGAAAAGACAGCCTTTTGCGCGTTTGTGGCAAGTTATTCAAATAAAAACACCACGGCGCGGGTGGAATTTTTCCAAAGATTGAGCCGCTATAAAAAAGTGGATTCCGGCGGGCGGCTGTTCAACAACATTGGCGGCCCGGTGCCGGGAGGCTTGATTGGCAAGCGGGCGTGGCTGCGGCAATACAAATTCCACATCGCCTTCGAGAATTCGTCCGTGCCGGGCTATGTGACCGAGAAGCTGCCGGATGCGCTGCTCGCGCAGACGGTGCCGATTTATTGGGGCGCGCCGGACGTGGTGAAGGACTTTAATCCGGCGTCGTTCATCAATGCGCACGACTTTCCGTCGTTCGATGCGCTGGTGGAGCATGTGGCCATAGTGGACGCCGACCCTGCGCTCTATCTTCAATACCTCTCCGCCCCACCCTATCACGGCAACACGCCCAACGAAGCGATGGATCGCGGGAAATTGCTGGCCTTTTTCCATCGCATTTTCACGACGCCGATCGAACCGGTGGCGGCCAAGGAATGGCGCTGGCGCGGGAACCGCTGGCGGCTGGCCAAGCGGGACAAGTGGGAGAAAATCAACTTTCTCGACGCCGCCGGCGCGCGGCCGCCCTCCGCGTGAAGCACCAACTCTACGTCAAGCTGCCGAGCTGGACCAGGGGCCTGCACGCCAAACGGTGCAAAGGCTGGCGGCGTTGCGCCGAGGCCGAGCATCCGCTGAAATTCGGCCAGGAATTGCAGGACCTGGTGCTATTTGAAAAAATCCTGGACCGGCAAACCGGCGGCGTGTTCTGGGAACTCGGCGCGGGGGACGGTGTGGTCGGGCTGCACTCGCTGGCGCTGGAAATGTTTCACGGCTGGCGGGGCGTGCTGGTCGAGCACGCGCCCCGGCCCCTGCCCTGGAAAATGGCGCGCGAGCGGCGCAAGGCGCAATTGGTCGAGGCATCGCCGAAGGATTTTCCCTCAGCCTTGAGATCCTTGCCGGAAAATTTGGCGAAGCCGGACATGCTCGCCTGCCACTCCGCTGCGTGGAACGAAGCCGCGGTGGCGGCGGCCTTGGCCGGGACGGTGCGCCCGCGCGTGCTGATTCTGCAAGTGCCGCAGGCGGATGTGCGCTGGGTCAAGGCGCTGCAACCGCGCTACCGGCTGGCCTTTGCCTTTCACGACGACGAATATTACCTTTTGCGCGCGCCATGAAAATCGCCTTCCAGTCCAGCGGGGTGAGCCTGCGCGGCACCGAGGTGGCCACGTTCGACTACGCGTGGTTTGCGCGGAAGCTGCTCGGGGTCGAAGTCATCGCGCTGTTGCGGCAGGTGGAAAACATCGAGCAGAACCCCGTGTTCCAGAAATTTTCGGCGGCGTTTCCGACCTTCCCCCACTCGACCGCAGCCGAACGCGAGGCCATTTTGCGCGAACAAGGGGTGGATTTGCTTTACGTCACCAAAGCCGGCGCGGCGGACGACGCCGTGTCGCAGGCCGTGCCCACGGGCGTGCATGCGGTTTTTTTGGAAAACGCATTTCACGGCGATATCTACGCGTATATTTCGTCGTGGCTGTCGCAGGTGATGACTTATGGACAGGTGGCGTGGGTGCCCTACATGGTCAATCTGCCCGAACCAGGCGGCGACCTGCGCGGCGAACTGGGCATCCCCGCGGACGCCGTGGTGTTCGGTCGCTACGGCGGGGCGGAGACGTTTGACATCGATTTCGTGCAGAAGCTGGTGGTGGAACTCGCGCAGAAAAATCCGCGGCTGCATTTTCTGCTGATGAACACGGATCGCTTCGGGCCGCCGCTGCCGAACGTGCGCTTTCTGCCCGGCACCGCGGACCTGGCGCGCAAAGCGAAGTTCATCGCGACGTGCGACGCCATGCTGCACGCGCGCTACTGCGGCGAGACGTTCGGCCTCGCCGTGGCGGAATTTTCCTGCCTCAACAAGCCCATCTTCACCTTCGAGCACAGCCCCGACCGCCACCATCTCGAAGCGCTGGGCGCGCGCGCCTTCCGCTACCGCGACGCGGCGGAACTGCGGAAGCAAATCCTCGGCTTCTCGCCCGACCCCGGCGGCGACTGGCGCGTCTTTGCCGAGTTGTGCCGGCCGGAAAACGTGATGCAAAAATTCCGCACGGCGTTCATCGAACCGCTGGGCTGAGGATTGGCCTCGGCGAAGATTGGCTTGATTGATTTTACCACCCATTTTTGAATTGGCCCATCAGCACTGAAATCAAACATTACGCGGGGCGCGACATCGGCACGCCCGAGGAAGACCACCGGCACATTGCCGCTGTCATCCGCGCGCGCCCGCCCGCGGCCATCGGCAAAATCGGCGGCACGGAATGCCGCGTGCTCAACTACTGCGAACGGCTCGTGCAGGTGGACTGGCCGCGGCAACTGTCATGGCGGCGCGCCGGCTGGCAGATTTACGAATTGTCGGGCGTGTATCCGTATGGGAAGGAAACGTTCTACCGGTTTGCGGAACATTTCCGCAGCATTCTGGGCGAATGCGACATCCTGGCACCCTGGTTCAACAAGGGCGAGGAGCGGCTGATTAGAAAATACGCCCCGCAGGCGCGGCTGATGTCCTTTCCCGCGCTGAGTTATCCGCCGTTTGACCCGCATCCGGCGTGGCCGGCGGCCCTCGAGGGGAAAAGGGTGCTGCTGGTGTCACCGTTCACCGAAAGCGCGCGGCAGCAGCACGCCCGCCTGGATCAAGTCTGGCCCAACAATCCGGATATGCGACCCCGCTATGAATTGCTGACGCTGCGCACGCCGCTGTATTCGCATTTGTTGAAGGAGCCGGTTTACCCGGACTGGTTTGCGGGGCTGGAGCAATTGAGCGCGCAGATGAATGCGATGGATTACGATGTGGCGCTGGTCGGCTGCGGGGCGTGGGGCCTGCCCTTGTGCGTCAACGCCCGGCGGCAGGGCAAAATCGGCATCCATCTCGGCGGGGTAACGCAGTTGTTTTTCGGCATCCGCGGCAAGCGGTGGGACGAATATCCGTGGCTGAAATCCGTCTACAACGACTGCTGGATCAGGCCCAGCGCGGAGGAAGCGCCGCAGCATGTCGACCGCATCGAAAGCGGCTGTTACTGGTGAGGCGGCCGGATGGCGAAAATGTTCAGGTTGAGGTCAAAGGCGCCGATGGTTTTGCGTTCCGCCTTCGCGAACATCTGGGTTTGGGAGGCGACCTCCTGCGGGTAGACGCGAAAACCGGCCTCTTCGATGACGCGCAGGAGCTTCCAGAGATTTTGGGCGCGGCCAGGGTAGCTGTGGAATTCGACAAAAAGCGCGGCGACCTGGCCGAACTGGCCGGCGCAATCTTCCATGACTTCGACCTCCGCCCCTTCGATATCAATTTTGAGGAGACTGATCCGGCGGTTGAGCCAGGGGGAAAGCCGGGTGATTTTCACACGATGCGAGCCCGCGCCATCGGCGACGAGCTGGCCGGCATCGGCGCCTTCGCTTTTGAACTCCGCCTCGCCGTCGCGCGCGCCCACGGCTTCCGGCCGAGCCTCGACATCACAGCCCCACGCGCGCAAATTGCGCTGCAAGACGGCGAAGACGCCCGGGTCGGGTTCAAAGCAGACGCCGGAGAATTTACCGTAGTGTACTTGGAAATAAAGCTCGGTCAGGCCAATGTTGGCGCCGGCATCGCATAGGTAAGGCTCCGTTTGCGGGCCGATATCGTAGATGCGGTTGAGGAAAATTTCGTCCCAGGCCGTGAGCAGGCTGGCGGCGTCCACAAACTCGACGCGGCGGCCCAGGTAATCGAACGAGCCCGGCTGGTAGCGCGGCCAGCGGCCAAATTGGCGAACCAGTTTTTGGAAAAAGGCGTAGTCTGCATCGCGCAGCAGCCGCTTCACGTGCCGGCGGGCAAAGCGGGTCACGGGGCGCAGGTAGCCTCTCGGGTTGTAGATGTCCGCCATGGGCCGGGATGGGCGAGGCTAGTTTTTCCCGGGCGACGCAAGCAAGCGTAAACGCCGCGCGCATTTTTCTTGCCTGGAGATTGGCGGCACCCATCTTGAACCCAAGCCATGAAGCCGCTGACGCAAAAGCTCACTCGTTTTTGGGCGAAGCACGTCCGGCCCGGCGGCAGCAACCCGGAAGTGCCGCCGGAAAGTCCCGCGCTGGCGGAATTACGCAAACAGGCGGAGCGGCTGCAAAAGGCCGGCCAGGGCGTGGATGCGTTGCGGCTGGTGGAAAAGGCCCTGGCGAGTAACGCGGATAAGGAAGGCCTCCTTTACTTGCAGGGACGCTGCCTCGAGCATGTGGGACGGCACGAGGAGGCCGTGGCGGCATACGAGCAGGAACTGGCCGCGCACCCGCAGCATGCCGCGGCGGCGCGGCGCGCCGAACAACTCCGCCAGGCGCTGGCCCCGCCGGTGGTGAAAAAAATCCCCATGCTGGAGCGACCCTATGCCTCCAGCCTGCCCCGGCCCACAATGACGCGCATCCAGCAGGCGCTGCATCTCTACAAATACCGCGGCGTGTTCATGCTCAAGAGCCCGTTTGACATGGCGCTGTATCCGGCGCTGGTATGGCAATTGAAGCCGCGCACCATTTTTGAAATCGGGTCGAAATCCGGCGGCAGCGGGCTGTGGTTTGGCGACATGCTGGACAGCTTCGGCCTCGACGGCACGGTGTATTCGCTGGACATCGTGCGAGTGGACGCCGTGTCGCACCCGCGGGTCAAGTTCATGGAGGGCGACGGGCGGCGGCTCGAAGGCAGCCTGACGAAGGAATTGCTCGAGTCGTTGCCGCGGCCCTGGCTGGTCATTGAGGACGCCGACCACGCCTACGAGACGACACTGGCCGTGCTGCGTTTTTTCCACCCCTGGTTGCGCCCAGGCGAATATATTGTCGTCGAAGACGGCATCATCTCCGACCTGAACAACGACCCGGCCTGCAACTCCGGCCCACACCGGGCGTTGAAAGAATTTTTGCCCGAGCACGCGCGCGATTACGAAATCGACGCGGACTATTGCGATTTTTTTGGCTACAATCTGACCTGGAGCTCGAATGGCATCCTGAAAAGGTTGTGAGGACGGCCCGCCGCACCCCCTTGCTTTTTCGCCACCATGCCTCCCGCCGCTGAAACGCCCATTGCCGCCAAGCTGGTCAACCTCGGTTGCGGCGCGCGCTTCCATCCGGCGTGGATAAATTATGACATTGTGAGCCGCAATCCGGCGGTTATCGCGCACGATTTGCGCGCGGGCATCCCGCTGCCGGACAATAGCTGCGACGCGGTTTACCATTCGCACATCCTCGAGCACATGCGCCGCGACGAGGCGCTGCCGTTCCTGCGCGAGTGCCGACGCGTGCTGAAGCCCGGAGGCGTCATCCGCATCGCCACCCCGGACCTGGAGCGCATCGGGCGGCTGTATCTGGAAAAGTTGGACGCTGCGGCAAAAGGAACGCCCGGAGCAGCAGCGGACTATGACTGGATGCTGCTGGAAATGTACGACCAGACGGTGCGCGAGCAACCCGGCGGAAAGATGAGTGAATTTTTACTGCAAAATCCACCGCCCAACGCGGCGTTCGTGAGCGAGCGCATCGGCGAAGAGGCGGCCAAGATCGTGGCGGAAAATGCCCAAAAGCCCGCGAAACAACGTTCGTTGTTCGCCCAGATTTTGCGCAAACCGCGCCTGCTCTGGGACCTGCTGGTGAAAGGCCTGCTGCGGGTTTTGGGCGGAGCGCAAGCGCCGCGGGCATTGGACCTGGGACGCTACCGGCTCAGCGGTGAAGCGCATTTGTGGATGTATGACCGCTTTTCGCTCGGACGGCTGCTGCGCGACGCGGGTTTCGAAAACCCGACCGTGCGCCAGGCGGCGGAGAGCGCCATTCCGGGCTGGGCGAACTTTTATTTGGACACGACGCCGGGCGGCGCAGTGGTGAAGCCCGACTCGATTTTCATGGAAGCAACCAAGCCGGGTTAAGCGCGGCCTTCCCGCATTTCCGCGTAGATGGCTTCGTAGGCGGCGGCTTCGCGTTCCAGGGAATACGTCGCGCCGTTAGCCGCCGCGGCAAGGGACATCTTGGGCAAATCGGCGCTGAGCGCCGTGCGCAAGGCGGTGGCGAGTGCGGCAGGATCATCGGCGCGGACCACCCAACCCGTCTGGCCGGGCAGCACAGACTCAGGCGTGCCCCCGGCGTCACTGGCAATCACGGGCGTGCCGCAGGCCTGGGCCTCCAGCACAACCAGCGGGAAATTATCGGCCCGGCTCGGGCAGACAAATACTTCGCAGGCGGCATACAGGCGGCGCACGGCCTGCAGGTCGCTGACGCGGCCCCATTCATGCCGGGTAAAACCGTCCGGCCAAATCGCGGAAGATGTGCCGCCCCAGACCAGCAAACCGGCATGGGGAATATCGCGCAAGGAAGGCAGCGCCGCGGCCAAAATATCCGCGCCCTTGCGGCGGTCACCCGCCCAGCCGCCAAAACCTATCCAGCGGGTTTGCGGATCGAGGAGCAGTTCGTTGCGCGCCTGAATTTTGGGCAACGGGGAAAAAATTTTCGTCGGCAGTCCGTAGGGCACGCGGCGAAGGGGGATTTCATGGGGGATCGCGGCCCGCGCTTGCTCACCGAGCCAGTGTGACGGCGCCGCCAGCAACAAGCGGCGGCGGGTGGCAAAAAACTTTTCGCGCTTGGCCAGGGCGCGGGAAAGTTCCGCTTCACCTGAAAGTAAACGTTCGTCAGACCCGAGACCGGCGTCATGCCAGCGAAAGGGTTCGGGAGAAAAGGCCCAGGCATCATGCAGAGTCCAGACGATGGGCAATTCCGCCGGCAGTTGAAGCAAGCTGGCATGGTCGAGTCCGGATGCGGAAAGATTGTGCAGATGCAGCAGGCGCGGATTGAATTGCCCGATCGCGGCGAGCAACGATTCCGTGTGGCGGCGGCGGCGCATTTTGCGGGCGGCTTCGCGCGAGAGATTTTTGAGCAGGCGCTCGGCGGTCGGACGTTTGCCGGGCGATTCGAGGCGGCGGACGCGGGTTTGGTCGGGCGGCGTGTCTTGAAAGTGCCAGAACTCGACATTCGCGCCGCGTTCACGCAAGGCCGTAAAAAGACGCCAGGCCGCGCGCCCCGCCCCACCCTCCGGCGTGTCGGCTAAAATGACGATGGGCGCGGTCATGGCTTGAGGGCTTTCTGTCCGGAAAAC
>DASZWY010000189.1:0-3894 GCA_035546135.1 Opitutales bacterium
CAAGCTACCTCGTCGGCGCGCTGGCGCTGCTCATCGTTTGGCTGGCGACGTGACCCATGAGTTCTCCCTTGCAGCCGCACCTGCACGACACGGCGTGCGCCCTCGCCTATTCGCTCGCGGCGAATCTCGCCGAACCGGGCCGGCCCGAACTCGCTCCGCCCTACAACGACCTGGCGGACTTTATCCTGCGTGAGGAAGCGCGGATGCCGGATTATTTGCGCGGGCCAGTCAAGCTGGCGACGCTGGGCTTCGACCTCGCCGGGTGGCTGACACTGGGCACGGCGTTTCATCGCGCAGCCCCGGCCCAACGGGCAAAATTAATCCGCGCGTGGAAAAATGCCGCGACCAGCGCGCAGCGCGATTTTGTACGTTTCCACGAAAGCCTGACGGCCCTCGCGCTGCATAGCCGCGCACTGCCGAATCTTGCGCCGCGCGAAACGGAGGGTCCGGCTGACGCGGTCGTGCGCGAGCCGCCGGGGCAAATGCGCTGCGAGATTCTCGTCGTCGGCTCCGGGCCGGGCGGGAGCATCACCGCCGCGTTGCTGGCGGAGGCGGGGCGAGCGGTGCTGATGGTGGAGGAAGGCCCGTATCTCGCCCTGGAATCATGCGCGCCGTTTTCGCGGCAGGAAATGGAGCAGAAATACCGCAACGGCGGGCTGACGGTCGCGCTGGGCCAAACGAAAATCGCTTACGTCGAGGGCCGGTGTGTCGGCGGCGGGAGTGAAATCAACAGCGGGCTCTACCACCGCACGCCGCCGGACATTCTCGAGGCCTGGCGCAAGGAGTTTCAGGTGAAGGAACTGGCCGAGGCGGATTTGCAAAAACACTTTGAAGCCTGCGAAAAGGACTTGAGCGTGTCGCCGTGGCCGGGGGAGTTGCCGGCGGCCTCGCAAAAATTGCGCGACGGGGCGCGGAAACTCGGCTGGCAATCGCAGGAAGTGCCGCGGTGGTTTCGCTACGAAGCGGGCGCGGGCGGACGCGGCGAACGGCAATCCATGACCCGCACCTATGTGCCGCGATTTTTAAGGGCCGGCGGAAAATTGCTGCCCAACACCCGGGTGCTCAGGCTGCGCCGCGAAAACGGACGGTGGCTGGCGCAGGCCGGGCATGCTTCGGGTAAAATCATCGAACTCGCCGCGGAAAATCTTTTTCTCGCCGCCGGCGCGGTGCACACGCCGGCCTTGTTGCGGCGCAGCGGCTTGACCCGGAACATCGGCGAAAACCTGCGCCTGCATCCGACGATCAAGCTCACGGCGCAATTCCAGGAGCCGGTTAACTCCGCCGACTTGGGCGTGCCCGCGCACCAGGTGAAGGAATTTTCGCCGCGTTTGAGCTTCGGCTGCTCGGTCAGCACCCCGCCCTACCTCGCGCTCGGCTTGCTCGACCATCCGGCAGCGGCCCGGGCGGTGCCCACAACGTGGACGCGGCAGGCCAATTACTACGCGATGATCACCGGCCAGGGTTCCGGGCACATCCGGGTGGCACCGGGCTTTCGCGACCCGTTGGTGCGCTACCGCCTGGCGCCGGTGGACCAGCGCGATTTGGCCGACGGCGTGCGCAAGCTGGCGGAGATGATGCTGGCCGCGGGCGCGGAGTGTGTGTTCCCCGGCGTGGCGGGCTGGCCGGCGCTGGTGAGCGCGGACGATTTGCGCCGGTTGCCCGAGGTGCTGCCGCCTGGCCGGGCGAGCCTCATCACCATCCACCTTTTTTCGTCGTGCCCGATGGGCGAGAACCGGGCAAAATGCGCCACGGACTCGTTTGGGCGCGTGCATGGCGCGGAAAATCTTTTCGTGGCGGACGCCAGCCTGCTCTGCACCGCTCCAGGCGTAAACCCGCAAGGCAGCATCATGGCGATTGCCCGGCGCAACGCCCTCCACTTTCTCCAACAAGACCGACCATGAGCAATCGCTGGACCACGGACCGCATTCTCGTCACCGGCGCGCTGGGCTGGCTGGGCTACCGGCTGGTGCAAACGCTCATCAGGGGGCTCGATGAACACGAGCAACTGCGCGGCGCGAATGAGCATCTGAAAATCCGCGCCTTGCTTCTGCCCGGCCAGGATGCGGCGCTGTTGCGGAAAATTTCGCCCCAGATTGAAATCATCGAAGGCGATTTGCGCGACCCGGCCGCCAGCGCGCGGCTTTGCGCGGATGCCAAGGGGGCGCTGTTGTTTCACACCGCGGGCGTCATCCATCCGCAGCGGGTGCGGGAATTTTATGAAATCAACGCCACGGGTGGAAAAAATTTGCTCGAGGCGGCCGAGAGCGCCGGGGTGAAACGGGCGGTGGTGGTGTCGTCGAATTCGCCGTGCGGGAACAATCCGTTTCCCGACCATCTGTTCGACGAAACCTCGCCGTATCGGCCCTACCGCCATTACGGGCGCTCGAAGATGCAGTTGGAAAAGGCGGCACAGGAAGTTTCGGCGCGCGGGCGCCTGGAGACCGTCGTCATCCGGCCGCCGTGGTTTTACGGGCCGGATCAACCGCCGCGGCAAACGCTGTTCTTCGGCATGATTCGCGACGGCAAGGCGCCGATTGTCGGCGGCGGAAAAAACCTGCGCTCGATGAGCTACATCGACAACCTCTGCCAGGGCCTGCAACTCGCGGCGTTGACCCCGGCCGCGGCGGGGCAGACCTATTGGATTGCCGACCGCCGACCGTATTCGATGAACGAAATTGTGGACACGGTGGAGCGGCTGCTGGAGAAGGAGTTTGGCCAAAAATGCGCGCACCGGCGGATGCGGCTGCCGGGGCTGGCGGGCGAGGTGGCGGGGATTTGCGACGCTGCGTTGCAGGGCGCCGGCCGGTATCACCAGAAAATCCACGTGCTTTCCGAGATGAACCAGACCATCGCGTGCTCAGTAGCGCGGGCGGAGCGCGAGCTGGGCTACCTGCCGGTGGTGGAACTGGAAGAAGGCATGAGGCGTTCGTTGCGCTGGTGTTTTGACAACCACATCCCATTTTAAATTTTGCAATGAAGCACCTGGTCACCGGCGGTTCGGGCTATTTCGGCGCGTTGTTGCGCGACCGGCTGGTGAAGCTGCGGCAGCCGGTGCGCGTGTTTGATTTGGCGGATGCCCGCGACCGGCCGGCGGACGTGGAATTCACCCAAGGCGACGTGCGCGATTCCGCGGCGCTGGCACGGGCGTGCGCGGACTGCGACATCGTTTACCACTGTGTCGCACAAGTGCCGCTGGCCAAGGATCGCGCGCTGTTTGAGTCGGTCAACATCACCGGCACGGAAAATCTGCTGCGGGCGGCAAAGGCCGCGGGGATGCGCAAGGTGGTGTATGTTTCCTCGAGCGCGGTGTATGGCGCGCCGAAGGCGAATCCGGTCAACGAGCAAACCCCGCCCTCCCCCGCCGAAGCGTATGGCGCGGCAAAACTGGCCGGCGAGCGGTTGTGCCAGCGATTTGCGCAGGACGGGCTCGACGTCACCATCATCCGCCCGCGCACCATCATGGGCCACGGGCGGCTGGGAATTTTTCAAATTCTCTTTGAATGGATTCGCACGGGCTACAATGTCCCGGTCTTTGGGCGGGGTGATAACGTTTACCAGTTTGTCCATGCCGACGACCTGGCCGACGCCTGCCTGGCGGCGGCAGCGCGGCCAGGGCCGACTTCCTACAATTGCGGCACCGACCGCTACGGCACGATGCGGGCGGTGCTGGAACAACTCTGCGCGCACGCCCAAACGGGGTCGCGCGTGCGCAGCGTGCCGCTGGGCCCGACGGCGGCGCTGCTGAAAGTCGCCAACACGGTCGGGCTGTCGCCGCTGGGGCCCTACCACGCGCTGATGTATGGCCGGTCGCTTTATTTCGACATTGCCAAAGCGCGCACGGAACTCGGGTGGAAGCCACAGTACTCGAACGAGGAAATGTTCGTGCAGAGCTAC
>DASZWY010000190.1:0-10039 GCA_035546135.1 Opitutales bacterium
CCACTCGGCGCTCGATTTGCTGAAAACCTACGGCGCCTCCGGTCCCGACCTGCAAAAATGGCTGGCCGACAACCACGCCGCGGTCAACCGCGACCGCGACCTGCGCCTGCAATACCTCGCCGGCTTCGGCGCGAATGTTTATCTCGAAGCGCAAATCTACGACGACATCAAGGACAACCGCACCTGGCCCGACGCCTTGTTTGTCGGCTTGCCGGAAGAGATCGGCGAGCTCCGCGAAGCCATCGCCCCCAAGCCGCAAATCAACCTCGAGAATTTGGGCAAGATGCTCGGGGGGCAATAGTCGGCAGGCGAACATTCAACATTCAACGCTCAACATTCAACCTTCAATCAAACCCACGCGAGCTCTTGCCCCAGGGTGGCGTGCCGAAGGATCTTTTCATTGAATGTTCGATGTTGGATGTTGGATGGCTTTTCCGGCTTTCAAGGCGACGCGGTTTCATCCTAGGCTCCTCCCATGCAATCCTTCGCGGCGGCGGCCATCGTGTTCACGGGTGGCTTCATCATCATGGTGCTGGAGATTGTCGGCACGCGGTTTTTGGCGAAATATTTCGGCACGTCGTATTATGTGTGGGTAAACCAGATCGGGCTGGTGATGGTGGCGCTGGCGCTGGGTTATTATTTTGGCGGAGTGCTCGCCGACCGGCTGCGGCGGCTGGGCTGGCTGGCGGCGCTGCTCGTGCCCGCGGGCATTTTCACTTTTTACATCCCGGATTTTGCCGACCGCCTCATCAACCTCGTGGTCACGCCGGTGGACCAGCAGCCGACCGCGCTGCGCCAGACGCTCGACCCGGTGATGGGCAGCGCGGTGGTGTTTCTGCTGCCATGCGTGCTGCTCGCGATGCTCTCGCCCTACGTGACGCAGATTTGCGCGCGCAGCCTGGCGGGCGTGGGCCGAGCCAGCGGGCTGATTTTCGCGGCCAGCACGGTGGGCAGCATCGCGGGCGTGTTCATCTCGGGCTATTATTTGCTGCAAACGACGACGCTCACGGTCATCTTCCACGTCACCGGCGGCGTCATTATGGTCTTGGCGGCGGCGTGTGTCGCGCTAAACAGTTGGCTGCGCCCCCCGGTTCTTGCCCCAGCCCCCACCCCGCCCGCCCCGTATGCCGATGATTAAACGCTGCCTCGTTTTCACCTGCCTGACCTGCGCGATGGCGCTCGCCACCCCGCCGCCGCCCACGCCCCCGCCGGCACCGCCCGCCCCGCCGCCGCGCACCTCCGGGCCGGACACGGTTTTCACCGGCACGTCGCCCTACCACAACATCCAGGTGCAGGACGAGGACGGCTACCGCACGCTGTTTTTCGACGACACGATGGAGTCGCGCATGGAAACGCGCAACCCCTACGCGGGCGCGTTTGAATACACGGACTATTTCCAGATGATCTGGCTGTGGAAGCCGGACGTGAAAAAAATCCTCATGCTCGGCCTGGGCGGCGCGAGCACGCAGAAGGCGATGATCCATTACCACGCCGACGCGACGATGGAGACGGTGGAGATCGACCCGATGGTCGCCGACATTGCGCAGAAGTATTTCGGCTACCGGCCCGATGCGCGTCAAAAGCTCAACGTGCTCGACGGGCGGCAGTTCCTCCTCCACGCCAAGGACCAATACGACGCCATCCTGCTCGACGCGTACACCCAGGGCCGCTACGGCGCGAGCATCCCGCCGCACCTCATCACCAAGGAGTTTTTCCAAATCGCAAAGGACCACCTCGCGCCTGACGGCCTGCTGGCGTACAACGTCATCACCGTCCTCAAGGGCTACAACACCAGCGACATCATCGCGTCGGTGTACCACACGCTCAAGGAAGTGTTTCCGCAGGTTTATATTTTCGAGGCGAAGAGCAGCCTCAACGACGTCATCATCGCCACGATGAGCAAGGACGCCACCGACGCCGCGGCGCTGAAAAAAGCCGCCGACGCCCTCCTCGCCTCGAAGCAGATGACCTTCCCGAACTTCCTCGACCGCCTCGCCAATTTCCAGCCGAAGCCCCCGGCCAACTACCTGCAAGCCCCCGTGCTCACCGACGATTTCGCGCCCATCGAAAGCCTCACCAGCGGCAACCCCGCCGCGCGGTCGCGAACCACCCCATGACCTGCTCCAAATTCCTGCAAACGGCTGGCGTCCTGCTCCTGACGCTCGCCGGCGGCCACACCCTGGCCGCCGCTCCCTGGCCCGACACCACCGAAATTCTCCTCTGGCCCAACGGCGCGCCCGGCTCGGAGGGCGTGACCGCCGCGGAACATTATTCGCCGCCCACCGCGCGCAGCCCGCACGGGCACCTCTCGCCGGTGCATTATCCGTCGATTTTCGTCTTTCTGCCTGCGAAGGTAAAAGCCACCGGCGCGGCGGTGCTGGTTCTGCCCGGCGGCGGCGCCACCACGCTGACCATCGACCACGAAGGCCGCGACATCGCGAAGTGGCTCAACACGCAGGGCATCGCGGCGTTTGTCGTGAAGTATCGTTTGTCGAAGACGCCGAATTTTCCGCAATACACGCTCGATACCTCGATTGCCGACGCCCAGCGCGCGCTCCGGCTGGTGCGCAGCCGCGCCGCCGAGTGGCACGTGGACCCGCAACGCATTGGCGTCATGGGCTTTTCCGCCGGCGGCACCGTGGCCGCCTACGCCGGCCTGCGCTTCGATGCCGGCAAACCCGACGTCGCCGACCCCATTGAGCGCGTGAGCTCGCGGCCGGATTTCGACGTGCTGGTTTACCCGGGCGAAATGCCGCAACCGTACACGATTACGAAAGACACGCCGCCGATGCTCTTCATCGGCACCACCGAGGACAGCGCGCACGCCGTCAACATGGTGAAATTATACAGCGCGCTGCTGGAGGCAAAAATCCCGGCGGAAATGCATCTCTACGCCGCCGGCGCGCACGGCTTCGCCCTCGAACCCACCGAACTGCCCGTCGGCACCTGGACCTCCCGCTGCATGGACTGGCTGGAGTTTTTGAAGCTGGTGCCGAAGAAGTAAGCGCTTCGCTTCATGCCTCGCGTAGCGAGGTAATCAAGCGTCGCTACGCGACGCCCCAACAGGGCCATCCGGTTTCCGTGGGCTAAAGCCCACGGCTATTTTCGGAGCCTCGCTACGCGAGGCTGTTTCAAAGACGACAATCTTTCAAAATCAGGAAATGAAAAAATCAACCCTCCTCACACGCCCTTCGAATCATTCTCGTCCTTCTTCACGTAGCCGGAGTCCTGGCGCTGGTGGTTGATTTGGTTTTTCTTCACGTAAGCCTGGTAGATGTCGTCGGCGCTGAGGCCGAGGGTCTGGGCGATGGAGACGAGGAAGTGGAAGAGGTCGACGACTTCGACGCGGGCGTTCTGGCGGTCGAAGGTCTGATATTTGGCCCACCATTTCCACGGCACGGAGTCGGTCAGCTCGGCGAGTTCCTGCTGCATCGCGCGAATGTAATTGAGCGTCCACTTGATTTGCCCGGCTTCGTCGAGGGCCGCGGTGTCCACGCCGATGCGCTGGTTCAGCGTTTCCTGGAGGGCGAAAATGGCCTCCAGCTTGTCAGCGGGGATGGGCGGGTTGGCGGCGGTGGAAGGCGTGGTGGCGGGCGAGCTCATGGGCGCATCGCAATTTAACGGCGCAGAACTGGCAAGCGCAAACGAAACGCGGCGATTATAAAAATTAGGATTGCCGCCCCAGGGCTTTGCGGGCAGGGTTTGAGGGCAAGCGTCCGGACGCGCCCGCGATTATCGCCAGCGCCGGGGTGCCGCTCTTTTTTGACTCATCGGATGAATTCTGACCCGTCTCCCACCGGCTCTACCGCCCCCCATCGCACCTCCAACCTCAAAGGCCGTTGGAAACGCGCCTCCAGCCCCGGTGTGCCGCCCCCGCGCCCGGCGGCGGCATCCGCCTCCTGCGGTGAAGTGGCTGATATTTCCGCAGTGCGGGAAACCCTTACCGGCGAACACGCCAAAGGATATGCCCAGCCCGAGCGTCCGGCGGAACCCGCCCCGGTTCCCGCGCCCGTGCGCGCGCCGGCGCCTGTTTCTCCGCCACCACGCGAGCCCGTGACCCGTGAGCCGGTTGCCCGCGAACGGCCCGCGCCGCCGCCGCAACGCGAGCGTCCGGCACCCCCACCCCCGCGCCCGGCGAATGAATCGCGTGGGGGCCAACGCGAGCAATATGTGGGGCTGAAGCCCGACCCGGCCAACGACCCCGCGCCGCGCCGCCTGCGCACGGAAAACGCCAAGCCTTTGCCAGTGCAGGAATACGCGCCCTCCGCTTTTGCCCGCGCCCCGGACAAGGTGGTGCCGGCCCGCGCCAGCCGTGATGGCAATCGCGAAAGCAACCGCGACCGGGACCGCCGCGAGGCCTCGCGCGGGCCGGCCGATTCCACTTCGGGCCGGCCAAACGCCGTCATCCCCGCGCACCCCAGCCGCTCCAAGGAAACGAAAGCGCCCGCCAAGCCGAAATCCGGCGGCATCGTGGGTTTCATCAAACGCATTTTCAGCGGCGGCCGGCCAGTTGACGCCGTCGGCGAAGAAATCCGGGAAGACCGCCGGGAGCGCCGGGCCGATGGCGACCGCGGCCGGGACCGTGACGAAGGCGAAGACCGCTCCGAACGCCGCCACCCGCGCCACCGCCAGGGTCATCCTCATCATTCGCGCGGCGGGCGCGACCGCTCCGGACGCCCGGAACGCTCCTAAAGACTGCTTCCATGGATGTTGTGCGCATACAAGGCGGTCGCACGCTGCGCGGCGAAATCGCCGTCAGCGGGGCCAAAAATTCCTGCCTGCTCATTTTCGCGGCCACGCTGCTGACCGAGGAAACGTGCGTCCTCGAAAACGTGCCCGACCTGAGCGACGTGCGCTTCATGGGGCAGATTTTGCAGCACCTCGGCGCGGAGGTGGAGCGCCTCGACCCGCACACCTGGAAAATCACCGCGAAAAACGTCACTCACTTCGCCCCGCACATGCTGGTCAGCAAAATGCGCGCGAGCGTGGTGCTGCTCGGCCCGCTGGTGGCGCGGCTGCGCAAGGCGGTGGTCTCGCAACCCGGCGGGTGCAACTTCGGCCCGCGGCCGATTGACCTGCACCTCAAGGGCCTCAAGAGCCTCGGCTGCACGGTGCGGATGAAAAAGGGCTATCTGCACCTCGACGCCTCGAAGCTGCGCGGGACGGAAATTTTTCTCGGCGGCCGGCAGGGCAGCACCGTCACCGGCACGGCCAACCTCATCATGGCCGCGGTGCTCGCGCCCGGCATCACACGGCTCGACAGCGCGGCGTGCGAGCCGGAAATCGAAGACCTGTGCCGCCTGCTGGTCAGCATGGGCGCGCGCATTGACGGCATCGGGACGCATATGCTGACCATCGAGGGCGTGGACCGGCTGCGCGGGGCGCGCCATCGCGTCATTCCCGACCGCATCGAGGCCGGCACCTGGATTCTTGCCGCCGCCATCACCAGGGGCGACGTGACCGTCACCGGCGCCAATGCCCAGCATCTCGGCGCGTTTTTCGACAAATTGGACGAGGCGGGCCTCGCCCTCAGCGCCGAGGGGCCGAACAAGCTGCGCGTAAATGCCACCAACGTGAAGTTGAAGCCCGTGGACGTCATCACGCTGCCCTACCCCGGCTACCCGACGGACTTGCAGGCGCAAATGTGCGCGGTGCTGGCGGTGACGCCCGGCCTGAGCATCGTCACCGAGCGAATTTACCCGAACCGCTTCATGTATGTGTCCGAATTGCAACGCATGGGCGCGGACATCGCCATCGAGGGGCCGAGCGCCATCATCAAGGGCCGCACCAAGCTTTCCGGCGCGATGGTCATGGCCTCCGACCTGCGCGCCAGCGCGGCGTTGATTCTCGCGGGCCTGTGCGCGACGGATGAAACCTGGGTGCGCCGCGTCTACCATCTCGACCGCGGTTACGAGAAATTTGACGACAAACTCCGCGGGCTCGGCGCCGCCATCGAGCGCCTGGACGAAAAAGACATGCCGCCGGAACTGGCGGGCGAGGAATAATTCACGCCACGCCGAGCGATTCGAGCGAGTGAATGAGCTCGGGGCCGATGCGGCGCAACTCGCCGCGGTTGACCATGGCCACCTCGGTCAGCAATTTATCGCCGCTAGCGGTCAGTTGCAGCCGCACCCGGCGCGCATCCGTCGGGTCGGGCATGCGCCGCAGCCAGTGCCGCCGCACCAGCCGGTCCACCAGACCAACGGTGCTGTGGTGGCGCAATTGCATGGTCAGGGCCAGTTCCCCGATGGACAGCGGCGCGCGCGCCGCCTTGACCGCGAGCAGCACCTGGTATTGCTGGGGAGTCAGCCCGGCGCTCCGCGCTGTTTCCACGCTAAATTGCAAAAACCGGCGCAGGGCGTGGCGATACGCGGCGAGCGCCTCAAATTCGGACTGGGCGAGGGTGATGGCGGGGTTGGACATGAGGCGGATTTGCTTGATTTATATCGTGGCAGGATATAAAAACGCCGGTTTATGTCCACGCCAAACGATTCGACCGCACCGTTTTATGCCACCATCCTGAGCCAGATTTCGCCCGACCCATCGCGGCGCCGGCTGTTTTTCATGTCCCTGCTGGCGACGCTGATTGGATTTGCGGGCGGGTTTGCGGCCTACGGGCTCTATGCGCTGATTCGATTCGTTTCCAACCTGGTGTTTTATCAGCAGGTTTCGCTGGCGGACATGCCGCAGTCGCAAAATCATCTCGGCCTGTGGGTGCTGCTGGTGCCAATGGGGGGCGCGCTGGTCGTGGGGTTAATGGCGAAATTCGGCTCGCCGAAAATCCGCGGCCACGGCCTGCCGGAGGCGATGGAGGCGGTGCTTTTCAACCAGAGCCGGGTGCAGCCACGCGTGGCGCTGCTCAAGCCGACGTCGGTGGCCATCGCCATCGGCACCGGTTCGCCCTTCGGCGCCGAGGGTCCGATCATCCAAACCGGCGGCGCGTTGGGCTCCATCCTCGGGCAGGCGCTGCACGTCACCGCGGCCGAACGCAAGGTGCTGCTCGCCAGCGGCGCGGCGGCGGGCATGGCGGCGACGTTCAGCACCCCGCTCGCGGCGGTGATGCTCGCCATCGAACTGTTGCTCTTTGAATACAAGGCGCGCTCGTTCATCCCGCTCGTCATCGCGAGCACGGTGGCCACGGCGGTGCGCCTGCGGCTGCTCGGGACCAGCTCGATGTTCACCGTCGGGGCGGCCAATTTCAATTTTCCCGATGCGCTGCCGTGGTATGTGCTGCTCGGCATCGTGAGTGGTTTCGCGGCCATCGGCTACAGCCGGCTGCTCTACAAAGTCGAAGACATCTTTGAGAGCCTCCCCTGCGACCCGTATTGGTATCCGGTCATGGCGTGCGCGGCGCTCGGCGTCATCGGCTACTTTGTCCCGCGCGTGCTCGGCATCGGGTATGACACCATTTCCGACCTGCTGGACGCCAATGCGAAGCTGACCCTGGGGCTGATTGCAGTATTGCTGGTGGCCAAGACCATCGCCGTCACCCTCACCCTGGGCTCGGGTCATTCGGGCGGCATTCTGGCGCCGACCTTCACCATTGGCGCGGCGCTGGGCGCCTTGTTTGCGGGAGTGGGGAACCATTTTTTCCCGTCGGCGCACCTGGCCACGAATGCATTTGCCCTGGTGGCGATGGCCGCCCTGTTTGGCGCCGCCGCGCGCGCGCCGTTTACCTTCATCATTTTCGCCTTCGAGCTGACGCGCGACTATGACTCCGTGCTGCCGCTGATGCTCGTCGTGGCCATCGCGCACTTCGTCGCGTTGCTGTTCATGGAAAATTCCATCCTGACCGAAAAACTGGCGCGGCGCGGCCTGAAGGTGCACCAGGAATACGAGGTGGACGTCTTTCAGCAGGTCACCGTGGACAAAGCGATGGACCGCCAGCCCACGCAACTCAGCGGCGATCTCACCATCGGCGAGTTGGGCAAGCGCCTCAACTCCGGCGATCCCGCCCTGAGCCGCCACCAGGCCTTTGTGCTTGTCGACCGCAAGGGCGACCTCGCCGGCATCATCACCCGCGGCGACATCGTCCGCGCCTTCGAGAAGGACCCCTCGGGCAAGCTCACCTTGGTGGAGGCCGGCTGCGCGCGCCCCGTGGTCGCCTACCCGGATGAAACGCTGAGCGACGCGCTCAACCGCATGCTCAAGCGCAACTGCGGCCGCCTGCCGGTGGTCGCGCGCGACAATCCGAAAAAAATCGTTGGTTACCTGGGCCGGGCCGCGGTGCTGGAGGCGCGCCTGCGTCGCATGAACGAAGACCAGGAAACTCAGCCCGGCTGGCTCAACAGCAAGCCCAAGGCGAATATTCCGTGAAAATCGCGCCGGGCTTGCGCGCGCCAGCCGGCGGCGTGGAAAATCGCCTCCGCGGGCGGCAATTCCCGGGCCGTCAACCGCGCGGAACGGCGAAAAAATCCATACATTGCCCGCAGCCAGATTTGCGCCCGCCAGCGCGCCGGGCCCCGCTCCGGCAGCACGAAATCAGACCAGACCCAGCGCGCGCCCGGCCGCAACGCCGGGGATAATTTGGCGACGAGATTGCGCACGACCGCCTCCGTCAGGCAATCGAGAAAGAAAACGGTGACCACGGCGTCATAGGCCGCCGGCGGGGGATTCCATTGCGCGACATCCGCCTGGATGAACGTCACCCGCGCCCGTTCGCCGGCGCTGAGCCGCGCGGCCGCCCGGGCGAGCATGGCGGGGCTGGCGTCCACGCAATGCAAACGGGCCTGCGACGCAATTTTTGCCAGCCGCGCCAGGCAGCGGCCATCGCCTTCGCCGAGCAGGAGAATGTCGCGGCAGTCGCGCAGGTGGGGCAAATGGCAGAAGCGGGCCTCTTCCAATTTTCCGCCGAACATCAGTTTTTCGAGGAGCGCATACAGCCGCGCCACCCGGCAAAATCCGGTGCGGCGCGCGGCAAATGGCACAGTCTCGGCGGGTTTCATAATTCAAAACGCCGAGGAGCCGCCGATGGGCGGCAGCCCCTGCTTCTGGCGCACGATGTCAAACGCCGCGATTTTATACATTTCGTGGAAAGTCGGCTGGTTGTAAATCATCCCGGCCACGCGCGTCACCGGCACGCCGTCTTCCACGAGCAGCAGGCCGAAGTGAATCAGCTCGGTGGCGACGCGGCCGATGATGTGCACGCCGAGCACCGCGAGCGAGCTGGGGTCCGCGAGAATTTTCAGCAGGCCGAATTGCGCGCCGATGATGCGCCCGCGCGGCACGTCCTTGTACCAGGCGCGGCCCACGAGGTAGGGCTGGTTCTTTTTCTTGGCCGCCTCCTCGGACAAGCCGGCGCAGGACACTTCCGGGATGGTGTAGACGCCCATCGGGAAGACCTGGTCGATGCGCTGGAACTCCGCAAGATTGAACATGTGCGTCACCGCGACGCGGCCTTGGTCCATGCTGGTTGAGGCGAGCGCGGGAAAACCGATCAGGTCGCCCACGGCAAAAATATTGGGCACGCTCGTGCGGTATTGCTCGTCCACGGCGAGGGTCTGGCGCTCGTCGGCCTTGATGCCGACGGCGTCGAGATTAAGACCCTCCGTGTTGCCGACACGCCCGGCGGCGTACAGGAACATGTCCGCCGCGATGGCCGAGCCGTCGTCGAGGTGGGCGGTGACGGTTTTTTTGCCGTCCTGTTCATGCACCGAGACGCCCTCGGCGCGATTGGGCATGAGAAACTTCACGCCTTCCTTTTCCATTTGCCGGCGCAGGATGCCGAGCAATTCCCCGTCGAGGAACGTCAGAAAATCCGGATGGCCGTTGACCAATGAGACCTTGGAGCCCAGCGCGTTGAAAATGGTCGCGTATTCGCAGCCGATGACGCCCGCGCCGACAATGACGATGGAATCGGGGATGTGGTCAATTTCGAGAATGGTGTCGGAATCGTGGACATGCGTGCCGTCGAAAGGCACGCCGGGGATGTGCCAAGGCCGCGAACCGCTCGCCAGCAGGATGAATTCGCCCTTGAGCGCGTAGGCTGCGCCCTTCGCCGGCTGCACGTTGACCGTGTGCGCGTCCACCAGCGCGCCGG
>DASZWY010000191.1:0-11780 GCA_035546135.1 Opitutales bacterium
AGGAAGTCGCGCCCGCGCTGGCCAACCTCGTCCAATGCGCAAAAAATTTGCGCAAACATTTCGCCGAAGCGGCCCCGACCGCGGTTCGGCCCAAATCCTGCTAAATCAAAACCCAATCGCCTCATCACATGAATCCCAATCCCCAGCTCCTTGACCACCCGTTCTACCAAGCCTGGTCGCACGGCGCCGTCACCCGCGAACAACTGGCGCGCTATGCGCGTTCCTATGCCGAATTCATCGCGGAAATGCCGGCCTATTGGTCGCGCATCGGCCGCAGCTTTGGCGCCGACACGGCGAAAATCGTCGCCGAGGAAACCGTCCACATCGAACTGTGGGAAAAATGGCCGGCTGAACTGCCCGTGCCGGCCACCTACCCGCGCATGACGGCGGTGCTGGAAGCGTTCGCGGCCTTCACGCCCTCCGAGCTGCTCGGCGCCGTGCAGGCGTTTGAAATCCAGCAACCCGGCGTGGCGCGGACCAAAAAGGACGGCCTGGTCGCCCACTACGGGGTGGCCGAAGCGGACACGCGCTATTTTGACGAGCACCTCGACGAGCAGGCGCACATTGATTTTGGGCGGCGTCTCGCGGAAGCCAAGGCGGAACCAGCCGAATTTCAACGCGGCTTCCAGCATGGCGCAGAATTGGTTTACCGCTCGCTCGACCTGTTCATGGACTGAGCGGGAGCTGAAAACACAGTCCGGTACCGGCATATTTTCATTTGCCCGCGCTGGGTGGCCAGGCATGCTGGAAGGCTTGCTGCCATCATGGACACCAATGTTGTTTTATTGTGGCTGGTGTTGTTTTTTGCGTTTTCGGCCGCCATCCGGTTTTCCCGGTTTGCGCTGACGCGCGTTGACGCGGGGCTGTATGGCGCGGTGGGCCTGATTTCCATTGGGCTGTGGTTTACGGCGCCGAATGTGGCCGGTTATGTGAGCGCGTTGCTGATCGCGCTGCTGTCGCTGCCCAGTTGGTGGTTATTCCGCATCCGGCGCCTGGTGTTAGGACAGCAATATGCCGCTGCCGCCCGACTAGCGGAACAGGCGCGCTGGCTGCGCCCCACCCCGCTAATGTGGCATTACCCGACGATGCTGTGGGCGCTCGATGCCGGCAGCCGAGGCGACCGCGAGACCGCCATGGCGATGCTTGAACGGTACCAGACCTCGAAAGCACCGATCGCGCGGGTGGCCACGGCCCAAGGTTTTCGCATGCAGGGCGATTGGGAGAGCCTGCTGACCTGGCTGGCGGAGGAGTCCGTCGAACTGGCGCTTTATCCGGACATCCTGCCGCTGGCTTTGCGTGCCTGGGGAGAAACAGGCCAAGTGGAGCAGCTGGCCACGGCTTACCAACGTTACTATCGCACCCTGGCCGCAAATCCCGCCAATCTGCAACTTGGCCGGCTATTTCTGCTGGCCTTTACGGGCAAGACCGAGGCCGTCCGGAAAATTTTGGCCATGCATCTGACGCAATGGCCCGATGGCGTGAAGGATTTCTGGGTGGCCACGGCGGAACTGGCCGCAGGGCACGAGGAGGAAGGCCGCCGGATGCTGGAGTCCATCCGCTCCGACGACCAGATGCTCCGGGCGGCGATCCAGCGGCGGCTGGCGCAGCCATTGTCCCCGACAGTGGGCGCGATATCCTCGGTGACCTGGCATTTTATTGAGAGCCTGGAGCACACGATGAGTGACGAAGTGCGCTACGGCCCGCTGGGAGCGCGCGCGATGGGGCGACCAAACATCACCTATGCGCTCATTGCGGCCAATATTGCGGTGTTTATTGCTGAAACCGTCCACGGCGGAAGCGAAAACACCGATACATTGTATCAACTCGGCGGGTTGTGGCCGCCAGCGGTGCTGCAGGGGGAATGGTGGCGGGTCGGGACAGCGTTGTTTTTGCACGCGGGGCCAATGCATATTGCGATGAATATGTATGGGCTGTATCTGCTCGGGCCGTTTGTGGAGGCCGCGTTGGGCCGGGTGCGCTACGCCGTGGGCTACTTCGGTTCGGGCATCGCTTCGATGCTCTTTATCGTGATCGCGGCGAAGCTCGGCTGGATGCAGGACGAACTGGTCATCGGGGCGTCGGGCGCCATCATGGGCATTGTGGGCATGACCGGCGCGATCATGCTGCTTGCACGGCGCTCGAAGGTCGCGGCACAGCGGTTGAAATCCGTCGTCATCATCATCGTCATTCAGGCCATCTTCGACCAGACTGTGCCTAACATCAGCGCCGTGGGCCACATGTCGGGCGCCGCGGCAGGATTTTTGCTCGGACTGCTGCTGGCCTGGACGAAGCCGGCCAAGTCAAACGAATGACTAGGGGGCGGAAGCTGAGGGGGATGAAGCCGCCGCTGGGGCGGTCTGGCGCACTGTAGCCTGGGCTGCCGGGGTGACAGCAGGGGCCGGCCCGCGTGCGCGTGGCAAGGAGGCTGCGGCTTGCGGCTCGGGGAGGTGATACCACTCGCCATTGACGGCGAAGTTTTTCAAGGTCACGTTTTCCGTCGGGCCGAGCGTGAGCGCAGTGTTCGCCACGCGGAGGTTGATGTTTTCGAAGGTGACATTGGTGATGGAGTCGCCCACGGTGCCGCGCAGGGAGCCGAGCATGCTGAAGGAGCCGGTGACATTGCGGATGGTGAGATTAGTGATGGCGCGCTCGGGCGAGGGCTGGCCCTGGAGGTCAAAATACTGCGTCCATGGCGCCACGTTGAGGAAGCGCCCGGCCCCGGTGGCGGTGACGCCGTCGATGGTGATGTTGGAGTAATGCTGCGGGGTGTCGGGGCGCAGTTTGAGGGTCACCATATTGGCCCGGCCATTGATGATGCAATTGCGCACGAGCACATTGCGCACGATGGTAGCCTCGCTGCCGCAGGTAATCAGGCCGTTGCCGTTGCCGATGGTGCAATCCTCGATGAGAATGTCTTCGTCGGGCGGGCTGTCCTTGTCCTGCTCGGCAAAAGGCCCCTTGCTGCCCTTGAGCGCGATGTCGTCATCATTGTTGGAAATCTGGCATTTGCTGATGACGACCTCCTGGCAACTGTCCACATCGATGCCATCGGTGCTGGGGCTGCCGGCGGCGGCATTGATGCTCAGGCCCACGATATGAACATCGCGGCAATGGTAAAGATGCAGGTTCCAAAAACCGGAGTCCTGGAAGGAAATGCCCTCGATGCGGACGTCGTTGCATCGGTCGATCAGCATCAAGCGCGGGCGGGGGACGTCGAGGTTGGCGGCGCCACGGGCGCTGCGAAAAGCCGCCCAGTAGGGCGCGCCGTTGCCGTTGAGCTGGCCCTGGCCGCTCACGCGCACGTGGTCCATCTGCGTAAAATTAATCAACGCCACCGGCCAGTCCGTGAAATGCCCCTCGATGCGGGTCTTTTGCGTGGGAAAGTCCTTGATGTCCTGCGAACCCGAGAGCACCGCGTCTTCGGCCAGGTAAAGCTCCACGCCTTTTTTGAAAAACAACGCCCCGGTGTAAAATCGGCCCTTGGGCACTTCGACCACTCCCCCACCCGCGGCCGCCGCGGTATCAATGGCCTTCTGGATTGCCACAGTGTTTAAAGTCGTGTCGTCACCCACCGCCCCGTAATCGGTGATGACGTAATGCTTGAGCTTGGAGGGGGTCGCATCCGCGGACAAAGGCGCGTCGGGTTTGACCTCGGGTACCGTTGGGGCTGGCGAAGGAGTGGGCTCCGAGGCGAAGCTGGCCGCCGACAGGGCGAAGGCGAACAGGGTGAGGCCGAGCAGAGGGGCGCGAAGGCAGGAGGAGTTCATGCGGGGGTAGCGTTATCGATTCCAAATGGGGAACGGCATTTTTACAAGGGAAGCCGTCAGCATGGCAAACGCATTCACAGAATGACTTTATGTTCCAAAGCGCGAGCGAAAGCGCCGAGCTCCAAAATAAAACCTATAACTCAATCTTGATGCCGCGGCGGAGATAGGTGGGGACATCGAGGTCCTCGCCTTCAAAGAAATTGCGGTCGGTCTGGTCGAAGTAGCCGCGTTGCTCGTCTTCGCCGACGAAATGAAATTCGTTCTGGGGCGCGCCGCCGCTTTTGGAGCCGCGGAGTTTCGAGGCGTGAACGGGCATGGGCTGGGGCGCGGGGGCCGTGGACGGCGTGGCGGCGGCGGTCTTGGGAAAGAGCGAGGCGGTGGACGTGCTGGCGGGCACGGCGGGGGCGTCGGCGCGCAGGCCGGCGGGGGCGGTGCGCAACGCGGTGGCGGGCTTGGCGCGGGTCTCGGCCACGCCAATGACGCAAATTTCGACCTTGCCGGAGAGGCGTTCGTCAATGACCGCGCCGAGGACGGTGTGCTCGCGGCTGCCGAATTTCTCGGCGATGGCGCCGACGATTTCGTTGACGCGGGCAAGGCTGAGTTCCGGGCCGCCGAGAATGTTGATGAGCAGGCGGTCGGCGCGGCGGGAAAGCTCGGGCGTGTGCAGCAGGGGGCACAGCATCAGGTCGTGCAGGGCCTCGGCGACGCAGTTTTCGCCCGCGCCCTGGCCGAGGCCGAAGAGCGTCTTGCCGCCGCGCGGAGAGAACGTGCGGCGCAGGGTGGCGAAGTCAAGGTTGATGAGCCCGGTATTAAAGAGAATCGCGGCGATGGAACGAATGGCGCGGCCAATCCACGCGTCGGCCTGGCCGAAGGCGTCGAGCACGGTGGATTCGTCGGGCAAATGCTGGAGCAGCAAATCGTTGGGCAGGGGGATGACGGCGTCGCAATGCTGGCGCAGTTCGGCGAGGGCGGCATCGGCAATCTGGCGGCGGCGGCCGCCTTCGGTGGTAAAGGGCAGCATCACGAACGCGACGACGAGCGCGCCCGCCTGCGTGGCGATTTGCGCGACGACGGGGCCCGCGCCGCTGCCGGTCCCACCGCCGAGGCCGGCGACAATAAAGACGACATCCATGCCCTGAAACATTTTGGCGATGAGTTCGCAGTCACCCTCGGCGGCGTTGCGGCCCACGTCGGGTTCGCCGCCAGTGCCGGCGCCACGGGTGAGGCCGCGGCCAATGAGCAGTTTTTCCGGGGCGGGAGAAGAGGCGAGCGCCTGCGCGTCGGTGTTAAGGGTGGCGAGACGCAGCCGCGGAGAATCCTGGTCGAGCTGGAGGCGGTCCACCGCGTTGGTGCCCGCGCCGCCGACGCCGACGATTTTGACGCGGACGCCTTCCTCGGGCAGGTTGCCGGAAAGAATGCGGTCAGCGGAGGAAGGCGATGAGTTGGGCGGGTTCATGGCGGTGGGTGGTCGAAAATCACGAGCCGAGCCAGCGGGTCAGATGGCCGAAGATGCCATCGCTTTTGCGAGCGCCGGATTTGGAGTCGCCGCGGTCGGGCGCGTTGAGCGCAAAGAGGAGGAGGCCGACGGCGGTGCTGTATTCCGGGCCGCGGAGGGACTCGGTGAGCCAGGCGGGCTCGAGGGCGCGGCGGGCGGGCAAGCCGAGGACGCGCTCGGCGGTGCGCTCGATGCCAGGGAGGCGCGAGGTGCCGCCGGTGAGGATGACGCCCGCGGCGACGTCCTCGGGAGAAAGGAGACCCTCAAGGTGCTTCTTGACGATGGAGAAAAGCTCCTCGACCCGGGACTCGATGATTTGGCAGATGGCGAGACGGGGGATGTAGCGGTCGCCGACGCTTTTGTCGCCGACCATCCAGACTTTTTCGGAGCGCGCCTGGGCGTCCACCATGGCCTGGCCGAAGCTGAGCTTGACCTTTTCAGCGTGCTTGCGGCTGATGCGCAGGCCGAGGCTGAGGTCGTTGGTAATATGGTCGCCGCCAACGGGGATGACGCCGGTGCGGACGATATGGCCGTCGCGGTAAAGAGCGTAATCGGTGATGCCGCTGCCGAGGTCGAGGGCGAGCGCGCCGATTTTCTTCTCCATTTCCGGCGTGACCATGTTGGCCGAGGCGACGCTGGAGACGATGATGTCCTTCACCTCGAGGCCGTTGTAGCCATTGACGAGGTGAATGGCGTTGCTGAGGTTGGATTCCGCGCCGGTGACGGTCCAGAAACCGAGTTCGAGCTTTTCTCCTTGCTGGGCGATGGGGTCGGCGACAGGCCGGCCATCGAGTTTGAAGGAGTTGCGGATGTGGTGGATGGCGAGGCGGCCGCCGGGCAGTTCTTTTTTGCGGGCCTCGGCGAGCAGGCGCTGGACGTCCACCTGGCGCACGCGGTTGTCGGCGGCGCTGATGCTGACCTCGGGGCGCTGGGCAAAGCCGTCGAGATGCGCGCCGGTTTGGGCGAGAAAGGCGACCTCGGCCTGGGTGCGGGCGTTTTGCTCGGCGGCGAGGAGCGCGGCGTGCGCGCAATTGCACACCGCCATGAAGTCCACGATGTCGCCCTTGCGCACGCCGAGCGTGGAGGCCTGGCCGATGCCGAGGATGTTGAGCCGGTCGCCGGGAAAGATCTCGCCGACCAGGACGACGACCTTGGCAGTACCGATGTCGATGGCGGCGACGATTTGCGGCGTGGGCATGGGAGGTGGGCAGGGAAGTTATTTCAGCGAATGCGGCGGGCGGGCGAGACCGCGGAAAGCGCGGCGAGGCGAACGACCACCTGGTCGGGCACCGACATGTCGTAACCGCTCACCAGCGCGGATTGCTGACGCATGGTTTGAGCGGCATAAGCCAGGCGGTCAATCTGTTTGGCAAAATCAATCTTCTGCAAAAAGTCGCCCGCGACAAAGGTGAGCTGGCCGAGGTCGCCGGACTTGGGGATTTTGATGAGCGACAGCGGCGCATTCGGGCGCGGGTCGAAGCGGCTCAAATCCACCACGGACCACTGGGTGACGACGCCCGGGGCGCGATTGCGGGCGGCCTGCAGAAAGTCGGCGACGACACTCATGCCCGGCATGGCATCGAAGCCCGTGCCGTCGGACGCGCGATGGAGCGGCATGCCACTAATCCAGGGAACCTGGTTGAGAATTTCGTCGGGAAAATCGCGTGGCTCAAACACCGTGCCGTCACGGGCGATGAGGTATTGCTGGTAGCCGCCGAGGCCGTTGTCCACCGCGGCGCGCAAAATGGGGTGGCGTTCCTTGAGGGCGATGCGGAGGGTGCCGGGGCGCTGGCGCTCGATTTGCGCCTCGGCGACCTGCTTGGTCGCGAGCAATTTCTGGCGCAGGGTGAAGACGTCAATTTTATCCAGCGGGTCGCCGACGTTTACCTTGAGGAACTTCAGCACCCAGCCTTCGGTCAGGACGCCGTCGGTTGAAAATTGCACTTTGCCAAGCGGCAGGGCGAGCGTGCCCGCCGCGCCGCGCACGGGGGCGGCGTGCCCGAGGCGCACGGCCCAGACCGCGAGCGTGAGCAGCACGACGCCGGTGAAAACCGACGCGGACCAGCCGGCCCAGCGCACCAGCCGGTTGCGCCGGGCGGCGGGGGAGATGGCGTGGTCGGGCACCCGCTGGCTGATTTCCTGCCAGCTGCGCAGACCGTCGGAAGAAATGGAGGCGGATTTGCTCATGAGGCGACCGAGACCGCGGCGAAGCGTTCGAGAGCCGGGCCAATCATGGCGCGGATGAGTTTCGGGAAGGTGTAGCCCTCGCACGAGGCGCTCTTGGGCAGCAGGCTGGTGGGCGTGCAGCCGGGCATGGTGTTGAGCTCGAGGATGATGCAGCCGCCCTCGGGCGGGAGCATGAAGTCCACGCGCGCGAAATCGCGGCAACCGCAGGCGGCAAAGGCCCCGGCGGCGGCGGCGCGGATTTTTTCGGTGAGGGCGGGCGCGATCGGCGCGGGGAAGAAATATTCGGTCATGCCCGCGGTGTATTTGTGCTCGTAGTCGTAGGAGGCGCCGTTCTTGGGGCGGATTTCAACGACGCCCAGCGCCTTGCCGCCGAGGACACCCACGGAAGCTTCGGCGCCCTTCACCCACGGCTCGGCCATCCAGCGACCCGGCGAAAGGCTTTGCAAGGCGGCTTCGAGTTCCTTGCGGCCCGTGGCGCGGTGCAGACCGACGCTGCTGCCTTCGGCGATGGGCTTGATAATCACCACCGGGCCGAGCTTGGTGATAATGGAAGCGGCGGAGGAAGGCTTGTCGCCGGTAAAAATCACATGGGGGAGCACCGGCAAATTTTGCGCCGCGAGCACGCGCTTGGTCTCGATTTTGTCCATGCACAGGCGGCTGGAATCGGGGCCGCAACCGGCGTAGGCGAAGCCGCGGGCTTCGAGCGCGGACTGGACACCGCCGTTTTCACCCCAGCCCCCATGGAGGGCGGGAAAGACAACGTGGCGGGCCGGGTCAAGCGCGGCGGGAAGTTCACAGCCCGGCAAATCGAAGACTTCGACAGCGAAGCCCTCCTCCTTGAGGGCATCGGCGATGGCGTGGCCGGTGACGAGCGAAACCGCGCGCTCCGCGGAATCACTCCCGCAGAGAACAGCCACCACCGGGGTTTCACCGTGGGCGCTCATTTTAAAACCTCCTCCCATTTTGCGCCGAGCAGGAACACTTCGGGCTCGAGTTCGATGCCGGCCCGCGCCAGCACCTCGTCGCGCACCTGGCGGGCAAGGGTCAGGGCGTCGGCCGCAGTGCCGCCGCCGTGGTTGATGATGAAATTGGCGTGGATGCTGGAGATTTCGAGGGCGCCGACGCGGCGGCCCTTGAGGCCGAGGCCGTCAATCAGCTTGCCGGCATGGCTGCCCGCGGGATTTTTAAACAGGCAACCGGCGCTGCGTTCGCGCGGCTGGGTGGCTTTGCGCTTGGTGGAAAACATTTCCATGCGCTGGCGGATTTCCTCGGGCGGCGCGCCGGTGGGGGCGTGGAAAATCGCGCCGATGGCGACGGCGTTGAGCAGTTCGGGACACTCGCGGTAGGAAGGATGGAATTCCGCGCGGGGGGCGCGGCGGGTCTCGCCTTCGGCGGTGACGTATTCAACCTGCTCGATGACGTCGAAAATCCAGCCGCCCATCGCGCCGGCGTTCATGCGCAGCGAGCCGCCGACCGAGCCGGGGATGCCTTCGAGAAATTCGAGGCCGGCGAGTGCGTGGCGCGCCGCAAAACCGCAGAGTTCCTTGAGCCGGGCGCCCGCGCCGGCGTAAATGCGGCCGCCGGCCTCCAATTCGAGCTTTTTCCAGTTCGGGTGGGTGAGGCGCAAAACCAAACCCGGGAAGCCGGTGTCGGCGACAATCAAATTCGAACCGCGACCGAGGCAAAACACGGGCGTGCCCTCGGCCTTGGCGGTGTGGAGCAACAGGGCGAGGTCTTCGACATCGGCCGGCTCCGCATAGTAACGGGCGGGGCCGCCGACGCCGAGGGTGGTCTTGTCAGCCAGGGGCTCATTGCGATGCACGAGAGTTTCCGGGTGTAGTCGCGGACGGACGACGTCGAACCAATCGAGTGGGTGGGCGGTATTGATCACGGGAGCGGTGGGAGTGGTGGATTCGTCCGTCAGGCGGCGGACAAACGCTTCGGCGAACTGGTCAATGTCACCCGCGCCCACAAACGCGAGCGTGGCGGCGGCCGCGGAAGACTCCGCGAGCGTCGCCTGGAGGGTGGCCGCCAGGTCGTCGAAAGATTCGTGCAGGGAAAATTTGCCGGGGTCCGGCGCGGCGGCGAGGATGGCGGCGGCGGTGCCCTCGGGCAGCGGCGGCTCGCTCGCGGCGTAAACCGGCAGGAGGAAAACGCGGTCGGCGGCGCCCAGGGCCTCGGCAAAGGCGGCGGCGAATTGTTTGGTGCGCGTGTAGCGGTGCGGCTGGAAAACCACGAGCAGCCGGCCCGGCGAACGCGCGCGCAAACTGCGCAGGAGCGCGGCAATTTCCGTCGGATGGTGCGCGTAGTCGGCGTAAACTTCGAGGGCCGCGCGGCGCAGGAGCACGTCCTGCCGGCGGCTCACGCCGGGATAATTGCGGAAAGGTTCGGCGGAAATGCCCCCGAAGGCCGCGTGGGTGGCGGCCAAGGCGGCGGCGGCGTTGGCGGCGTTGAATTCGCCTCCGAGCGGCAACTCGATGATTTGCTTGGGGAAAGTGCCGTTGAGGGCGAGGCGCTGGCGTGCGCCGTCATCGCCGCTGGCGCGGGCGGAAAAATCGCCCTCGGGGCCAAAAGTACGAAAAGGCGTGCCGGCGGTTTCGGCGAGACGGCGCAAACGGGCGTCCCATTGCGGCAGGAGGACGAGCTGGCGGGTGCGGCGGAAAAGATTGATGAAGGTGGCTTCGAGTTCGGCCTCGGTGCGGTAGCGGTCGGCGTGGTCCCAGTCAAAATTGACGGCGACCGTGATTTCAGGCGCAAAGTGGTCGATGGTGCCGTCGCTTTCGTCAATCTCGGCGGCGACCCACGGCGCGGCGGCGTGGTGGGCGGGCGGAGTCGCGGAATCGGCAAAGAGCGCGCCGAGGAGGTAGCCGACTTCGTGGCCGGAAGAGCGCAGGGCGTGGATAAGCAGCGCGGTGGTGGTCGTCTTGCCATGGCTGCCGACGACGGCAATGAGGCGGCGGCCGCGGACGGCTTCGGCGAGCAGCTCGCCGCGGCGGAGGGTGCCGAGGCCGCGTTCGCGCGCGAGGCGCAACAAAGGGTGTCCGGGTGCGATGGCGCTGGAATAGACGACCCGGCGGGTGTCGGCGGGCAACTGGGTGCAGGAAGCGGCGGGAATGCCGCGGCTTTCGAGCAACGTGCGCACCGGCTCGCGCCAGTGGTCGTCACACCCGCGCACCTGGCAACCGGCCTCGTTGAGATAAAGCGCCAGCGGCGCCATGCCCATGCCACTCAGGCCCAGAAAGAAAATGTTATCGGTGGTGGTTTCCATCGTCGGTGTCGGCGGTGGGGTAAATCAGGCGGTGGCGGGCATGGCCTCCGCGGCGAGCTGGCGGCCCTGCGCGGCGAGGTCCTCGAGGTCGCGCAGCATGACGTCGAGGGAGTTGGAATACTCCATGCGCTCGAGGTTGCGGCGGAAGGAATCGAGGAGGAAATCGTTGAAGAGCAGTTCGAGCACCTCGTCCACCAGGCGCTCCATTTCGTCCTGGCCGATGACGAGGCCGCCGCCCTGGCGCTCGAAGTAACGGGCGTTTTCCCACTGGTGGTCATCGGCGGCGAAGGGATAGGGCACGAGCAGCGCGGGCAGGCGGCAGCGGATGAACTCGGCGATGCTGCCGGCGCCGGCGCGGGAAACAGCGAGGTCGGCGCAGGAAAGCAGGCCGGCCATGTCGTCACAAAAAGGCAGGAGGCGCGCGACGCGGCGTTTGCCGTGGGCGTCGGTGGCTTCGATCATGCCTTCACTGCCTTTGCCGGGACCGGTCACACAGATGACGCTGATGCCGCGGGCGGCGAGCCGGCCGAAATTTTGTGAAAGCCAGTGGTTGAGCGAGCGGGCGCCCTGGCTGCCGCCGAGGACAAGGAGCACCTTGCCCTCCGAGGGCAGGCCGAAGCGAATGCGGGCGGCGTCACGCGGCAGGGGGCGGATTTCCTGGCGCACGGGGAAACCACAATGGCGCAGGGCCTGCGGGGGCATGCCGCTGAGCTGGACGCCGGGCGGCAAATAGACGCGGCGCGCGAAGCCGCTGAGCATGCGCACCGAGCGGCCGGGGCGGCGGTTGGCCTCGTGCAATACCACGGGGATGCCGCGCAAGTAGCCGGCGAGCGTGATGCCGACGGTCATGAAACCGCCGAAGCCGACGATGACATCCGGGCGGTTTTGCTGCAGAAAATTCAACGCGTAGAGGAAGCCGGTGACTTGGGACAGCGAGAACTTTGCCAACTTGGCCGGAGACCAGCCGAAAGCCGCGCCCGGGGCGACGACCGTCTCCATCTGCGGGTATTTGCGCATCAGGCGCGAGTCCACCTCCTTGCGGCTGATGAGCAGGCGGATGCGG
>DASZWY010000192.1:0-5830 GCA_035546135.1 Opitutales bacterium
ATTCCCAAAAACGGCGATCTCGACGCGGCCAAGTTAGTTGGCTACCAATACTCCTTGGTGATTTCCGGCAATTCAGCAGGCCATGTCGCCGAGAACTTGCGCGGCGAAATGATCGCCTCGAGCTTCGGGAGAAACGCCGAACCCAATTTGCCCAAGATCATCACCATGGTCGGCGCCTTGCCGCAAATCGCTTCCGGCACCTACGAAGCCCGCTTGCTGAGATTCCAATATGGCAATAGCGCTTTTCCGAACACCGTCCTGTGGCTCAAGGCGGAATCCGGCGACGGCGATTTTATCTACACCTTCCAGAGCCTCGCCGTGCCAACCATCCGCCCGCTTCACCTTTACCCGGCCAAGGATTTCGTCAAGGAGGTCCTTACCATACCCGTGGGCAATCTGACCGGCCAGGTCGTCGACCCGCGCAACCACCCGGTGGCCGACCTCGACGTGTTCGTGTGCGGCATGGGCGTTTCGCAGACGGTCCACACCGATGCGGACGGCAATTTTACGCTGGAGGACCTCACGCAGTCGCCCAATGTGCTCATCGCGACCGCGCGTGGCTACGCTGGCGAAACGCCCGTCACGACTTTCCGATTTAAGGCGACCTCGCGACTGTCCAAGCCAATCCAACTTATGCCCGCCGGCTCGATCCAGGGCTCCGTCCGCGATCCGCGCGGTCAACCCATGCCCGGCGCCGTGGTGGCCTTTATCCAACCGTATCACCCAGTGCCCAGCTCGCCCATCGATGATCCTCAGAAGGGACTCCACCCGCAGGACCTCAACACCGGCGGCACGGCCATCGCGACCACCGACAGCCAGGGCCAGTTTGTTATTCCGGCGCTGCCGCCCGGACAATACATCGTTACTGCTGCGGTCCACCCCGACGGCGCTCCCACCATGGTCGGCTCCCTCCAACCCATAACCGTTCTGCCCGGCGTCCCAACCAAGGTCGCTCAGGCCATCAGGCTGCAAGCCACCGGTTCGCTGACGGGTTCCGCCGTGGTCCAGCACGACGGCGCCCCCGCCGCCGGGGTCGCGATCAGCGCGTTCAAAGATAACACCTATCAGGAGGGGATCAACACGGTGACCGACGACCAGGGATTATTTGTGCTGCCCGACCTTTCCCCCGGTTCGTACACGGTGGAGCAGATGCCGTTTGGTTCAGGGCCGCCATTGAAGAATATCGTGATCAAGCCGGGCGTGGAAACCAAGCTGCCCAAACCCTTCGCGGTCATGTCCGCCATCATGGCGAATTGAGGGAACGGGCACGCACAGCTTATCGCCCGTTCCGCGGCCAGCGCGGCTCCGGCGCGGGCGGGGGCGTGAACTCCACCACCACCCCGCACACCGCCGGATGCTGCCGCAGCGTTTTATACCCCGGCAAATCCAGCTTCAGTTTTGACGACGGCGGCAATTCGAACTCCAGCACCTGCCCGTCGCCTTGTTCAAACGCAACGACCGTCGCCACGGTTCCCGGATCCTTGCGGATTTGCGCCGACAACTCCTGCAAAAATTCGTCCGCCCGCGGCTCCGGCCGCAAAATCCACTGCACGCGCCGCAGCATCGCCGGCACTTTTTGCTCGATGCCCGCGATTTCGTGCGCCGTCAGCCGGTTCTCGTTGCGCAGGTCGTCGCGCCGGATCTCCCCATGCACCACCACCGCCGCGCCATCCGTCAGTTGCGCCGAGTATTTCTCAAACGTGTCCGAAAACACGTTCACCGGAAAATTCCCGCGCTTCGTCGCCAGCGTGAACGACGCCCATGGCCGGTTGTCGCGCTTCGAGATGCGCTTCACCACCGCCGTCACCACGCCGCACAGCCGGAAGGGCGTCCGGTCGCTCGCCGTCGGCAGCGTGGTTTCGCTCACCGTGTCGAGAAAGTCGTCCAACCCCGTCAGCACGTTCAGCGGGTGCCCCGAGGTGTAAAAGCCCAGCAACTCGCGCTCGGACTTCAGCCGCTCCGCCAGCGCCATCACCGGCCCGTCCGTCTTCACCCGCACCGTGGGCGAGCCGACGCCCTGGCCGTTCGCGCCGCCGCCCCCGCCGCCCAGCGCGTCAAACAGCGAGCCTTGCCCGGCCGCCCGGTCCTTCTGGTGCGACGCCGCGTCCGACATGAACATGTCCAGCGAATCGAGCAGATGCTGCCGGTCCATCTTCGTATAATCAAACGCCCCTGTGCGGATGAGGCACTCCAGCACGCGCCGGTTCACCGCGCGCCCGTCCACCCGCCGCATGAAATCGGCGAAGTCCGCAAACGGCCCGTGCGCGTCACGCTCTTCGAGGATGATTTTCGCCGCCATGTCGCCCACGCCCTTGATGGCGCCCAGGCCGAAGCGAATCGAGCCCGGCGCAGCCAGGTTCGCCGCCGGCGACAAATCGGGCAGGGGAGTGAAATTCTCGCGCGACTGGTTCACATCCGGCCCCAGCACCGCGATGCCCAGGCTCGACGCCTCCGCCACGAAATGCGCCACCTTGTCCGCGTCGCCGAGTTCGTTTGACAGCACTGCCGCCATGAATTCCACCGGGTAATTCGCCTTCAGGTAGGCCGTGCGGTAGCTCAGGATCGCGTACGCCGCCGAGTGCGACTTGTTGAAGCCGTATTGCGCGAATTTTTCCAGAATGGCGAACAAGTCCTCCGCCTGCTTGGGCGGGATGCGGTTGGCCTGCGCCGCGCCGGCGATGAACACCGCCTTTTGCTTCGCCATGTCCGCGGCGGCCTTCTTGCCCATCGCGCGCCGCAGGATGTCCGCGCCGCCGAGCGAGTAGCCCGCGATGCGCCGCGCCGCGTCCATCACCTGCTCCTGGTAGACGAGGATGCCGTACGTCTCCCGGCAGATTTCCTCCAGCAGCGGGTGCGGGTATTTTATCGCCGCCGGATTCTTCTTGCCTGCAATGTATTCCGGGATGAACTCCATCGGCCCCGGCCGGTAAAGCGCAATCAGCGCGATGATTTCGTCGATATTTGAAATCGAAAACTGCCGGCACAGGTTCTGCATCCCGCCCGACTCGAGCTGGAACACGCCGACCGTCTTCGCCTCGTTCAATAATTGGAACGTCCGCGCGTCGTCGAAGCCGAGCTTCTCGACGTCGAAGTCCGGCCGCCGGCGCGTGCGCCGCACGTTGTCCTGCGCGTCGGCGATGACCGTCAGCGTCTTCAGCCCGAGAAAGTCCATCTTCAGCAGGCCGAGTTTTTCCACCGGGTCCTTCGTGTACTGCGTGGTCAGCGCCCCTTCCTGCAGCGTCACCGGGATCAGCTCCGTCAGGGGCCGGTCGGCGATGATGATGCCTGCCGCGTGCGTCGCCGCGTTGCGCGCCATGCCTTCGATGACCATGCCGTGCTCGATAATCTGCTTCGCCACCGGGTTCACCTTCACCTCCTGCGCCAGTTCGGTGGACTTTTTCAGCGCGTCCGCCAGCGTGATGTTCAGGTCGTCCGGCACCATCTTGGCGATGCGGTCGGCCTCGGCGTATTCAATGCTGTTCACCCGCGCCAAATCGCGGACGATCATCTTCGCCCCGAACGTGCCGAACGTGATGATGTTCGCCACGCAGTCCTGCCCGTATTTCTGCCGCACGTATTCGATGACCTCCCCGCGCCGCCGCATGCAAAAATCAATGTCGAAGTCCGGCGGCGACACCCGCTCCGGGTTCAAAAACCGCTCGAACAGCAGCCCGAACCGCAGCGGGTCGATGTCGGTGATTTTCAGCAGGTACGCCACCAGGCACCCCGCGCCCGAGCCGCGCCCCGGCCCCACCGGGATGCCCTGCCGCCGCGCCCAGTCAATGAAGTCCCAGACGATGAGAAAATAATCCACGAACCCCGTCTTCTCGATGACGCCGATTTCAAAATTCACGCGCTCCGCCAGCGTTTTGCCCCAGTCCGCCGCCTTGCCCGCCACCGGCGCTTCCGGGTGGTGATAGTCCACGCCATAGCGCGACTTCAGCCCGGCCACGCACAACTCGCGCAGATACTCGGTGTTCTTCGCGAACTTCGGCTGCAATTCCACCGGCAGTTGGAACACCGGGTAGTTGTTCTTGCCGAACGGCAGTTGCACGTCGCACATCTCCGCGATCAGCATCGGGTTCTTCACACTTTCCGGCGCCTCGGCGAACAATTTGTCCATCTCCGCCCGCGATTTCAGGTAAAATTCCCGCGTGTCGAACCGCATCCGGTCCGTGTCGGCGACTTTCGCGCCGGTTTGGATGCACAGCAGCGCGTCGTGCGGCGCCCAGTCCCCCGCGTTCACGTAGTGCACGTCGTTCGTCGCGACCGTCTTCAGCCCGAACTCTTTCGCCAGCTTGAGCAACCCCGGCAGCACCTTCCGCTGTTCCGCAATGCCGTGGTCCTGCAGTTCGATGAAAAAGTTTTCCCGCCCGAAAATCTCCACCAATTTCCCGCAGGCCGCCCGCGCGTCGCCCTCCCGGTCCTGCATCAGCATCTGCGGAATCCACGACGCCAGGCACCCGCTGAAGCCGATGAGCCCCTTCGCATGCCGCGCCAGCATCTCCAGGTCTGTCCGCGGCCGGTAATAAAACCCCTTCGTGTGCGCGTCGCTGATGAGCTTCGTCAGGTTCTGGTAGCCGGCAAAGTCCCGCGCGATCATCCCGAGGTGATACATCTGGTGCTTCGCGCGCTCCGGCCGCTCCGTGCGGGGGTGGTCGGTCACCAGGTACGCTTCGCAGCCCACGATCGGCTTCAACCCGTGTTTCTTTGCCTCGAGCATGAAGTCCACCACGCCGAACAGGTTCCCGTGGTCCGTCACCGCCAGCGCCGGCTGCCCGAGTTCCTTGGCCCGCTTGCACAGCACGTCAATGCGGCTGCAGCCGTCGAGCAGGCTGTAGTCCGTATGGACGTGGAGGTGGACGAACGTGGAGTCCGCGGGCATGGCTTAACGTTGCCCCGCTGCCGCCCCGGCGCAAGAAAAACCGCAGGCTTGGCGGGGTTAATTAAGATTTCTTGTCATTGCTTTTGGGGTTGCCGGACGGGACGGCGGGGATTGAATGCCCTCATGCTCGCCAACCTGGTTGCCTTTACCCTCGAGAATTTCACATTGGTCGCTTTTGTCGCGGCAATTGGATTCGCCCTTTTCTGCGGGTTTGTTGTCCGCAAACACCCCGCCTTGGGCTGGGCCGAGCAGTTTTTTCGCTGGATCGCGCTGGCGATGGGCGCTACCGGCATTTATGCCTTTATCACCCATGCCTTTTTCCCCGAACAAGCGGCCGCGGCCATCGGCTGGCAAAACAGTCCGTTCCAATTCGAGGTGGCGGTGGCCAATCTCGGCTTTGGTGTGATTGCCATCCTGGCCTTTTCCGCGAGTTTTGGCTTTCGCCTGGCCGCGGTAATCGGGAATCTCTGCTGGCTTTGGGGTGATGCCGCCGGGCACATTTACCAAATGGTCGCCTCGCATAATTTTACCATCGGAAACGCCGGCTCGTGGTTCTGGCTGGATATCATCTATCCCGGCTCCGCCCTCATTTTGCTGCTGGTGATGAAGTTCCAGGCCCGCTGCGCGTAGCCCCGCGGCCGCCCACAGGATCCTGTTCCCTAAAACGTCCGCGGCTTCGACAGGTCCTCAAATTCCTCCTTGAAGTCCTTGTCGTTATAGTCCGGCGGCGGGTGGATGTCCTTGGGCCGCTGGTCCGGTGGAATCTTCAACACGTCCTCAAGTCCGACAATCCAACTCCACATCAGCGCCTTTTGCACGTCTGGCACGTTGTTGGGCAGGCTGGGGTAGAAGTTGTTCACCAGATAATCGTACGCCTCGCGGTCCTTGCCCATCATCCGCAGCAGGCGGATGTACAACCGCGCCGCCAGGTAGGGCTGCGTCGTC
>DASZWY010000193.1:0-12546 GCA_035546135.1 Opitutales bacterium
CGCATCAAGCAGGCCAAGGCGATGGGCCTGAACGCCATCAGCTTTTATTTGTTCTGGAACCAGGTCGAGAAAAAGGAAGGCCAATACGACTTCACCGGCATGAACGACGTGCGCACGGTGCTGCAACTCTGCGAGAAAAACGGCATGTGGGCGATTCTGCGCCCGGGGCCCTATTGCTGCGCCGAGGTCGAATACGGCGGCATTCCCTGGTGGACGGCGAAATACCCGGACGTGAAGATCCGCACCAACGACCCGAAATACGTCGAGTGGAGCCGCAAGTATATCGAGCAGGTGTATAAACAAGTCGGCGATCTGCAGGTCAGCAAGGGCGGTCCGCTCGTCATGGTGCAAATCGAAAACGAATACTACAACGCCCGCCCGGCGAACAACGACTACATGGATTCGCTGCACCAGATTTTTAAGGACGTGGGCTTTGACTGCCAGCTCTTCACCTGCGACCCGTTTCCCGAGCGGCAGGGTGGGGTGATGGACGGTGTGCTCGTCGGCCAGAATGGCCTGAAGGGCGCCGCGAGCCAGGCATTGCTCGACGACCTCGGCGATTATCCCGTCTACGTGCCGGAGGTTTACACCGGCTGGTTCACCGGCTGGGGCCAGCCCATCGCCACGCGCAACAGCACCACGCAGTCCATCGTCAGTTGGGTCAATGGCCTGCTCGACAACGGCAATTCCTTCTGCCTCTACGTTTTCTTCGGCGGCACCAGCTATGGCTTCTACACCGGCTGCAACGAATACCTGCCTTTTGAGAACAGCTACGATTACACCGCGCCGATTGACGAGGCCGGCCGCACGACGGAGAAATACCGCGCCCTGCGCACGCTCCTCACGGCGCGTGAAAACCGGAAATTGCCGGAGCCGCCGCCGGAGCCGTCCCTCATCGAACTGCCGCCGATTAAATTCACCGAGCAGGAACCGTTGCTCGCCACGCTGCCCGCGACGCCGACAAAAACCGCCGACCACACGGTCTCGATGGAAGACCTCGACCAGGCCTACGGTTTTGTGGACTACCGCAAGGAATTCCCCAACGGCCTCAAGGGCACGCTCGAACTGAAACAGGCGCAGGACTACGCCGTCGTGATGGTGAACGGCAAAATTGTCGGCGAGGCTTTTCGCGGCCTCGGACCGGACAGCAATAAAGTCGCCGTGGACCAGTCCGGCCCGGCCACGCTCGACATCCTTGTGCACAACCTCGGCCGCATCAGTGTCATCACCAACGCCGCCAGCCAGGACCGCGCGCGCAAGGGCCTGCTCGGCGGGGCCACCCTCGACGGCCAGGACCTCGCCGGCTGGGAAATGTATTCGCTGCCTTATGAGTTGGGCCCGGACAATTTCAAGGCCGCCGCCGCGCCGTCGCCCGGCCCGGCCTTTTTCCATGCGACCTTCACCGTGAACAAACTCGGCGGCTGCTACCTCGACCTGAGCAACTGGAGCTTCGGCGCAGTCTGGGTCAACGGCCACAACCTCGGCCGCTTCTGGGACCGCGGCGCGCAACGCTCGCTGTGGCTGCCGCAGCAGTGGCTCAAGCAGGGCCAGAACGACATCGTCGTGCTCGATTTGCACGGCGCGCCCAAAGACCCCGAAATTTCCGGCGTCAAAAACATGGTCACCGCCGCGCCGGTGCCATTTCCGGTGGCCGGTCTTGACCGGCCGACCTTTACCGGTGGTGCTCGTGGCGCCCGCGGCGCTCGCGGCGGATTCGGCTCGGGCGGCTTTGGCTCGGCCCGCCGCGGCGCGCCGGCGCCCGCCTCAGGCACCAACTAAATTTAACCTCGTTACCCCATGAAGCATCCGCACTTAAACCGATTCCTGAAAGTCCTCCCGCTGGCCGCGCTGCTTTTCGGCGCGCTTCCGGCGACCGCCGCCGACAGCCCCGCGCCGATCCCGCTCACCAAAATCGTGCCGGACGGCAAGCCGCACAAGTTCGAGGCGCGCGACCACCAGTTTTTCATTGATGGCCAGCCGACGATGCTCCTTTCCGGCGAGATGCACTTTGGCCGCGTCCAGCCGGAGGACTGGGACACGCGCATCAAGCAGGCGAAGGCGATGGGCCTGAACACCATCAGCTTTTACCTCTTCTGGAACATGGTTGAGCCGCAGGAAGGCCAGTTCAATTTCACCGGCATGACGGACCTCCGCCGCGTGCTCAAGCTCTGCCAGGACAACGGCATGTGGTGCGTCCTGCGCCCGGGGCCGTATTGCTGCGCGGAAATCGAATACGGCGGCATCCCGTATTGGACGCTGAAATACCCGAATGTGAAAATCCGCACCGACGACCCGCAATGGCTCTCCTGGTGCAGGCGCTACCTTGGCGAAGTTTACAAGCAGGTGGCCGACCTGCAGGTCGGCAAGGGCGGGCCGTTGCTCATGGTGCAGGTAGACAATGAATACGGCATCACCGACCCGCAGACATATCCCGGCAACAACAACTACATCGTCGCGCTCGCCAAAATTTTCAAGGATGTGGGTTTCGAAACGCAGCTCTTCACCTGCGACCCGACGCAAGCCCCGGAATGGACCGACCCGAGCTTCCGCATCCCCGGCATCATGATTTGCCGCAACGGCCTGAGCAAGGACAGCATGTACGAACAAAGCAAGGACGCCATTGGCGACTGGCCGGTCTTTGTTCCCGAGGTCTATCCCGCGTGGTTCCTCGGCTGGGGCGACGGCATCACCAAGGAATACCACGACAAGGCGCAGATTCCCGCCATCGTGAACTGGACGGCCTACCTGCTCGACCATCATTACTCGTTCAACTACTACGTTTTCTTCGGCGGCACCAATTACGGCTTCGACAACGGCAGCCTGTTCTTCGACGCCGTGCAGACAAGCTACGACTACAGCGCGCCGATTGACGAGGCCGGGCGCACCACCGAGAAATACAAAGCCCTGCGCGATTTAATCAGCCAGCGCACCGGGGTCACGCCGCCCGCGCCGCCGCCGGAACCGAACGTCATCAGCATCCCGCCCATTCGGTTCACCGAGCACGAGCCGTTGCTCGCCACGCTCCCCGCGCGGCCCACGCGCACCGCCGCCAAACCTGTTGCGATGGAAGACCTCGGCCAAGCCTACGGTTTCGTGGATTACCGCAAGGTGTTTCCCAACGGCGTCAAGGGCACGCTCGAATTGCACGACGCGATGGATTATGCGCTCATCCTCCTCAACGGCTACACCGTTGATAAGGCCTTCAAGGGCTACGGCCCGGACAGCAACAAGGTCACCTTGAATGAAAGCGGCCCGGTCACGCTCGACATCCTCGTCTATAACCTTGGCCGCATCAGCGTCGTCACCAGCTATCGCACGCAGCAATTCGCGCGCAAGGGCTTGCTCGGCGGCGCCACGCTCGACGGCAAGGAGCTCACCGGGTGGGACATGTATTCGCTGCCCTACACCGATGGCGTCGAGAAATTCTCGCCTGCCGCCACGCCGCAAAGCGGCCCCGCCTTTTATCACGCCACCTTCAACCTCGACCAGCTCGGCGGCACGTTTTTGGACATGCGCCACTGGAGTTTCGGCGTCGTCTGGGTCAACGGCCACAACCTTGGCCGCTTCTGGGACCGCGGGCCGGTGCGCTCGCTTTTCGTGCCGGAGGAATGGCTCAAGCGGGGTGAGAACGACATCGTGGTGCTCGAATTGCACGACGCCCCGAGGCGGCCCGAAGTCAGCGGCGGCACCCAACTGCTGATGGACGACAAGCCCGTGCCCTTCGCAGTGAAACTCAGCGCCGACCCGCTGGCCAGGAAGTAAGTCCAGCGTCGAAGCCCGGCCATGCGCATCACCGCCATTCGCGAAAAAACCGCGCCCATCGCGTCGCCGATTGCGAACGCCTACATTGATTTTTCGCAGATGACGTGCTCCGTCGTCGCGATGGTCACCGACGTTGTGCGTGACGGCCGGCCGGTGGTGGGCTACGGGTTTACCTCGAATGGCCGCTATGGCCAGGGCGGCCTGTTGCGCGAGCGCATCATCCCGCGGCTGCTGGAGGCCGATCCGGCGTCGCTGGTGGACGAGGCGCGCGGCAATTTCGACCCGCACAAAATCTGGGCCTGCGTGATGGCGAACGAAAAGCCCGGCGGCCACGGCGAACGCTCCGTCGCGGTCGGCGCGCTCGACATGGCGGTGTGGGACGCCGTCGCGAAAATCGCCGGGCGGCCGCTTTTCCGCCTGCTCGCGGAACGCTACGGCAGCGGCCACGCCGACCCGCGGGTGTTCGTTTACGCCGCCGGCGGTTATTACTATTCCGGCAAGGGGATTGCGGAACTGCGCCGCGAAATGCGCGCCTGCCTCGACCGCGGCTACACCGTGGTGAAAATGAAAATCGGCGGGGCGCCGCTCGAGGTGGACCGCCAGCGCATCGAGGCCGTGCTCGCGGAATTAAAGCCCGGCCAGCGCCTCGCGGTGGACGCCAACGGGCGCTTCGACTTGCCCACCGCCTTGCGCTACGGCGAGATGCTCGCGCCCTACGATTTGTTTTGGTATGAAGAGGCCGGCGACCCGCTGGACTACGCGCTGCAGGCCGAGCTCGCAAAGCACTATGCCGCGCCCCTCGCCGCCGGGGAAAATCTTTTTTCCATGCCGGACGCGCGCAACCTCATCCGCTATGGCGGAATGCGGCCCGACCGCGATTGGCTGCAGTTCGATTGCGCGCTCAGTTACGGGCTGGTGGAATACCTGCGCACGCTCGACATGCTCAAGGCGCACGGTTGGTCGCCGCGGCGGTGCATCCCGCACGGCGGGCATCAGCTTTCGCTCAACATCGCGGCGGGCCTCGGCCTCGGGGGCAACGAATCCTACCCGGATTTGTTCCAGCCCTTTGGCGGCTTCCCCGACGGCGTTGAAGTCGTCAACGGGCACGTCACACTGCCGGAATTGCCCGGCCTCGGCCTCGAAGGCAAGGCCGCGCTTTATCGCGAGTTGAAGTCCCTGCTGGAATAAACTGCCTCGCCCCGCCGCCATGAGCAAAACCACTTCACCCCGGCGCGGCGGCATTTTCGGACAACTGTATGTGCAGGTGCTGTGCGCCATCGGGCTCGGCATCATCATCGGGCACTGCTGGCCGGCGACGGGGGTGGCGCTTCAACCGCTCGGCGACTGGTTCATCCAGCTCGTGCGCCTGCTGCTGGTGCCGCTGGTCTTTGGCACGATTGTCGCGGGCCTCGCGCGGATGCGCAGCCTGCGGGAGGCCGGGCGCATCGGCGTCAAGGCGCTGATTTATTTTGAGGCCGTCTCGACGCTCGCGCTGCTCATCGGCCTGGTCGTCGTCAATGTGCTCAAGCCCGGCGCGGGCATGAACGTGGACCCCCGCACGCTCGACCCGCACCCGGCCTCGGCTTACGCCGCGGGCGCGGGCGCCGCCGCCGACACCGGCCGATTGCTCGCGCACAACCTGATGCTCCAAGTCATCGTCGCGGCGCTGGCCGCGGGGATTTTGCTTTCGCGATTTCGCGAACGGGTCCGCCCGGCGCTGATGGTGTTTGAGGCGGCGCTCGAAGCCTTGTTTGTCGTCGTTCACCTTGTGATGCGCCTCGCGCCACTGGGCGCATTGGGCGGGGTGGCGTTCACGGTCGGGAAATACGGCCTCGGCAGCCTCGCTGCGCTCGGGCATTTGCTGCTCGCGCTTTACCTCACCTGCCTGCTGTTCGTCTTTGGCGTGCTGGGCGCGGTGGCACGCGTCTGCCGGTTCAGCTTGTGGAAATTGCTGCGTTATTTGCGCGAGGAAATCGCCATCGTCTTTGCCACGGTGAGCACCGAGGCCGTGTTGCCGCGTTTGATCGAGAAGATGGAAAACCTCGGCTGCGCGGAATCCGTCGTCGGGCTGGTGCTGCCCGCCGGCTACACCTTCAACCCCGACGGCACGGCGATTTATCTCACCATGGCGTCGGTCTTCGTCGCCCAGGCGACTAACACCCCGCTGACCATCGGCGACCAATTATTCGTCCTCGCGGTGTTGTTGCTGACCTCGAAAGGGTCGGCGGGCGTGGCCGGGGCAGGCTTCGTTGCCCTCGCGGCGACGCTGTCCACCCTGGATAAAATACCCGTGGCCGGCCTGGTGCTCCTGCTCGGCGTGGACCGTTTTCTGAATGAAGCGCGCGCGGTGACCAACCTCATCGGCAACGCCGTGGCGACCATGGCTGTCGCCACTTGGGAAAAATCACTCGACCGCAAGCGCGCGGCGGAAGTGCTGGATGGCCGGGGTGCACCCGAAGCTTAGCCGCCGGCCGGGGCCGCCGGGCCAACCGAATAGGTATCGGGGATGTTCGCGCCGGCATCGATCCACTTTTTGATCATGGCGATGTCGTCCGCCTCGGGCTGGTCCTGGCCTTGCGGCGGCATATGGTTGCGCCCCTGCTCGGAGATCGCGCTATAAAGAGTGCTGCGTTCGGAATTCCCGGCCACCCGCGCCAGCCCGGCTTTGTTGGCCAGGTTGACCCGTCCGGAGACCCGGGTGCCGCCGCCGTGGCAGCGCACGCAGTATTCCGCAAAAATCGGCTTCACGTCCTTGTCGAAATCCACCGAGGCGACCGCGGGCGTTGCCGCCGGGGCCGGGGTGGGCATCGGGGTGGACAGCGGCGTTTCGATTACCGGCACCGGCGAGGCCGGCCCGGGAAGCGCGGCCATGGCCGGCGCCGAAGCCGGGGCCGCGGGACCCGGTTTCGAAGTCGAGGTGGACGCGGATTGGGTGGAGCAGGCGGCGAAAGCGCCGGCGATGGCCAAGGCTCCCGTGCAGGCGGCCAGTTTAAACGAAAAAGAAAGGCGGGGATGGGTATTCATGGAGAGAAGCTTGGACGACAAAGTAAGGTAAAACCGCGATTTGGGAAGCCTTTTTTAGACGGAGGCGTGCTCGCGCCAGCCGGCGTAAAAATAGGCAACTCCGCGCTTTGCTCGCGGCCAAGGTTTCTGCTAGCGTGCGGCCCGCTCATGGAAGCCATCGCCAATGTTTTGGCCGACCGCTACGCCTCGGAACCGATGCGCGCCATCTGGTCGCCGCGCGGGCGCGTGCTGCTCGAGCGCGAATACTGGATCGCCGTGCTCAAGGCCCAGCGCGACCTCGGCCTCCCCGTCCCCGAGGGCGCCATCGCCGACTACGAACGGGTGAAGGAGCAGATTGACCTCGCCTCCATCCGCCGCCGCGAGCAAACCCTGCGCCACGACGTGAAGGCGCGCCTCGACGAGTTTTGCGCCCTCGCCGGCCATGAACACATCCACAAGGGGCTGACTTCGCGCGACCTGACCGAGAGCGTGGAGCAGTTGCAAATTTACCGCGCGATGGAACTGGTGCGCCTCAAGGCCGTGGCCGCGCTGGTCGCGCTGAGCCGCCGCGCCGGCGAAAGCAAAAATGTTTTTCTCGCCGCGCGCACGCACAACACCCCCGCGCAGGTGACGACCCTCGGCAAGCGCCTCGCCATGTTCGGCGACGAAATGCTGCTCGCCTTCGAGGCGCTCGACCAGCTCCTGGCGCGCTACCCGGTGCGCGGACTGAAAGGCGCCGTCGGCACGCAGATGGACCAGCTCACGCTTTTCCGCGGCGACGCGGGCAAGGTCGTCGAGTTGGAGCGCCGGATTCTTGCCCACCTCGGCATCGCGCGCGCGCTCATGGCGACGGGCCAGGTGTATCCGCGCAGCCTCGATTTTTCCGTGGTCAGCGCGCTCTACCAATTGTCGTCCGGCCCGGCGAGCTTTGCCAAGACCCTGCGGTTGATGGCCGGGCACGACCTCGCCGGCGAAGGCTTTGCGCCGGGGCAGGTCGGCTCCTCGGCGATGCCGCACAAGATGAACTCGCGCAGTTGCGAGCGCCTCAACGGCCTGCAAGTGGTCTTGCGCGGGTATCTGACCATGACCGAGGGCCTCGCGGGCGACCAGTGGAACGAGGGCGACGTTTCCTGTTCGGTCGTGCGCCGCGTCGCGCTGCCCAATTCCTTTTTCGCGATGGACGGCCTGCTGGAAACTTTCCTGACCATTCTTGACCACATGGAGATCAATCACGCCGTGGTGGACCGCGAGCTGCGCAACTACCTGCCGTTCCTCTCCACCACGACGATCCTCATGGAAGCCGTGAAAGCTGGCACCGGCCGCGAGACCGCCCATGAAATCATCAAGGGCCACGCCGTCGCCGCCGCGCGCGACCTGCGCTCCGGGAAAATCCGTGAAAACGATTTGTTCCAGCGGCTGGCCGCGGACGCCCGCCTCGGCCTTGATGTCGCCGCCTTGGAGCGCATTGGCCGGGAAACCCGTTCGCACGCCGGGGCCGCTGGCGCGCAGGTGGACTGGTTTGTGCGCGCGGTGATGCATCTGCACGAACGCTTTCCGCAAGCCGGGCAAATCCAGGCCGGGCCGATACTCTAGGCCGGTCATTGAAACGGCGAGTCCCGCCCTTTTGACAGAGGCGTTGCGGCTTCGGCAGCGGAGTAAAAAACGGATTTCATTATATATTTGGTTGCCAAGGGGCGGGCGGCTCTCCACATTCAACAGTTCACCCTATTTCCCGACTATGGCTGAAGAACTCACTGGTAATCTACTCGTCGCCCAACACGGCAGTTTGACCTCCGCGCTCAACGCCAGCCTCGCTGGTGTGGTCACCGAAGCCCTGAACCACGGCGAAATCGAAGAAATCTACGGCGCTCTGCGCGGTGTCCAAGGCGTTCTCCAGGAAGAAATTATCGACTTGGCAGATGAGTCCCAGCAAACCATCCGCGGCCTCCGCCACACCCCCGGCGCCGCCCTCGGCACGACCCGCTACCGCATCAGCCGCGACCAGGACATTGAGCGCATCGTCCAAGTCTGCGAAGCCCACAACATCCGCTTTTTCGTCAACATCGGCGACATCGAGGCGATGCAGACCGCCGCCAAAGTGCATGAAATGGCCACCGCCCGCGGTTACGGCCTGCGCGTCATCGGCGTGCCCAAGTCCTTTTCCAACAGCGTGCCGGTGACCGACCACTGCCCCGGCTACGGCAGCGCGGCGAAGTTTGTCTCCACGGTCGTGCGTGAACTCGCCATTGAGCACGAGAGCGCCAGCAACCACGATTTCGTGTCCATCCTCGAAGTCGGTGGCCGCAATTCCGGCTGGATCGCCGCGAGCGCCGCGCTGGCCAAGCGCAAGAACCAGCTCGATGATCCACCTCATCTCGTGCTCCTGCCCGAGGCGCCGTTCATTCCGGAGCGCTTTGTCGAGGCGGTGCAGGCGACCCTCAAGCGCCAGCGTTATTGCATGGTTGTCGTCGGCGAAGGCATCGTGGATGCCAACGGCAATTTTGTCGGCGCGGGCAACGCCAAGGACGCCTACGGCCAGCCGACCTTCGGCCACGCCGGCGAATACCTGCGCCTCCTGCTCGAACAGCAGCTCGGCGTGCGCGCGCGCGCGTCGAAGCTCGGTTTGCTCCAGCGCGTGGCCGCCCATTGTGGCTCGCAGACGGACAACGACGAAGCCTACACCTGCGGCCAGGCGGCCGTGAAGGCGGCGGTCGCCGGTGAATCCGGCAAGCTGGTCATCCTCGTCCGCGGCGACGGCGACCATTACACCTGTGAAACCGGCCTCGCCGGTCTGGCCGATGTCACCACCCCGAAGCCCTTCCCGCCGACGTGGATCAACGACGACGGCCTGAGCCTGAACTTCCAGTTCTCCAAATACGCGCTGCCGCTCATCCAGGGCGAGGTCAAGACGCCCTTCGAAAACGGCGTGCCGAAATTCGTGTCGCTCGTGCGCTCGCAAGTCGCCCGCCGCCTCGAGAGCTACGTTTTGGAATAAGCGCCACAGAGGGTTGGTGGTCGGTGCAAAAAAACTCCGGAAAAAAAATTCCCGGAGTTTTTTTGCCTCCGCCAATCCGGAAAAGTTGGTGGTGACGCATTTTGGAATGCCGCTCGGTTCGTAGCGCGGTGCTTTAGCCCGCGCTGCACAGCAGTACTAGCAGCCAGAGCGCGGGCTAAAGCACCGCGCTACGAAATGCGTCACTACCGAAAAGTTGTAATCTTGGCGTAATATTATAATTAATTTTTTCTGTAACAATGCTGTAACACGACTGTTGCTAAGCTCGATTCGATCCCAATCGAGCATGTCCGAGCAACCCTCCGTTCCATTTCCGCCCAATGCCAACCGACGGAAAATTTCTTCGACGAATTCAGCCGGCCCGTATGCGGCCCTGCGGCTGACGGGCTTTCGCTCGTATCTTTGCGGAAACCTGCTGGCGACCATCGGCATGCAGATGCTCGCGGTCGCGGTTGGTTGGGAGCTCTACGAGACGACGAATTCCGCGACCATCCTGGGGCTGGCCGGGTTGTTTCAGGTATTGCCGATTCTGTTGCTGGCGATTCCCGCCGGGCGGTTGGTGGACCATTTCAATCGCAAGCGCCTCCTCCTCGCCAACCAGATTTTGCTGGCGCTGTCCGCCGCGGCGCTCGGCTGCGCGACGATGCTGCGGTCGCGGATTCCCGATTGGCCGGTGTTGCACACCGCCAATGCCTGGCTGGCGAATGTGGCGGCGCAGTTTCACGACCATGACACGAACTTCACCTCCCCGCACCTCCCCATCATGCTGGCGCTGCTGTTTCTCAACGGCGTCGTGCGTTCGGTGAACCAGCCGGTCAAGCAGGCGTTGATTCCGCAATTGGTGCCGGCGCGGGTTTTTCATAACGCCGTGACCTGGAACACCACGGTGGTGGAAAGTTCGACCATTGTCGGCCCGGCGGTGGCCGGCATTTTGCTCGCGGTGATGCAGTCCCGCTACCCCGCTTCCCCGGCGGCCTACGCGCTGGTTTATTTTTTGGCGGCGCTGGGCCAGTTGGGCCAGTGGCTGTTCCTCTTGCCGGTGAAAGTTGCGCCCGCGACCCATGCGCCGGAGCCGCTGACGGTGCGTTCGGTATTTTCGGGCGTGGCCTACGTCTGGCGGACCAAAGTCATTCTCGGTGTTATCACCCTCGATTTATTCGGCGTGCTGTTTGGCGGGGCCACGGCATTGCTGCCCATGTTTGCGCGGGACATTCTGCATTGCGGGCCGGCGGGGCTCGGTTGGCTGCGCGCGGCGCCTTCGCTAGGAGCCTGTCTCGTGGCGGTGGTGCTGGCGCATCGCCCGCCGTTGCGGCAGGCGGGTCGAACGCTGCTTTTCGCCGTCGCCGGTTTTGGCCTCGCCACCGTCGGCTTTGGTCTTTCACAGAATTTCTATCTTTCCCTTGCCTGCCTGCTGTTGGTGGGCGCCTGCGATAACACCTCGGTCATCATCCGCCAGACTGTCGTGCAACTGCTCACCCCCGACCCGATGCGCGGCCGGGTGTCGGCGGTGAAGTCGCTGTTCAGTTCGGCGTCAAATGGGTTGGGTGCGCTCGAGTCCGGGTTGACGGCGGCATTGCTCGGTCCGGTGCTTTCGGTGGTGGGCGGCGGCGCGGGCAGTCTGCTGGTGGTGCTAGCCGTGGCGGCAATCTGGCCGCAGGTGCGTCGCTTCGGAACTTTGCAACCGGTGGTGGCGGACAATGAAACCGAACGCGGTTGGGGCAAAAATCTTATCGCCCAGGATTCCTTTTGCGCCGGCACGGCGGGTGACGCGCGTTACAGCAAGACCAGTCCCGTGCCGCGTATCTCGAGTTAGCGGCGAAATGGGAAACGCGGTAATGCGAGCCGGGGTGCTCAACCGTGGAAGACCCGTGGCGCGCGGCCGGGCAATTTGTCGGCGACTTCGCGCACTGCATTGCCGGTGAGCAGGGTATGCAGAAAGTGCCGATATAGCGCACCAAGAATAAGTTTCGCCCCGCTTTGCCACAGACCGACTGGCACGGCTCCCTGGGATAAATTAATCGTTAAGAAAATAATAACAAAGCGATAAAATTTTTACGTTAAGTATTAAGAAAACGCTAATAAATGGCACGGGAACTGCTCGAATCCGGGCAATGCTCACCTTGTTGGAAATTCCCCCTGCAAAGTTTTGCTCAGGTTGTCTGCCTGCTTGCGAGATTAGTTTCTTATCTACCTGCGGGCCACCTGATTCCGGTTGAATTTCACTTCCTGGATTTGCTGCCTTGTGCCACAGGATTGTCAGCCTTTAACCCGGCTTTCATCCCCTTCGCCGCCCCGCTCTGGGTTCCATTAAGAAAAAAACGACCATACTTTGCTTTTTTTTAACCATGTCTTCACTCATTCGTCATTCACTTGTTCAAGTTGGCCTCTTCGCCGCCCTGGCCTGCCTTTCGTTGGCCCGTGCCCAAACCGCGCCTGCGGCAGCCCCTGCCGCCGGCTCCGCCCCTGCCGCTGCCTCGGCGGATGCGCCCAAATCCGGTCCCAAGTTGGAGGACCGCGTCGCCGCCTTGGAAGCCTATTTCGGCAACACGGATCCTTCCGCCGCCCTCGCGTCCTACAAGGACAAAGACGGCAATTTGCCCAAGGATTTCCAGGTTCCGGCGACCGTCGGTAATCCTGGCCCCGGCCACAATGGCTGGATGATGACCTGCGCGGCGCTCGTGCTGTTCATGACGCTGCCGGGCCTCGCCCTGTTCTACGGGGGTTTGGTGCGCCGCAAGAACGTGCTCTCCGTCATGGCGCAATGCCTG
>DASZWY010000194.1:0-7719 GCA_035546135.1 Opitutales bacterium
GATATCGAAGACGCCAAACTCGCCCTCGCCCAAAAGGCCGGCGCAACCCACGTCATCAATTCGAAAACCGAATCCCTCGCCGACCGTGTGCAGGCATTGACCAACGGGGACGGCGCGAATGTCGTCATCGAGGCCGTCGGCGCGCCCGCGACCTTTCAAGCCGCCATCGAGCACGTCTGCTTTGCCGGCCGCGTGGTCTACATCGGCTACGCCAAGGCGCCCGTTGCCTACGAAACGAAGTTTTTTGTGATGAAGGAACTCGACATCCTCGGCTCGCGCAATTCGACCATCGAGGACTTCCGCGCCGTCATCGCGATGCTCGAAGGCGGCCGCTACCCCGTCGCCGAGACCGTCACCCGCACGGTGCCCTTTGCCGAATCCGGCGCCGCACTCGCCGCCTGGGCGGACAACCCCGGCACCGTCACCAAAATCCACGTCGAAGTGGGCTGAACCGCCATGCCGGTCATTGATTCCCACCACCACTTCTGGCGCTACCATCCGCAGGACTTTGGCTGGATTGACGAGCCGATGCAGGCCATCCGCCGCGATTTTCTGCCCCATGACCTGGCCTCGGCAATTCAGGAGGCGGGCGTCGACGGCGTGGTGTCCGTGCAGGCCCGGCAAAGCCTGGAAGAAACCCGCTGGCTGCTGGAGCTGGCCGCGCAAAATTCCTTTATTCGCGGCGTCGTCGGCTGGGTGCCGTTGGTGGAGCCGCAAGTGCCCGCGATCTTGGAAAAGCTCGCCGCGGAGAAAAAACTCCGCGCCGTGCGCCACGTCCTGCAGCGCGAGCCGGATGAACGCTTCATGCTGCGCGAGGATTTCAATCACGGCATCGCCGCATTGCATCCCCTGGGCCTGGCTTATGACATCCTGATTTTCGAACGCCACCTGCCACCGGCGATCGAATTCGTGGACCGGCACCCGCAGCAGGTCTTTGTGCTCGACCACATTGCTAAGCCGCGCATCAAGGACAACGTGTTCGAGCCATGGCGGAAAAATATCCGTGAACTTGCGCGCCGGCCACACGTCTATTGCAAGCTATCCGGCTTGGTGACCGAAGCCGACTACACCCAATGGACCGAGGCGCAGTTGCGGCCCTATGTCGAAACCGTCCTCGAAGCCTTTGGCCCGAAGCGGCTCCTGTTCGGCAGCGACTGGCCGGTCTGCCTCGTCGCCTGCGGCTACAAACACTGGGTGGGGCTGGTGCGCCAATGGATTGAAAAACTCTCCCCCGCCGAACAATCAGGCATTCTCGGCGGCAATGCGATCGCCGCCTACCGGCTCTGAGCCGGGCGCCCGCGGCTGTAGCGCAGCAATTGGCTCGGCGAAATGCCGTGCACGGCTTTGAACTGGTGCGAAAAATGAAACGGGTCGGCAAACCCGAAGCGCGACGCCGTTTCCTTGACCAACCCCCCCTGCTCGACCAGCCGTTCGGCGGCCAGGTTCATGCGCCGGCGCAGCAGGTACTGGTACGGGCTGATGCCTTCGTAGCGCCGAAACCACCGGCAGACACTCGACGTCTCCGCACCCACCGCGCGCGCGATTTGGCCGAGCGTGTGCAGGCTTTCGCTTTCGGCGTCAATATACGCCTTACAGCGCAAAAACGCCTCGCGCGCGCGCTCGTTGGAATGAGCGGTGATCGTGGCGGTGTCTTCGATTTTCAGCAGCAGAAATTCCAGCAGCGCCGCGCAGAGGCCCGCCCGGTTGGGCCCGGTCAGCTGGCCTTCGCGCATCAACGCCTCGAAGGCTCCGGCAATTTCCGCGTGCGGCGCGAGCTGCCGCGCCTCGCCGGAGGCAATTTTGCCGCGGCGCAGGCGCGCCGGCACTTCCGCGCCGGTAATCGAAATAAAATATTTGACAAGCGCTTCGCGCGGATGGGTGTGGATTTCGTGCGGCGTGTTAGGCCCGTAGGCGAATACGACGCCCGGGCGCAGTTCATGGCGGCGCGAGTCCACCACCGCCACGCCTTGCCCGGAGATGACGTATTCAATCGAGGTGTAGGGAAACCGCTGCCGGGATATAAAATAGTCCGGGTTGCAATGTTCGTAACCCCCCATCACCAACTCCAGCCGCGTGCGTTTGCGCGGCGCCAGGTTCAGGAAAAAATACCGCGCATCCGAGACTTGCTTCGAAAGCAGGCCACTGGCATCAGTTCGGACAATTTTAGACATGTAAATGCCACTTCTAGGCATTCCGCATGGGGGCTGGCAAGTGTATCCTTGGTCAACTTTACCCCATGCACCCCACTCCCTTCCCAGTCCGTTTCGGGTTCGCCGTTTCAGCCCTTAGCCTCATCCTCTGCGTTCACGCCCTGGCCCAGGCCACCGCGCAAGCGCCCGGCACCTACCCCCCGCGCGACAAGACGCGCTTCCCCGATGCGCTGATGCCCACCGCGGAATCCGCCGCCACCCATACCTCGCCCATCGACCAGGAGATGGCCGGCCTCACCCATCTGCCGCCCGTGCCCAAGCCCATCCCCGACGGCCCGGTACAGCCGACGTGGGACTCGCTGAAAGCCAATTACCAAACGCCGGATTGGTTTCGCGACGCCAAGTTCGGCATCTACATCCACTGGGGCCTGTACTCCGTGGCCGCCTACCACAACGAGTGGTATTCGATGCACATGTACAACACGTTCGCCGATTACCATGCGGCGACCTTCGGCCCGCAAAACGTTTTCGGTTACAAGGATTTCATCCCCTTCTTCAAAGCGGAAAAATACGACCCCGCCGCCTGGGCCAAATTATTCAAGGAAGCCGGCGCCAAATATGTCGTGCCGGTCGTCGAGCATCACGACGGCTTTGCCATGTGGGACAGCGACATCACCATCTGGTGCGCGGGCAAAATGGGCCCGAAGCGCGACCTCATCGGTGACCTCGCCAAGGCCGTGCGCGCCGAGGGCCTCATCTTCGGCGTCTCCAACCACCGCATCGAACACCATACCTTCATGTATCCGAAAGACGGCCTGCCCAACGACCAGTTTGATCCGAAATACGCCGAGTTCTACGGGCCGCCCCAGCCAGGCGGCCAGCGCAACATGAACGGCGGCGACGCCACCCCGGCGTTCCAGGCCGACTGGCTCGCCCGCGCCCAGGAAGTCGCCGACGAATACCATCCGCAGATGTTCATCTTCGACAACGGCATCAACACCCGCGCTTACGACGATATTAAATTGAAATTTGCCGCCTACTACTACAACCAGGCGGCCAAGTGGGGCGTGCCCGTCACCATCGACACCAAACAGCAGGCTTACCTCGCCGGCAGCATTCAGGACTACGAAACGCACGCCCCGACCGGCCTGCAGCCGTTCCCCTGGCAGGTGCAGGACAAAATTGCCGGCAACTCCTGGGGCTACAGCGAGGCCAACTCGCCGATGACCTACCGCTCGCCCGCCTCGATTATCACCGAACTCATCACCTGCGCCGCGGACAATGGCAATTTGCTGCTCAACATTTCCCCGCGCGGCGACGGCTCCATTCCGCAGCAACAGCAAGACATCCTGCTCGCGGTGGGCAAATGGCTCGGGGTCAACGGCGAGGCGATCTACGGCACGCGTCCCTGGGCGGTCGCGGAAGAAGGCAACAATATCCACTTCACCACGAAACCCGGCGCGCTCTACGCCCTCATCAGCAACGCCCGGCCCGCCAGCGCTGTCACCATCGCGTCGCTGCCCAAAGGCTATCCCACCAACGGCAAAATCGAAAAAGTAACCCTCCTCGGCCAGGCCGAACCACTGCCCTTCACGCAAGATGCCAACGGCCTCTCCACCACCCTGCCCGCGACGCTGCCCACTCAATATGCGTCGGTGCTCAAGGTGGAGATGTCTTATCCCACGGCGGCCAAGTAAACCCCCAACCGGCCGGAACGGAATTGAGTTTATTGGCCCCAATCGCAAAACTTGCGCCATGACCACCCCTCTTCAGCGCGCCTGCACGGCACTGGCCTGCGCCTGGCTCGTCATGGCCTCACTGTCCGCCGCCGATGTTTCGGCTGCTTCCGCCAAAGTTGACCTCAAGTTTTCCTTCGGCCCGCAGCCCATCCCGGGCTACACGCAGGTCAAGCCGGACGACAACTACACCCCCGAGCGCGGCTACGGCTTCGACCTCAGCTCCACCGTTTCCCTCGTGGACAATGGCGGTGGTGCCGCGCTCAAATCCGGTTATGTCACCGGCGCACACGGAAAACCGTTTTTCTTCTCCGTCAAACTCAACCCGGGCATCTACGAGGTGAAGGTCACCCTCGGCGACGCCAAGGCGGCCTCGACGACGACGGTGAAAGCGGAAACCCGCCGCCTGATGCTTGAAGCGGTGACGACCAAACCCGGTGAAATGGTCACGCGCGAATTCTACACCCACCTCCGCGTGCCCCAGATTCCCGGCGCCGCGCCCGGCCGCGATGTCGTGCGCATGAAGCCGCGCGAAAACAAGCTTTCCCAGTTGTTCCTTTACTGGGAGGACGGCAAGCCCATGACGTTCACGGAACTCGATTGGGACGAGAAACTGACGCTGGAGTTTTCCGACGCCCGCCCCGCGCTGGACACGGTGGAAATTTCCACCCCGCCAATCAAGCCGGTGAAAATTTACCTGGTTGGCGACTCCACCATGACCGACCAGATGATGGAGCCGTGGGGCGCATGGGGCATGCAGTTCCCGCGCTGGCTGAAGCCGCCGGCGGTCGTGATCAATTACGCGGAATCCGGCGAGTCTGCCGTCAGCTTCATTGGTGAACTCCGCTGGCCCAAATTGCTGAGCGAGCTGGAGCCGGGCGATTACGTGCTCATTCAATTCGGCATCAATGACCGCGCCGCGGGCCTTGACCGCTTCAAGCAGGCGCTGGAGCAAATGGTTGCCGACACCAAGGCCAAAGGCGCGATTCCGGTGCTGGTGACCTCGCAGAATTTGCGCAGCGGCTTCTTCGGCCCCGATGGCCAGGGCCGGCAGACCCTCGGCGATTACCCGCGCACGATGTGGGACCTCGCGAGTGAACAAAAGACCTGGTACATCGATCTCAATTCCATGAGCACCGCGCTTTACGAAGCCATCGGCCAGACGGATTTGCCCAAGGCGTTTGTGGATACCACGCACCAGAACGCCTACGGCAGCTACGAATTGTCGAAGTGCGTCATGCAGGCGTGCATCGATGCGAAACTGCCCTTTGCCCAATATGTGGTGGACGATTGGAAGACCTTCGACCCGAAACATCCCGACCCCATGGCGGACTTCAAGCTGCCGCCCGACCCGCAATTCGACCCAACCAAGCTGCCCGGCGGCGCGAAGCTTCCCACCGAGAAAGTGCCGGTGGCGGGCCAGCCCGGAGAATTTGCCGACCCGCCGACCACCGCCGCCACCGCGCCCATGCGCCCGACCGGGACGACCGCTCCGTCCGCCACCGGGCCGCGTGGTTCCAGCGTGCCTTAGAATTCTGCCTATGAAAAACACCCCTCGCCGATTGGCTGCCGCTTTCACCTGGCTGGCCTTCGCCGCCGCTTTGCCGCTCCGCGCCGCAGTGGGCGTGGAATTGCCCAAGCCAGACCGCGATGGTGTTACCGCGGCCATCGCCGGCCCCTATGACTACGGCGTGATGGGACCGCCGGCGACCAACGACATTGTCGCCGCCGCGGATAAAGCCGTGACCAAGCCCATGGCTGCCGCACCGGCTGCGGCCAATTAATTTACAACTCATGCTCAAACACGGCATCCTCAATCCCGCCCTACTGGAATTGCTCGGCCGCTTTCGGCACACCAACACGCTGGTAATCGCCGACCGTGGCTTCCCCTCCTGGCCGCAGGTGCCGACAATCGACCTGAGCCTCACCGACGGCATTCCCACCGTCGAGCAGGTGTTGGCGGCAATTTTGCCCGCCTGCACCATCGGCCATGCCTTCATGGCGCAAGAATTCAAAGCAAACAATCCCGCCAAAATCGTTGGCGCCGCGGAAAGGTTGCTCAAGGCCCATGGTCTCAAACTCCACTATGAAAAACACGCCAACTTCAAAAAACGCGTCCCCGCGTGCCTAGGCCTCATCCGCACGGCGGATACCATTCCCTACCGAAACATCATCCTCGAATCAGCCTAGCCAATTTTTTGGGCATTTTCTTTAACCGAAAAAAAGTCACTTTCCGCCGGGATAAATACTTGCGAAAATTGCAGTTTTGCGCGAGTTTTGGCGCATGAAGCTCACCGATTCCACCCTGTTGGCCCGTATCCTGCAGTGCGCGCTCGTTGCCGTACTTGCGCTGTCTGCCACCCCGGTTCACGCCCAGGACCAGACCACCGACTTCTCGCCGATTGTTGTCAATGGCTCGCTGCCCTTTGATATCGACATGCAGATTCATGACATGGGCTCGGCCACCATGCCGACGCTCCAGTCCTACGCCTATGGGCAAGTGGGCGACGACTACATCTTTGTCTCCGGGCGCACCAATGGGCTGCATAATTTCTCCGGCAACGGCACCCTGAATTTCCCTCCCGTCTATCAAAACACCGACATCTGGATTATCAACCCGGTGACCCAGCAGACGTGGAGTCGCTCGCTCTCCGACGCCTCCTCCGGCCTCAATCAAGCACAGGTGGATTCACTCTCCGCCACCAGCACGGAGTTTTACCAAAGCGGCTCCACTCTCTACGTCGCGGGCGGTTACCTCTACGACTCGGGCACCTCCAATTTCACCACTTCCAGCAACCTGACCGCGCTGGATTTGCCCGCCGTGGACAATTGGGTGAAAACCGGCATCGGCTCCCTCGCGTCGAGCTTTCGGCAGACAAGCAGCCCCATCACGCAGGTCACCGGCGGCTCCATGACGCAAATCAACGGCCAAACCCTGATGACCTTCGGCCAGAGTTTTGAGGGCGGTTACGGCAGCGCGAACTTCACCCAGACTTACACCGAGCAGGTGCGCACCTTTACCATCAATGACAACGGCACGGCCCTCAGCATCACCCCCGGCACCAACAGCACCATGGATGCCGACGCGTATCACCGCCGCGACCTCAACGTCGTCCCCTCGCTCACGCCGAATGGCACCAATGGGAGCCTGACCCCCGGGCTCGTCGCGCTTTCCGGCGTGTTTTATAACGGCTCCGGCGTCTACACGGTGCCCGTCGAAATCACGGCCAACGGCACGCCCTCCATGGCCGACCCCAACGCACCCGGCACTTTCAAACAGGGCATGAATAATTATCAGTCCCCGGTCATCAACCTTTACGACACCGCCACGAACACCGGCCACGCCATCCTCTTCGGCGGCATCAGCCTGCATTATTACAACTACGGCAATAACACCTTCACCTTCGACGACGAAGCCCCCTTCATTAGCCAAACCACCGACGTTACCCGCGACGCCACCGGCAACTTTGCCCAGTATCTGCTCTCGGCCAATGCCGGCTTCCCCAGCAACCTGACTTGGTCCAACGGCACCGCCAATGGCACGCTCCTCTTTGGCGCCGGGGCCGATTTCCTGCCCGCCAGCGGCCTGCCCATGCTCGACAACGGCATGATTGACCTCCAAAGCCTTACGGGCAACACCCTCCTCGGCTACATCTACGGCGGCATCGTTTCCCAAGTCGGCGACACCAGCGACCCCGCGACCCAAACCACCGCCTCGAGTTATATTTTCGACGTTTATTACACCCCATCCGCCATTCCCGAACCGGCCATGATGGCCTGGTTGATCGGCATTTCCTCCGGCCTGCTTGCCTTTGCGCGCAAGCGCGGGTGGT
>DASZWY010000195.1:0-13368 GCA_035546135.1 Opitutales bacterium
GACGCCATCAAGCGCATCGTCGCGGTGTCGAACCGCAGCCTCACGCACGTGGTCAAACACATGGGCTAAGCGGGCCGGGTTTAGGCGACCCGGAATCCCGGGTGTGCGAGATTGTATTGCGCGACGTAGTCGAGAAAAGCCAATTTTAGGCGGCGGGTAAAAGTATCCGCGCCGACCTTGAAGCGGAATTCGCCAACCCGGGACACCGGCGCAACATCCTGCGTGGTGGAAGTAGCGAAGCACTCGGCGAATTTGGGCAAATCGGCGGGCGTCAACGCCGCTTCGCGCAACTCGATGCCCGCGGCCGGCGCCACCTGTTCGAATAAAATCCGCCGCGTTACGCCCGCCAGCAGGCCTTCCTCCAGCGGCGGCGTCAACGCCGTGCGGTCCTGCACAAACCAAAAATTGCGGACGGAACCTTCCGTCAAACGTCCGGCAAGATTGACCATGAGGACCTCTTGGGCGCCCATGGCCAGCGCTTCCCGCAACGCCAGCACGTTGTTGAGGTAATTGCCGGTTTTCAGGCTGGGCGGCAGCGTGCGCGTGTCGTTGCGCCGAATGCTGCGGGCCAGGCCGACTTTCATGCCCGCATTCAATTCCTCCTCCGACAAATCAGCCAGTGGCTTGGCCAATAATACCCAAAAGGCTTGCGGGCCAGCCAACGCCGGATCAAGCCCGATGGCCCCCGCGCCACGGCTGATTTGCAGCCGCACGTAATACTCGCCCGCCCAGCCGGTGATTTTGCGCGAGGCGGCAATCGTCCGGCGGATTTCGTCCAGGAGCAAATCGCAGGAAAGCGGCAGCTTGAGTCCCAAGCCGGCGGCCGAAGTCTCCAGCCGCGCCCAATGTTCCGCCACCGCAAAAAGCACGCCCTGGTAGGTGCGCCAGACCTCGTAAATAGAGTCCCCGTAGAGAAAACCCCGGTCGAGCGGGCTGATGGACGGCTCGGAGGCATCGTGCAACCGGCCATTGGTGTTGGCCTGCACATAGGGATGGGCGCCGGACATGGGGACTAGACTGCGCGCCCGGGGCCGGGTCGCAAGGAGATTCCCCCAAACCGGCCACCCAAAAAAATTTGCAGTTGTCTGTGGCTAGTTATAAGTATACGAACAGACCCTCATGCCCCTCCCCCTTCAGTCCACCCGCCATCGCGCCCGCGCCCGTGGTTTTACCCTGGTCGAGCTGCTCACCGTGATCGCCATCATCGGCATCCTTGCCGGCCTGCTCGTCCCCGCCATCGGCATGGTGTGGCGCCGCGTTCGCGAAGCCCGCACCAAGGTGCTGTTCAGCAAGCTGGAGACCGCGTTCATCGAATACCGCAACCACTACAACATTTACCCGGTATTCTCGGAAATGAACGCCGACGTGCATCCGTGGACAAACAAACGCAGCGAAGTGGACACGAATTTTCTCCTCAACGACCAGGCGGGCCTGCTCTACAAAGTCCTCACCGCCCCGCCGTCCTATTACGCCTCGGGCACCACCTCGGTAAACCACAACCCGGACAAAATTCCGTTCCTGGTGATTGATGACAACATGATTTCCCGCGAGGAAGCCCAGCAAGGCAGCATGACCGACCCCGTCATCGTGGACGGCTTCAAGAATTCGCAGATCGGCGTCGTGCTCCACACCGGCAATGAAAAAGGCATCCGGCCCGAGGCTTTTTCCCGCGGCGTCAACGACCAGTATGGCGTCGGCCCGCTCATCCCTTCGGTTATGCGCCCGCTGGACCAGGTCACGGCGTTTTACTCGCTCGTTTCCGCCATCAACAATGACCCGGTCAATTCCGAATGGGTCACGAATTGGGATTACGACGACTTGAGCCGGTAACCCTCCCTCCTTTTCCCCTGTCCCCTCCCTCCATGATGCCACTACCCCATCGTCCCCGCACCCGCCAGCCGCTTTCGGCGGGCTTCACCCTGGTCGAATTGCTGACCGTCATTGCCATCATCGGCGTGCTGGCGGGGCTGCTCATTCCGGCTACCTCCATCGCCTTCAAGCACGTGCACACGGAAAAAACCCGCGTGCAGCTGCGCAACCTCGTGCAGGCGAGTGTCCAATTTCACGAGAATTACAAAGGCCGCTGGCCGACCATGGCCGACTCGGTGTCGGTCACGGTGGACTACCCCCTGAGCCTCAAGAGCGTGGCCCCGCGCTGGATTAACATGATGAGCGCCAGCAAGGACATGGGCATTGACCAGAAATACAATCCTTACGGCATCGCTTTCTACGAATACAAGGATTCGGACGTGACCCAGGACCCGTCCACCCGCACCCCGATTGACGCCTTTGGCAATGACGACCTCTGGCTCGTCTTCAACACCGACATTACCCACAAGGGCACCATCGCCGCCGAAGTCGTCAACAACGTCAAAATGGAATCCACCGACACGGGCAAGGAAGTCTCGGTTGATCAAAATTCCCAGATTCCGGTGCAAGGCGAATGCGTCGGCCTTTCGCCTGGCGACGGCGATGAAGCCATCACCACCTGGGATGTCACCCCGCCCTCTTGATTCGGCGCAGCGGGTCTAGAACAATTCCATTTGCGGAACCGCCGCCGTTTCTGGCGGAGTGGGTTCCTCGACGGCGGCCGGCGGCTCAGTTGCAGTTTGGCCGGCGGCCGGAGCCGCCTGGGCCAGGGAACGGCGCACGTGGGCCTGCAATGCCTGCCCTTCGGCTTCCAGTTCCGTCAAAATTTCCCGTGCGCGCGCGATGACTTCGCCCGGCAGGCCCGCCAGCCGCGCCACCTGAATGCCGTAGGAACGGTCCGCCGCGCCCCGCGCCACCTGGCGCACAAAAATAATTTCGTCGTTCCATTCCTTGACCGTCACCGCGTAGTTGCGCAGGCGCGGCAGGGATTTTTCGAGCTGGGTCAGCTCGTGGTAATGCGTGGCGAAAAGCGTGCGCGGGCCGGCCGGGCCCGCGCCGTGCAATTGCTCGACAACCGCCCAGGCGATGGCCAGGCCGTCGTAGGTGCTCGTGCCGCGGCCGATTTCATCGAGGACAATCAGGCTGCGCGCCGTGGCGTGGCGGAGGATATTGGCCGTCTCGTTCATTTCGACCATGAAGGTGGAGTTGCCGCGCGCCAGTTCGTCGCTCGCACCCACGCGCGAAAACACGCGGTCCACCAATCCAAGGCGGCAGCCTCGCGCCGGCGCCCACGCGCCCGCCTGCGCGAGAATGGCGATGAGTGCGACCTGGCGGATGTAGGTGCTCTTGCCCGCCATGTTCGGCCCGGTGATGAGCGCGATTTGCTCGCCGGACGCCGCCAGGCTCGTGTCGTTGGGCACAAAGGCCCGCGCCCCGGCCAAACCTTCCGCGCGCCCGCGCAAGATGACCTCCACGACCGGATGGCGGCCCTGTTCGATGAGAAAAACGTCGCCGTCATCCAGCACCGGCCGGCAAAAGTCGCGCTCGCGGGCCAGCCGCGCCCAACCTTGCAAGACATCCGCCTCGGCCAGCGCCGCCGCGGCCGCGCGCAAACCATCCGCCTGGGCCAGCACCGCCTCAACCAAGCCACGGAACAATTCCTCCTCGCGGGTCAGCGAATTTTCCTCGGCGTGCAGAATCTCCTTCTCGCGCTGGCGCAACTCGTCGGTAACGAACCGCTCGGCGTTCGTCATCGTCTGGCGCCGAATGTAATCGGCGGGCACCAGGCTGAGATTCGACTTGGTGATTTCGATGTAGTAGCCGAACGCGCCCGTGTAACGCACGCGGAGGTTCTTGATGCCGGTGCGCTCCTGCTCCGCGCGCTCGAAATCGGAAATCCACGTCTTATGCCCGCGGGCCAGGCCGCGCAGGCGGTCCAGTTCGGTGTCGAAGCTATCGCGAATGACGCCGCCGTCCTTGGGGTCAATCGGCGGCTCGTCGGCCAGCGCCTTTTCCAAAAGCTCGGCCAATTCGGCAAAGGCGGGGATGCGCGGCGCCAAGTCGGCCGCGGGCGCGGGCAATTTCGCCAGCGTGGCGCGCACTTCGGGCAGCACGCGCAGGGTATCACGCACGCCGGCAAGCTCGCGCGGGTGGCGCAGGCGGTTTTGCAGCCGCGAAAGGATCCGCGCCAAATCACGCACGGCGCCGAGGCCCTCGCGCACCTGGGCGGCGAGTCCCGGCTCGGCCACGAACGCGCCAACACAGCCCTGGCGGCGGCACAATTCGGCGAGGTCGCGGATGGGCGCGGCCAGCCATTGTTCGAGGAGGCGCGCACCGGGTGGCGTGACCGTCGCGTCCACCGCGTGCAGCAAGGAGCCGTCGCGCGTCCCACGCGCCGAGCGCAGCACTTCGAGGTTGCGCAAGGTCGCCGGGTCAAGCACCAGCGCCTCGCCGGAACGGTATTCGCGCAGTTGCTTGAGGTGCGCGGGCTTGCCGCAAAGCGTGTCCGTGGCGTAGGCGATGAGCGCGCCGGCACAGCCTAGCGCCGGGTGCCCGTCACGGATGCCGAAGCCGTCGAGGTTGAGCACGCCGAGCGTCTCCTTGGTCAGCCGCGCGCCCGCGGCGCATTCGAATTGAAAATCGGGCAGCCGGGAGACCGGCCGGTGCGCGCTGAGGTTATCCCATTCCGCGCCGGAAGCCGCCAGTGATTCAGGCGCGAGAATCTCCCTCGCGTCGAGCGCGTAGAGCGCGGGCCACAAACGCGCCGGTTCGGCCTCGGTGGCGAGGTGGAAATCCCCCGTGGTCAAATCCAGCCACGCCGCGTGCAAACCCGCGCGGTCGGCGGCGATGGCGAGCAGGTAATGCGGGCGGCTGGAATCAAGCTGGTGGTCTTCGAGGATGGTCCCGGGCGTGAGCACGCGGGTAATGGCGCGGTTGACCAGCTTGCCGGCCTTGGGCACTTCCGTCTGGTCGCAAATGGCGACCTTGCGCCCGGCATCGAGGAGTTTTTTGATGTAGGCGGGCGCGGCATGGTAGGGAATGCCCGCCATCGGGTGCTGCTGGCGCTGGGTGAGCGTCAACCCGAGCAACCGCGCGCCCTGCACGGCATCATCAAAAAACAGCTCGTAAAAATCCCCCAGCCGAAAGAGCAGCAGCGTATCCGCGGAAAGCGGGCGGCGCAGCTCCCAATACTGCTTGAGCATCGGCGTATCCGCCCCGGGGAAGGGTTCAGCGGCAGAGGCAGGCTGGGCCACGCGGTCGGCGGACATGGCGCTCAGGTCACACCAAAATGGCATCCAGCGCAAAAGGATTTTTTAAATCCCCTCGCCCTTGTCGCCTTCGGACTTGCCGGCCATCCGCGCCTTGAAGAAGCCGTAGGCGGCGGGCAGCAGCGAGAGGGCGATGATGGCCAGGATGACGAAATGGAAATTTTTCCGGACGAAATCGTTTTGCGCGAACTTGTAGCCGGCGAGAATGAAAGCCGGCACCCAGAGCGCGGCGCCGATGATGCTGAAACCGAGGAAACGCGGGTATTTCATCTTGCCGATGCCGGCCACGAATGGCGCAAACGTGCGCAGGATCGGCGCAAAGCGCGCGATGACGACCGTCTTGCCGCCGTGGCGCGCATAGTAGGCGCTGGTGTAGTGCAGGTATTCGGGGTTGAAGAACCACGACTTGGGCCGGGTGAAAACCCGCGGCCCGATGGCGCGCCCGGCGAAATAGTTGGTATTGTCCCCCAGCAGCGCGGCCACGATGAGCAACGCAATCAGCACGCCGACTTGCAGATGCGACGAAGTCGAGCAGACGGCGCCCGCGGCAAAGAGCAGCGAATCGCCCGGCAGCAGCGGCGTGACGACCAGGCCCGTCTCGCAGAACACTATCAGAAACAGGAGCACATAGACCCCGCCCTGGTAATCCTCCACGAATTTCCCGAGATTGTCCGGGTTGAGGTGGAGAAACAGGTCAACGATGCGATGCAGCAATTCCATGAGAGCGACCCAGCATGGCGCAACCCTTCGCCTGCGGAAAGCTTGAAGTTGGCGGAAATGGGGTGGTAGACCGGATTTGAACCGGCGACCCCCGGAATCACAATCCGGTGCTCTAACCAGCTGAGCTACTACCACCGTGAGGTCCGCCCGGCATGCCTGAGGCCCGCCGGACAATTATCCCAAACAACCAACTTGGCGCATCCCCCCCGCCCTGTCAACGCTTGAGCAAGACCGGTGATTCGTCAGGAACAAAATTGAGTGCCGTCGCTCATGATTGCCTTCCACCCTTGGGGCAAGCCAGGCTCGACGCGGTAGAGCGTGCCGAATTTGAAATCGGGCACGGGCTGGCCGGGGCCGGCGACGCGTTCGGCGCCGCGGCGGACGTTGTCGGCCATCCAGGCGGGCAGGGTCAAATGATAGGGGTTGCGCGCAATTTCTCCCGTGTGGCAGCAGAGCGCGGCGACCAGCCGGGCGAGGTCTTCGGGCGGGCACTCGACCAATAAATTCGGGGCGGTCAGCGGCTGCCAGTATTCCGTCTGCACACGGATCGGTGGCGAACGAAGCGCGGCTTGCGGCAAGGCCTTTTCCACCAATTGGTGCACTGCGCGATGCGTGGGGTGCCAGTCTCCTTCGCCAGGATAAAAAATCCAGCGCGGCTGCCAGCGATTGAGCATTTCCACCACCGAACCCAGCCAGTTCTGCGGGTGCGGCTCCTGGCTGGCGATGGCCTCGGGCGTCAGGCCGGTCCAGCCGTGGATTTCCAAATCCCAGCCCAGCAATGCGCAGGCGTTTTCGAGTTCCTTGACCCGCTGCGGGCGCCGGGCGGGATTCGAGCCCAGCGTCACGGCGATATTGACGACCCGGGCGCCCGCTTCGTGTTGCAGGCGCAGTGGCAGCGTGCCGGTGATGCACTCGTCGTCGGGATGCGGGGAAAAGAGCAGCGCCACCGGGGCATTGGCGGCGGGCATCGGCGGCGGGGAAAAGTCCCGCGGGTAAGGGGCGGGCAGGATGGTGCCCAAGGCATCCTCATAGCGGCGCACGAATTCCCGGTAGGCATCCATCTAAACCGCATAGCAGGGAAGCCGGGGGTTGGAAATTGTAAATTGACCCAAAAGGGCTGAAACAACCCCCCGGAATACAGGTTGCCATAGCAGGCGGAACCTGCCACAAAGAGCATCCCCCAATCCGCGCGTTTTCCCGCCCCTCTCACCCCCGTGAAAAAAGCCCTTCCCCTGGCATTGCTCGCACTCGGCCTTTTTTCGGGCGGATGCGCGGTGGGCGTGCCGATTTCGCCCCTGATGTTTTTGCTCAAGGATCAGCCCGCGCCGCTGCATCGGCCCACCCCGGACGCGCCCGAGCCGGTGCCCGCGGCCCCGACGGCGCCGCAGGTCTCCGGCAACGACACCACGGGCGCAGTCTGAAGATTCAACGGGCGAGGGTTTAAGCTGTGGTAAGCAGCGGGATTAGTGTTTCTGTTAGCAATGCATCGGCAAGGGTTCCGGCTTGTAAGGAGAGAGGCTGGATTTTAAAAAAATTCCTTGTTAATTGCGTCGCTCTGGCGCAGTGTTTCCCTTTGCCATTCATGTCCCTTTGGACGCCACGTAACGTACATGCCCGACGACTGGGCCGCCGCTTCCTGACCGGGTGGGTGGGGCTCGTCACGCTGACCTTGCTGGCCGGTTGCGCCATCAAGACCCCGCAGTCCACCCTCGACGTGCATGGCTTGGTTTCGCGGCTGCAGCTGCACCTGTTCATGATCACCGTCTGGGTCTGCCTGTTCATCTTTGTGACGGTGGGCGGGACGATGGCCGTGGTGGTCTGGAAATACCGCGAACGCCCGGGCGATGAAAACAAGCCCATGCCGGAGCAAGGCCACGGCAACCCTCTCATCGAAATCTCCCTGATCACCGCCTCCATCGCGCTGCTGGTCATCATCGCCGTCCCCACCCTCAAGGATATTTTCCTCACCAACGAACTGCCGACCGAGCAGCCGTATTGGGCGCCTTCGCTGCTGGGCAATTACTTTACCAAAGCCGGCGGCCAAGTCGCCGAGGCCAACAAGCAGGAGCCGCTGACCATCATCGTGCGCGGCAAGCAGTGGTGGTGGATTTTCGAATATCCGCAGTTCGGGTTTTCCACGGCGAACGAGCTGTATATGCCCGCCGGGCGCGTGGTGAAATTCGAGCTGCGCTCCGACAACGTCATCCACTCCTTCTGGCTGCCGAAAATCGCCGGCAAGGTGGACTGCATGCCCGGCCGCGCCAACTGGATGTGGATGATGGCGGACGAGGACGCGGACACCTACGAGCACGGCCTCTACTACGGCCAGTGCGCGCAGTATTGCGGCGAGTCCCACGCCTTCATGCTCTTCCGCGCCCGCATCGTTTCGGACAAGGATTTTGCGGAGTGGGTCCGTCAATCCCAGCAGAAGGTGCCCGCGCCCGCCGCCGGCGGCGACTGGGGCAAGTTCCTCGCGGCGGTCAACCCCGGCCCGGGCAAGACCCCCGACGCCGCCATGCTCACCACGGATGCGGAAAAAGGCGCCGCGCTCTTCTTTGGCCGGGCCAAGTGCGTCCAGTGCCACACCATTGACGGCAGCTCCGCCCAGGGCACCAAGGGCCCGAATCTGTCGCGCGTCGCCTCGCGCACCGCGATTGCCGCCGGCTGGCTGGACAATTTGCAAGACCCGCTCACCAGCAACGAAATCGACCCGGTCAAGCAGGAGGAAAATTTCTACCACTGGATTTCCAAGTCCTACGACGTCAAACCCGGCAACCTGATGTGGTATGACACCGGCGGCCTGCGCGACATCGTGAAGGAGAACGAGGACAATGGCACGCCCATCACCGACCAGGACTGGCATTACCTCGCGGCGTTCCTCATGACCCTCAAGTAGACCGCTTGCAATTTGCCGCTTCAACCGCTAACCTAATCCCGATAAAATTTCCTTCCGCCATGTCCGCCACCCTTGTCGCCGATAAAACCGAGCTGCCCGTCCTGCGCAGCGGGCTGGGCCTGCCGCGGCCCGACCGATTTGTGGGCTGGCGGGATTGGCTGACGACGGTGGACCACAAGAAAATCGGGGTCATGTACGGTGCGGCGGCGTGCTTTTTCTTCCTCGTCGGCGGCGTCGAGGCGCTGATGATCCGCACGCAGCTGATCAAGCCGATGAACCACTTCATCACGGCCCAGCTGTACAACCAGCTCTTTACGATGCACGGGACGACGATGATCTTCCTGGGCGTCATGCCGCTGTCCGCGGCGTTCTTCAATTTCGTGGTTCCCCTGCAAATCGGCGCGCGCGACGTGGCCTTCCCGCGCCTCAACGCCTTCAGCCTGTGGACGTTCTTTGCCGGCGCCATCCTGCTCAACGGCTCGTGGATTCTGCAGTTGTTCAACACCCTCGGCGTGCTCAACCCGGTGGACGGGCGCACGGACATCGCCCCTGGCGGCGGCTGGTTCGGCTACGCCACGCTGACGGAAAAGCCCTACACGGGCATCGGCACCGACGTGTGGATTTTGAGCCTGCAGATTCTCGGCGTCGCCTCCCTGGCGGCGGCCTTCAATTTCATCACCACCATCATCAACCTGCGCGCGCCCGGCATGACGATGATGCGCATGCCGGTGTTCTGCTGGATGACGCTGGTGACCTCGTTCCTCATCATCTTCGCCTTTCCGCCCATCACCATCGCGCTGGGCGAGCTGCTGTTTGACCGCACTTTCGACACCAATTTCTTCAATCCCAACCCGCACGGGGGCCAGCCGATTTTCTGGCAGCACCTCTTCTGGGTATTCGGGCATCCGGAGGTATACATTCTCGTCCTGCCCGCAATGGGCATCGTCTCCGAAGTGCTGCCGACGTTTTCGCGCAAGCCGCTCTTTGGCTACCCCATCATCGTTTTTTCGGGCGCGGTCATCGGCCTGCTGGGCTTCGCCGTCTGGAGCCACCATATGTTCGCCACCGGCCTGGGCAAGGTCGCCACGGCGGCGTTCTCGCTGCTGACCATGGCCATCGCGGTGCCCACGGGCGTGAAAATCTTCAACTGGATCGGCACCCTTTGGGGCGGGCGCATCCGCTACAGCGTGCCGATGATTTTCTCCCTGGGTTTCATCTGGATGTTCATGCTGGGCGGCTTCACCGGCATCATGCACTCGGCCGCGCCGGCTGACGCCGAGCAGCACGACAGCTACTTCATCATCGCCCACTTCCACTACGTGCTCCTTGGCGGCGTGCTGCTGGGGCTGCTGAGCGGCATTTACTATTGGGTGCCGAAAATCTTTGGCAAAATGATGAACCAGAAACTCGGCTACTGGGTGGCCGGGCTGGTCATCGTCGGGTTCAATGTCGCCTTCGGTCCGATGCACTACCTCGGCCTCATCGGCATGACGCGCCGCACCTACACCTACCTCGGCGACAAAGGCTGGGGCTTTTGGAACATGATTTGCACCTTCGGCGCCTACATGCTCGGCCTCGGCGTGTTCCTCTGCTTCATGGACCTCGTCATCACCGTCCTGAGCAAAAAGCGCCAATGCAGCTCCGACCCCTGGAATGCCCGCACGCTGGAGTGGTCGCTGCCCAGCCCGGTGCCGGCCTACAATTTCGCGCGGTTGCCGATCGTCTCCTGCCGTGACGCATGGTGGATGCACAAGCACAACGGCATTCCGATTGAATACGACCAGGCCGATTTGTCGCACGGCGTGCATATGCCCAGCCAGTCATGGATGCCGCTCGGCGCCGGCTTCGGGATGTATCTGTTCGGCATGGGCGTGGTGCTGATGAGCGCCGGCATTCCGCACTTTGGATATGTCGCCATTGCCGGCCTGTGCACCACGGTGTTTTTCATCTACCTGTGGGCGCTCGAAGGCCCCGGCGGTTACCACCTCAAAGTCCCGGACGAGCCGGCGCCGGTTTCGCCCGCACCCACCGGCGGCCGCGTGCCTGTGCCCGCCCATCATTAATTTTTACCTTTCGCGCTGAAAGCCTCACCCATGTCTGACGCCGCCCTCACTCACGACGATGCCCCGCCCGCCCACGCGGAAGCGCACGTCGAGCATCCGACCTCGACCGGCATTGAGTCCAAGAAGCTGGTTATGTGGCTGTTTCTGGCCTCGGATTGCATGTTCTTTGGCACGCTGATTTCGACGCACCTGGTTTACCGCAAGGTATTCCCCTTCGGCTCGAACGAAAAGGGCATCATTGACATCCTGAGCACTTTCGACATCCAGCTCACTTCGTTTTCGACCTTCATCCTGCTGATGAGCTCGTTCCTGATGGCGCTCGCGGTGTCGGCCATGCACAAGGGGCAAATCAAGAGCTTCCGCCGCGCCTGCATCGGCGTGATGTTCTTCGGCCTCATCTTTCTCACCGGCCAGGTTTACGAGTTCACCCACTTCTTCGACGGCCACGCCCAATATACGTTCTCCATCAAGACCCCCGGCGGCGACATCCACACCTCGACCTACGAAGGCCCCTCCGACCCGACGCGCGCCAAGGCCGACCTCGCCAGCCGTCTCTTTGCCGAGCACCCCGACTGGCTGATTCCCGCGGAAAACGCCACCGCGGAGGAAAAGGCGCTGACGCCCGCGCAGCAATTGCAAAAGCATCCGGAATGGATTGCGCGCGACTTTAAGATGGTCGGCCAGCCGGAAAAACTTTCGCTCTCGATGCAGAACAGCGTGTTCGGCTCGACGTTCTTCCTGATGACCGGCACGCACGGCTGCCACGTCGCCATCGGCGTGCTCTGGCTGGCCTCGATGCTGATTTATTCCTACACCGGGCGCATGCAAAAGAACATGCACGCCTCGGCGATTGACGTGGAAATCGCCGGCCTGTACTGGCACTTCGTGGACATCGTCTGGATCGTCATCTTCACCGCGGTGTATCTGGTGGAATACATCCCCGGCTACAACCCGGGCCACTAAGCCCCCTTCCCTTTCCCCGCCGCCATGAGCGCCGAAGCCCACGCCCTTTCACACGCCGAGATTCTTGCCCAGGAATCGAAGCGCTACCACGCCTTCGTCAACCTGGCGATGTTCCTGTCGGTCTTCACCGGCATGGAAATTGTGGTCATCTTCCTGCGCTTTCCGCCCTGGCTGCTGCTGGCCATCCTGGTGACGATTTCCGTGGTGAAGTTTTTCTGCGTCATCTTCTGGTTCATGCACCTGATTTACGACGCGCCGTTGCTGACCATCCTCTTTCTCGCCGGCATGGTGCTCGCCGCCGGCACGATGCTCGCCCTCCTTGGCCTGATGCAAGCCGGCGATTTAGACGAAGCGGTCGTACATACCAACAGCCAGGCAGGCCCGCCCCCGGTGCTGGATTCCGCCATCGGTTAAAAATTAGATTTCAGGGTCGATCCCGTTCGCGGCCAGGAAGCTCGCCGCGCCATCGGCGCCCATGTAGGCCTTCAGCAATTTCGGGTCGGTTTTGGTCAGCTCGACGATAATCAGGCCGTCGAGGCAGTGGCCGAAATCCGGGTCCACGTTGAAGGAAATGATGCGCCCGTTCATCTTGAGGTAGTGGCGCAACAACACCGGCACGCCCTTGCGGTCGGTCTCCAGTTCGGAGATCAGCGCGGAAATGTCGTCGATGTCGCACTCGCTGGCGTGCAAGGCGCGCTTTTCCGCGCCGCGCAACTGGCGCAGGTTGGGCGGCCGCTTGGGGGAGACGAGTTCCGACAGGTCCTGGTCGTAGCTGTGCGAGCGCAGGAACTGCACCATGAGGTCTTTCGAGAGTGTCTGGTAGTCCGGGTTGATGGACACCGGCCCAAAGAGGGTTTTATACTGCGGATGCAGCGCGATGAAACGGCCCAGCCCGCGCCAGATGAGCGCCAGCGAGGCCTGTTTGCGCTGGTAGGCCGAGACGATGAACGAGCGCCCGAGTTCCATCGCCGGATTCAACGCCTCGAAGAATCCGGGTTTGTATTTGAACAGCGTCGAGGTGTAAAAGCCCTTCGGCCCCAGGTCGCGCAGCACTTCGTCGGAGAGCACAAAGCGGTAGGCACCGACGATGGCCTTGGCCTCGCGGTCATACATGAACAGGTGCCGGTAATAGGAATCGAAACCATCCAGGTCGCGCGATTGGCCGGTGCCCTCGTGGACCTCGCGAAACGTCACCTCGCGCAGGCGGGCGATTTCGAGAAAGATGAACGGCATCTGTTCGGCGTAGGCCCAGGCAACGGTGTAGGGCCCATGCTCGACCAGCACCTGGCTCTTGGGCAGCGCGGCAAAATCGCGGTCCAAATCCTCGCCGGGCACGGCGGGGGCGATCGGCGCCAGTTTGCGCTTCGGCTTGGGCAGGGCCGGCAGCTTTATTGCCGCGGGAAATCGCTGGCGCGGGGCGGCGCCCGCGCGATTGCCCAGCATGTACACATTCAGCCGCAAAAACTCGGTGACCGCCTCGTCGGTGGGAAATTCGGCGAGACGCTGGAAGGGAATCACGTTGCCGACGCGCAGCCGAAGCGTGCTCGAGCGCTGGCGCACCAGCTCGCGCGGCAGCATGGCCGTGCGC
>DASZWY010000196.1:0-22183 GCA_035546135.1 Opitutales bacterium
CCCACGGCGGTTTTGGAAACGACCACCTACCTGGGCAATGCTTCGCCCAGCCAGGGGGTGATGATTATCTCCGGCCAGCCGCAGGCCGGCGAAGAAGTCGTCGATCCCGGCCCGGAGCTGGCAAAAATGGTGCGGCAAAAAATTGCCCGCTATGTCGCCCAGCAAAACGCCCCAACTCCATCGGGCGTCCCCACTCAAACCACGGTGTCGCCGACCCCCTCTTCACCGGCGATGTAATTCCTTAGGCAATCCGCCGCACGGTCGCGCTGATGACGCGGCGGGCGTCCGCCTCGTCAATGACCACTTCCAGCCCCGGCTGTGGCAGCACGACGTGCTCGCCGGCAGCAGGGATGCGGCCGAGTTCGGCGGTGATAAGCCCCCCAAAGGTGGCGATTTGCGTATTGGGTATAATGACCCCGAGCGTTTGCTCCACATCGCGCAAGGGCGCGAGGCCCAACACGCGGTATCCCCGGCCATCCGGCAGGGCCTTGATGGGATTCTCCTCGGTCGAGTCAAATTCGTCCTGAATGTCGCCGACCACCTCCTCGATCAGCCGCTCCAGCGTCACCAGGCCGGTCACGCCGCCAAATTCGCCCACCACCAGAGCCATGTGCATTTTCTGGCGCAACAATTTTTCCAACGCGGCGGGCAGCGGCTCGGTCTGCGGCAGGCGCAGGATGTCGCGTTTGATGGTGCGCAAATCGGGCAGATCGGCGTCGTGGCGGTAAAGGTCCTTGATGTGGATCAATCCGATGCAATGGTCGAGATCGCCATCGCAGAGCGGAAACCGCGTGTGGCCGGACTGGCGCGCCGCCTCCAGGCTCGCCGCCACCTCGCCCTGTAGATTGATGGAAATAATCTGGTGGCGCGGCACCAGCACGTCGGCGAGCTTGAAGTCGCGCGTGCGCAGGGTGTTGGCCAGGATGCCGCGCAAAAACGGCGGCAACACTTCCTCATCCTCGCCCAGTGCGCGCATCTGCACCTCCACATCAAGCAGGTTGAAGTCCTGCCGGGTCTCCACCCCGAAGCGGCGAAACACCCCCTGGGAAATCGAGCGCATGCCGCGCCGCACCGGCAAACTCAAAAAGGTGAAAGCCAGCGCGAGGCCGCATGTGGCGTGAAGCGTCGGAAACGGCCGCGCCAGCGCCACGCCGCGCGCAATCGTGTCGCCGACCAGGTAAAGCATGACAACCACGCCAAACAGAATCAGCGCGCCCAGCCACCATTCGGCGGTGGCACCCGTCAGCCCCGGCCAGTGGCCGAAAGTGGCGTGAATGACGACAATGGCGTCGGCGCCGATGACGGTGGCGCAAAATCGCAGGCCAAAGCGGATGCCGCGCGCCACCTGGTCGGCGTCGTCAATGACCCGCGCCACCCGGCGCTGCTGGCGCGCGGCGGCCAGCGCGGTGGAGTCCACCAGCGAGTAGCGCAGCTTCACCAGACTGAACTCGCACGCCACCAGCGCGCCGTGCAGCACAATCAGTGCAAGCATCAGCGCCAGCGCGAGCGTCAATTGAGTCCAGTCGGTGTTCAAGGTTAGAGCGTTTTCACCACCCGCGCCAGCGCGTCGAGAAACCGCGTGTTTTGCTCCGCAGTGCCAATGGTGACGCGCAGATGCTCGGGCAAATCATACGGCGCCAGCGGGCGCACGATGACGCCGTGGGCCTGGAGGCCAAGGAACACCTCGCGCGCTTTCGCCACGCGGAACATGATGAAATTCGCGACGCTGGGCGTGGCTTCGAGACCGAGTTTTTTCAGCCCGGCGGCGACCTGGCGCAACCCGGCGGCGTTGATTTCGCGCGTGCGCTCGACATGCTCGCGGTCGTCCATGGCGGCGACCGCCGCGGCTTGCGCGACCGCGTTGACGTTGAAGGGCTGGCGCACGCGATGCAGCAAATCAATCAGCGGCTTGGGGCCATAGCCGTAGCCCACGCGCAGCCCGGCCAAGCCGTAAATTTTCGAAAAAGTGCGGCAGCAGAAAATGTTGCGGCCCTCCGCAATCAGCGGGCGCAGGTCGGGCGCTTCGCCGGGTTCAAGAAATTCCACATACGCTTCATCCACGCACAGAATGACGTGCGGCGGCAAGTCGCGCGCAAAGGCCGCCACCTCCGCGGCCCTGTTCGCAGTGCCGGTGGGATTGTTCGGCGTCGGCAGGTAAACGATTTTGGTGCGCGGGGTCACCGCCCGGCGCATCGCCGCCAAATCGTGCGTGTAGCACGGCATGTCCACCTCGACGGGCACACCGCCGTTGAAGAGCGTCACGTACTTGAAGACGATGAACGCATGGCGGCCGGCGACCACCTCGTCGCCGGGCGAAATAAACGCCTCGGCCAGCAGTTGCATATCCTCGTTCGAGCCGTTGCCGGGGAAAATCTGCGCTGGGTCGAGGCCCAGGTTCGCGGCGATTTTTGCACGCAGGGCGATGGCCGCGCCGTCGGGATACAGGTGCGCGTCATCCAGCGCGCGGTGCGCCGCGGCCAAGGCCAGCGGCGAAGGCCCGAGCGGGTTCTCGTTCGAGGCCAGCTTGATGACGGCGTCCGGGTCGAGTCCATGCTCGCGCGCGACATCCGCGATGGGCCGGCCGGGTTCATAAACCGGCTGAGTGAGGACTCCGGGCTTGGCGAGTTGGTCGGGTCGCATGGCAAACCGACGACACTATACATAAAATGGAGGTTGGAAAATGGAAAAACACGGGTTTAGCTAGGCGCCCTCCATGAAGATTTTACTGACCGGGGCATCGGGATTGGTCGGCCATGCGGCCATGCAGGCGGCGCTGGCGCGCGGGCACGAGGTGCTGGCCGTCGGTCGCGAGCGTCGGCCGGTGCCGCCCATCGCCGCCGCCGCCGGGAAAAAGGCCCTTACGGTCCAGTGCGACCTCGCCGACGACGGCGCGCTCGACCGCCTGGCGTTCGACTACTATCCCGATGTCATCATCAACGCCGCCGCCGTGTCGAACCAGGCTGCCGCCGCCGCCCAGCCGGAGCTGGCCGAAAAACTGAACGTCGCCCTCCCCCGCCGCCTGGCGCAAATCGCCCACCACCTCAGCGCGCGCCTGCTCCACCTTTCGACGGACTTCGTGTTCGACGGCTCCCACGGCCCGTATCGCTCGACTGATGTGCCCATGCCGCGCAATCTCTACGGGCAGCTCAAACTCATGGCGGAAAAGGAAGTCCTGCGCTTCGGCAGCGATTTCGTCGTCGTGCTGCGCATCACGGTCGTCAATGGCAATAGCCCGATGGGTACGCGCGGCATTCACGAGAAACTTTTCCACACCTGGGCCGCGGGCAAAACCGCCACGCTCTTCACCGACGAAATCCGCCAGCCCGTCTCCGTGCTCAACGTCGCCGACGTGCTGACCGAACTTGCCGAGCGCCCGAACCTCCACGGTATTTTCCACTGGGCCGGGCCGGACTTGCTTTCGCGCTACGAAATGGGCGCGGCGTTTTTGAAACACTTCAACCTGCCCGAAAACCTCATCACCCCCGCCCTCGCCGCCAACACGCCCGACGCCGACCAGCGCCCGCGCAAGCTGGAGCTGATTCTGCCGCCGCTGCTCGGAAAATTGCGCGCCATCCCCACGCCGTTTATCGAACAACTGGACGAACTGTCGGTGCCCGCCGCCTGCCAGGCATGGTATGAAAAAAATCGCCTGACTGGCTCGTCACCGGCCGCGCCCAAGCGGCTCGTGCAAGGCAAGGATTTTTAGGTTTCTTTTTTTTCGCCAGCCGCGTTCGCCGTGGTTCAATTTTTATATTTATTGCCCCAAGCCACCGCCACTGCCGCGGAAAATATGGCGGCAGACTGGCTGTTGCTTGAGGCGTTTCCCGAACCTGCTTCCGCCCGCCTGCGGTTTTACGGCTGGTCGCGGCCTGCGTTCACCTTTGGCTACAGCCAGCGCGAAGCCGAGGCCCGCGCCGCCAGCGGCCCAGCCACGGATCTAATCCGCCGGCCTACTGGCGGCGGCTTGGTGGACCATCGCGCGGACTGGACTTATGCGCTCGTCCTGCCCGCCAGTCACCCCCTTGCTCAAGTCCGGGCTTGCGAGAGTTATAAAAAAGTCCACGAAGCGCTGGCCGAGGCGTTAATCAACGCCGGCATGCCCTGCCAGTTGCAGGCGGATTGCAACAAGTCATCCGCCGCGCCCCAATTTTCCGCCTGTTTTGAAAAGGCCGAGACCTTCGACATCGTGCGGCCGGACAACGGCCAAAAAATCGCCGGGGCCGCCCAAAAGCGCACTCGCGCCGGAATGCTCTTGCAAGGCTCGGTCGCGCGCGCCGCGGCGGCTGAAATCCGCGATGGGGATGAATTTGGCGAAAATTTTGCCCAGCTCGTGGCAAAGGCGTTGGGCGGCTCATTGCAAAAATGGCGCGAGGCCGCCTGCTCTCCCGTCCAGTTGCAAGAAACCACCGCGCGCTTCGCCTCCGCCGCGTGGAATGGCAAGCGCTGACTACGCCGTCGCCGCCAACACGCCGCCGACGCTGATCAACACCGCCGCGGCCATGAGCTTGCCGGGATGCACGCTGCGCCATTCCGCCAGCACTACCAGCCCAATCAGCACGGTGACCAGCGTGTTCATGTTGTAGATGGAAACAAGCTGCCCGATTTGCCCGTTATAGCGCTTGAGCGCAATGGCGACACAAATCATCGCCAGGGACCAGATCACGCTGTACATCCCGATAAACGCGGCGCTGCGTGCGCTGAGCGCCAGATCGCGGTCCCAGACCGAATACAGTGCGCCCATGACAAACACCGTCGCGCCGATGCCCATGAGGTACGGCCCGGTGCCCATGCCGTCCCGGTTGGCGATTTTTAAAAAAATCGCGGCGATCCCGAACAGGAACGCCGGGGCAAACCCGCCGATGAGCAAGGCCAGTTGTTTGTCGGTCATGCGCGAGCGATAGCACGGCCCTCCCGAAACGCCAGCCGAAAAGGGGCCGGCATCGCCCGCACCGGCAGTCCGGATTCGCTTGGCGCGCATTTTTCCTTTCTTCCGGTTGACGCCCCGGCAAATTTTTGTCACTTAGAGGAGCGCCGTCGCGCCTACATGAACTTTCTCCGCCGCAAAAGCGTCGCCGACCTCCAAACCGAGGCCATCACGGATAATAGTCTGCATCGCGCGCTGGGTCGCTGGCATCTGGTTTTCCTGGGTATCGGTTGCACAATTGGCGCGGGCGTCTTCGTCTTGACCGGCTTGGTCGCCGCAAACATGTCCGGTCCCGCGGTGGTGTTGTCGTATGTGCTGGCGGGCACGGCCTCGGTCTTCGCCGCCCTGTGCTACAGCGAGTTTGCTTCGCTGGTGCCCATGTCCGGCAGTGCCTACACCTACAGTTATGCGACCTTGGGGGAAATTTTCGCGTGGATTATCGGCTGGGACTTGATTCTCGAATATGCCGTCGGCGGCATGACGGTGGCCATCGGCTGGTCGGGCCACGTCAATGAATTGCTGAAAAGCTGCGGCGTCTTTTTGCCGCCGCAACTCAGCGCCGCCTCGGGGACCAAAGTCACACTGGCAGATGGAACGATGGCCACGGCGTGGCTCAATCTGCCGGCGGTTTTTATTGTCGCGGCGGTCACGATCCTGCTGGTCATTGGCATCCGGGAGTCGGCGCACTTCAATAATTTCATCGTCGTGGTAAAACTCGCCGTCATCGCCGTGCTCGTGATCGGCGCGGCCCACGCGATCAACTTTGCCAACTGGGAGCCCTTTATTCCCGCGCGCATTCCGCCGGGCCCGGGCCATCCCGACGGCGCTTATGGCTGGGCGGGCGTTTTTTCGGGCGCGGGCCTGGCATTTTTCGCTTACATCGGGTTTGACGCTGTGAGCACCGCTGCGCAGGAAGCCAAAGATCCGCAAAGCGACATGCCGTTTGGCATCATCGGCTCACTGGTGGTGTGCACCATCCTCTATATCCTTGTTGCCGCGGTGGCGACGGGCGTGGTGCCCTATGCCAAGCTCGGCGGTGATGCGCCGATGATTTATGTCGCGCAGCAGGCCGGCATGGGCGAGTGGGTTTCCAAACTCGTCAACCTCGCCATCGTGGCAGGTTTGTCCTCGGTCATCATGGTGCTGCTGATGGGCCAGTCGCGGATTTTCTGGAATATGTCGCGCGACGGTCTGCTGCCGCCGTTCGTAAACAAGGTGCATCCCAAATTTAAAACGCCGTGGATTACCTCCATTATCACCGGCATCGTGGTGGCGGCCTGCGCCGCGACCCTGACCCTCAAGGACGCGGGCGACTTGTGCAATATCGGCACCCTGCTGGCCTTTGTCATCGTCTGCATCTCGGTGCTGGTCCTGCGCATTCGCGAGCCGCATCACCATCGCAAGTTTACCGTCAAGTGGCTGGCCTTCGTCGCCCCGGCCGGGGCGCTGTCCTCCTTTGCATTGATGTGCTCACTGCCGGGCAAAACCTGGATCCGCCTCATCGGCTGGTTTCTCATCGGCATGGTCATTTACTTTAGTTACAGCATCCGCCACAGCCGCCTGCGCGAGAAAAACCCCTGAGTTGCCGCTTTTCCCATGGGCCATGATTACCTGCATGCTTACTGGCGCCTGCCTTATGTGCAGGCGCCCAAGCCGGAGCGGGGCGGCGAGAATCCCTTTGTCGAACTGCCCAAGCTCGGCGACGACCGCAAGGCCCTCATCCTCTGGCGCGGCCCGCACACCTATATCGTGATGAACCGCTTTCCGTACAACGTCGGGCACCTGATGGCCATTCCCTTTCGCGAAATCCCCACCCTCGGCGAACTTTCCCACGCCGAACGCGCCGACCTGATGGAAACCATCGTCAAGGCGCAGGACATCCTCGCCCAGGCGCTCAAGCCCGAGGGCTTTAACATCGGCTTCAACTTCGGGCGTGTCGCCGGCGCGGGCATTCCGCGGCACCTGCACGCCCACATCGTTCCGCGCTGGAGCGGCGACGTGAACTTCATGCCCGTCATCGCCGACACCAAGGTCCTCCCCGTCGCCCTCGATTCACTCTGGGAGCGTCTCAAGGCCCATGCCTCCTGACGGCCCCGCTTTAATGGAACCTCGCATCATCAAATTCGCCAACCCGCGGCTGCTCAACCAGCTCTATTGCGGCAAGGAAACCAACCTCGCCAAGGCCGAACAGGCCTTCGACGTCAAAATCGTCACCCGCGAAGACTGGCTGCAGGTCGAGGGCGCCCCGGCCGACCAGGACAAGGTCGCGCAACTCTTTGATTTCCTCAGCGCCGCCCGCACCCAGGGCATGATGATCGGACAGACGGATTTTGACCACATGCTCGACGCCGTCAAACGCGGTGACACCGCGCAGTTGCGCGAACTCTTCGAGAATCCCATCACGCTGCGCCTCAAGCGCACCACCATCGTCCCGAAAACCATCAACCAGAAACGCTACCTGCAATTCATCCGCAAGGCGGAAATCGTCTTCGGCATCGGGCCCGCCGGCACGGGCAAGACGTATCTCGCCGTCGCCTCGGCGCTGCAGGCGCTGATGGAAAACCAGGTTGAGAAAATCATTCTCGCCCGCCCCGCCGTCGAAGCCGGCGAGGCGCTCGGCTTCCTGCCCGGCGACTTGCGCGAGAAAATTCTGCCCTACCTGCGCCCGCTGCACGACGCGATGTACGAGATGCTGGGCAAGGAGGAAAGCGAGCGCATGATTGAAAAAGGCGTCATCGAAATTGCGCCGCTGGCCTACATGCGCGGCCGCACCCTCACCAACGCCTACGTGCTGCTCGACGAAGCCCAGAACACCACGCCCGAGCAAATGGTCATGTTCCTCACCCGCCTCGGCGACCACTCGCGCATGATCATCACCGGCGACATCACGCAGGTGGACCTGCCGCGCTCGAAAATCTCCGGCCTCAAGCAGGCGGTGCAGGTGCTGCAAGGCATCGAGGGCATCAAGCTGTTTTATTTCGACCTGGTGGACGTCGTGCGCCACCCGCTGGTCAGCGCCATCATCAAGGCCTACGACGAGTTTCATGCGGATTCATCGCGGTCGGATTGACCCGGGCGAACCGGCGGAACTTCGCCGCGGAAATGCGGTCGGATGCGGTCATACGAACGTTTGAAATTTTTCCCGATCCATCCTTGACAAAGCATGGCCAAGCTAATCTAAATACCGTTAATTCTGTCTGGAAAGCGTCATGAAATTGCCTGGTCTCACTCGCCGTCGCTTTCTGGGCCTGGCCGCAAGCTCCGGGCTCGCCTTGGCCGCCGAGGGGTTGTTTCTCGAACCCACCTGGGTGCGGACCCGCGTGGTGAAACTGGCGCGGGGCGCGCCCACCCACCGTCTCGTCCACTTCACCGACATCCACCACAAAGGCGACCGCGCCTACCTGGAATCGGTCGTGGAGAAAATCAACGCGCTGGCGCCGGACTTTGTCTGTTTCACGGGAGACATTATCGAGGATTGCGCGCACCTTCCCGAAGCACTCGAAATCTTAAGCGGCATCCACGCGCCGCTTTACGGCGTGCCCGGCAACCATGATTACTGGTCCAATGCCGATTTCCAGGTGGTCGATCGCATGTTCTCCGCCACCGGCGGCCGCTGGCTGGTGAACCAGCGCATTAATCTCAACGACGGCAAAATTCACTTGATTGGCGCCGCGTGCGACCGCACCGACATCGTCCAACGGCTTCCCGGCGCGTTCAATATCCTGCTTTTCCACTACCCGGCGTGGGTGGACTCGCTGAAGGGCGCCAGTTTTGACCTGCTGCTGGCCGGCCATTCCCACGGCGGCCAGGTGCGCCTTCCCTTCATTGGCCCGCTGGTGTTGCCCGGCGGCGTGGGCCGGTACGACCTCGGTCTTTACCACACGCCCTGCGGGCTGCTCAACGTCAACCCGGGCATTGGTTGGATGGCATTGGATATCCGCCTCAACTGCCGTCCGGAAATCACGGTGTTTGACATCTGAAGGCAATGCCGGGCCCCCGCCTGCTCTCCACGCCGCATGATTTTCCACAGATTCATCCGCCACCCCGCCCTCCTGGCGCTGTCCCTTGGCTTGTCCGCCGGCTGCGCCACCCGGCAGCAAATCGACGTGGTGGATGGCTCGGTGATGGAAGTTCGCAAATCCGATGAGCAGCGTCAGCGCGAAGTGGCACAACTCCAGGTCCAGGTCGCCGGATTGCAGGACGCGTTGCAGCAGCGGCAGGCCGACGAGGTCCAGCTTCAAAACACCGCCACCAAACTCCAAAGCCGCCTGGTCGAGCTGCAGGATGAAGTGGACTACCTGCAGAGCCGGGTCACCCAGTATCAAGGCACCGTCGCCACCGCCATCGCCGGCACTGCCAAAATCGACCTGCAAGACACGGTGGACGACCACACGGGCGACGGCAATCAGCCGCCCCGCGAACTCTATGTCGTTCCCGCCGGCAAATATGCGGAAGTGCGGGTGCTCTCGCTCGAACGGAGCGACCCCAAACTCAATTTCGTGCTCCAACTCGGCACGAGCGGTTATTATTCGTACGGCGCGATCATCCGCAATGCCGGTCAGCCCAATCCGTTGCCGATCGCAGGCATGAAAATCACTTCCTACGGAACGCCCATCATCCTGGATGCCGGACAAAAAATCATGTGCCAGATTGTCAACGATGAAACCGAAAAAAGGTCGCTGACCTACCATATTTTAATTTCGGAACATCCGTTGTCGGGCACTCTCTAGATTAGCCGAGTGGCGGGGACTGCTTGGGTGAATCGCCCCAATTCATCGCAGGAATCAAATCCAGCGCGGCTTCTTTTTTCCGGAACCCGCGGCGGTTTTTCCTTAGGTGGCACCAGTGCGGGTATATTGCGGGATGCCCGCCGCGAATCCCCGCACGCTGGTCAACCCAGCGCTCTTCGCCGCTGAAAAAATCGGCGAGGGCCAATACCGCGAGGTGTTTCGCTCCGGTCCGTTTGCGCTCAAACTCCTGAAAAAGTTTCGCGTGCGGGAGCGCTGGCGGCATGCCTGGCAACTGCCGCTGCAGCCGTACGTGGAGGAAAAATACGGCATTGAAGACCTCAATCAGCATGAATTTGAAAATTACCGCAAGCTGGCGGAAGTGGCGCCCGCCGATTTGCGCGGCAATTTCTGCATCGTGCACTGGGCCGGCTATCATCAGGGGCACAGCGTCTCACTCTCCGATTTGACCGTCAATGACGACGGCGGCCTAGCCCAGCCGCTGGCCCGCGAAGGCCGGGTGCTGGACCCCGAATTTTGGCGCGCCTTGAATAAAATCGAAGCACTGTTGCTCGACACCGGCTTGTTTTTTACCGGCATCAATCCCGACAACATCCTGGTTCGCAAAAAAGACGGGGTAACGCAGCCGGTTATCGTGGATTATAAGTGGCTCGGCCGGGAAGCCTACCCCCTCCAGTTTTGGCTGCGCTGCCGGGCGGGATTGGTGAAAAAAATCGCCGGCAAGTTCGAGGCCATTCGGCTGCGGTATAAACCCAATTAATCCGCAACTTTTAGGCATCTTCAGATATTGTTCAAGAGATTATCCACCAATGTCTTAAGTAATGGCCGTCGCATTATTTTCTGGTAGTATGGCCAAAAAATGGTAGATTGAGTGGTTTCCTGCAGGGAGAAATGGCCGGCTGCGATGCGTTCGGCCGATTTCTCCCTTCCATCCTTCGGTTCGCCATGGCCTGGTTTGCCAAACCCAAAACGAAGAAAGAACAGATTGAGGAGCAGCGCCGGCGCCGGCGCGGCGACCCGGTCGTCTTGTCGGCTACCTGGCTGAACCTGCGTGTGCTGCTGGGGGCAATGGCCTTTGTGCTGATGGCCTGGGCGGTCTGGTTGATTTGCTTTGCGGGTCTGTCGCCGGCCACCCAGCAAATCGTCGCCAGCCAGCGTGAACGCGTCCGCGTCGTCGCGGCCTTTCCGTTCAAATACAAAAGCGAGGTGCTGACCCAGCGCGCCAAGAAGCTCGCCGGGGAGTTGATCGGCCCGATTTTCAAGCAGCCGGACACCGCCGCCGAACAACGCATGAAACAGGCCGTGCTTGAGCTGGAATCGGCGCTCGCCCAATACCAGCAGGACGTCGCCGAGCTTTCCCCGGTCGAGGCGGCGACCCATCGCGATGAACTCGCCAAAGATTTTACCGCCAAACAGGGCTTTGACCTCGACCCGACGGATGTGGTGTCCCTTGCCGCCGCGGACCCGCAAAAAATCACCCAGGCATTCGGCGAGGCGCTGGCGGCCGTGCACAGCCTCGTCGCCCGCGGCATTTTTGATCCCGCCCAGCTCGGCCTGCGCCAGACCACCGCACCCGGCCTCGCCGCCAACGTGACCATTCCCGGACGGACCGGTTCCACGCCGGTGCTCGCGCCCGAGGAAGCCCAGCGGCAGTTCCACATCAGCCTGACTCCCCTCGACGTGGACGCGCAAACCAAGGCCGCGATTTACGACCTGCTCAAACAGGCACTCGCCCCCAATATCCAATTTGACCAGGAACGCACCGACGCCGCCAAAGCCGCCGCGATTGCGCGCGAACCGGATGTCATCGTGCAAGTGCGCGAAGGCCAGTTGCTCGCCGACCCCAGCGCCCCGGACTACGACTCGCCTGAGCAACACGAATTGCTGCAGGAATATTTCTCCCAACTGCGGGCCAACGGCAATTCGTCCCTGGCCGCCTCGCAATTGCCCGCCCTGCGCTTCCTTTACACCACGCTCCTGCTGCTGGCCGCGGTCATTTTCCTCAAATGCGGCGTCGGGCCGAACGCGCGCACGCCGAAAATTTTCGCGCTGGGCGCCACCCTGCTGCTCGTCAATCTCGTTCTCGTGCGCATCGTGGTCGGGCTGGGTTCGACCGGCCTGTTTGCGGACCATTCGGACTACCTGGCCGTGCTGCCGTGGCTTGCGCCCACCATGCTCGCGCCCATCCTGGCCACCGTGCTGATGGGCTCGGCGCCGGCGGTGCTCATGGCCCTCATCATCAGCATGCTGTTTTCGATGATGACCGGCGACACGCTGGAAATCTTCCTCTTCAACTTTCTCGCGTCGCTGGTGGCGGTGTATTTTTGCCGCGACGTGCGCCTGCGCGCGAAACTCGTGCGCGCGGGCCTGCTCGGCGGCGGCGCCGCGGCCGTCTGCGCGGTTTACCTCGGCCTGGTCAACCAAAGCTCGCTGAGCTCGGCGGACGTGGGGCGGCAGATGTTCGTGGCGGCGTTCACCGGCCTGCTCACCGCCGTGGCGGCCATCGGCCTTATTCCCGTTTGCGAACATCTTTTTAAAATCACGACCGACATCACTTTGCTGGAGCTGACGGACTTCAACCATCCCCTCCTGCGCAAGCTGCAGATTTCCGCGCCCGGCACCTACCACCACAGCCTGATGGTCGCCAATCTCTCCGAGCGCGCCGCCGCCGAGGTCGGCGCCAATTCGCTCATGTGCCGCGTCTGCGCCTTGTATCACGATATCGGCAAGGTCGTGAAACCCGAATACTTTGTCGAAAACCAGCGCGACGGCTTCAACCCGCACGAAGGCGTCAGCCCGTCGATGAGCGCGCTCATCATCAAAAGCCACATCACCGAAGGCCTCGCCCTCGCCAAGCAGTACAAGCTCCCCCAGGTCGTGCGCGACGTCATCGTCCAGCACCACGGCACGACCCTCATCAAATTTTTCTACCACAAGGCTTCCAAGCAACAGCGCCTGCTGACCAATTCACCCTTTGGCAAGCAACGCGCCGTCGAGACCAAGGCCCAGGCCGGAGAAAAGGCCGTCGAACTTCCGGAACCCGGCGTGGACGAATCCACCTACCGCTACGACGGCCCCAAGCCCGATTTCCGCGAATCCGCCATCGTCTCGCTCGCCGATTCCATCGAGGCGGCCTCGCGTTCGCTGCGCAAGGTCACCGCGCAGTCCGTCGAGGAACTCATCGAGAGCATCATCGAAGACCGCATCGAGGACCACCAGCTCGATGACAGCCCGCTCACGCTCGTCGAACTCAAGCGCATGCGGGAAAGTTTCACCATCACCCTGCTCAACATGCTCCATTCGCGCATCAGTTATCCGGGCCAGGACGAGCCGGATTCCGCCACGCGCACCCGGATGAAAGACAAAAACATCGTGCCGATGACCCCGCCTGGCCCGCCGGCCACCACCGGAGAAAAACCCGCGGCCCATGGCCCCGCTTCCTCCGCCACCGCCTGAGCCGCGCGCCTGGTCGGCCACCCGCCGCCACCCGCGCCTGCGTTTTTCCCGCGCCACGCTCGCGCGTTGCCTGCAAGTCCTCGAGGCCCAGCCCGGGCCGCGGCCGCCGGCCGGGGAAATTTCCCTGGCTTTTTTGACCGACGCGGCGCTCGCGCAACTGCACGATGAATTTCTTGACGACCCGGCGCCGACGGATGTCATCACCTTTCCCGGCGAGGCGGCGGACGGCTTCGCGGGAGAAATCGGTGTCTCCGTGGACCGCGCGATCACTGAAGCCCGCCAGCGTCGCCATCCCTTCGCCCTTGAATTGACGCTCTACCTCGTCCACGGTTGGCTGCATCTCGCCGGACTGGATGATTTGACCGCGCGGGGTCGGCGCGACATGCGGCAGGGCGAGCGCCGCCTGCTGGCTGCGCTGCGCCGCGCGCGGGCCCTTCCGGATTTTCACCTGGCCGCGCGAAAAAAGACTATGGTTTAATTTGCGTCCGGCCCGTTTACCGCCCAGGATTCTCCGCTTCATGAACCCTTCGCCCAGCCCGTTGAACGTCAACGACCACGCCAGCCGCTGGGCGCGGCTGACGAATGCGTTTATCACCGGGTTATTCCTGCTCGCCCCGGTGGGGGTTTGTTTGTTCATCATCAATTTCCTGCTGGTCAACGTCGGCGAACCCGCCAGCAATGTTTTCTTCGGCTGGATGGGCTGGGTGCAGGGCTCGGCGGGGGATTCGCCGCTGGTGAATTTTATTTTGTCGGTGGTGGCGATTTTCATCGTGGTGGCTTTCATCACCGCGCTCGGCATCACTTCGCATTACCTGTTTGGCCGCTGGCTGTTTCGCCGGATCGAGAAGCTCATTATCCAGGTGCCCATCCTCGGCCAGGTTTACCGCACGACCAAACAGATTATTGACACGTTCCAAAGCCAGCAAAAAGGCGGCTTCGACACCGTAGTGATGGTCGAGTTTCCCCGCGCCGGACTCTATTCCATCGGCTTCCTGACCAAATCCGCCGAGGGTGAAATCCGCGCGCGCACCGGCGAAGATTTTGTCAATGTCTTCGTGCCGACCACGCCGCTGCCCACGGCGGGATTTTTGGTGATTTGCCGTGAAAAAGATTTAATCCGCCTCGATATGTCGGTGGGTGACGCGATGAAGCTGATCATTTCGGGCGGCACGGTGGCTCCGCCCTACCCCACGGCGCGGCTCGAAAAGAACAATTCCTGACCCGCTCGCCGATGCCGCCACTGCTCGAAGCCGAGGGCTTGGTGCTCGACCGCGAGCCGGCGGGCGAACGCCACCTGCGCCTGCGTTTGCTCTCGCCGACCTTGGGACTCGTCTACGCCCTGGTCCGCGAGTCGCGGCCGGCCGGCGGAAACTCCTCGTCCACGCGCAAAAGCACCGGCGCGGCCCAGCGTCCGGATGTTTTTGACCATGCCGCCTTGCAGCTTCAGCCGCCCGGCGCCGGCGCGGCCCATGCCAATGTCTATTTCGTGTCCGAATATAAAGTGCTGCGCCGCCATGCCGGCTTGGGCCGCAATTACGCGGCGCTGTCCGCCGCTGCCGCCCTCGCGGCATTGATTGCCCGCAATGCGGCGCATTTTGAGACCTGCGCGCCGGTGTTCGCTCTCTGCCGCAAGGCGCTCGAAGCGCTCGACCAAGGCGCGCCGCCCGAAGTAGTGCGCCTGAAGGCGCTCTTTTTGCTCGCACGCGCCGAAGGCTATGCAGCCAAGGAGCACTGGCTGCCCACCTTGCCGGAAGCCGACGCCGCGCTGGCCCTCGCCATTCTCAACCGCCCCGCCGCCGAGGCCGCCGCCTTGGTGACCCGCGACGCTTCGCGGCTGCCCAAATTGCGCGAAGCGTTCGAGCGCTGGCTGGGCGAGCACACCGACATCGAAGTGAAATGACGCGGTGCGCGCTTTAGGCGTGCGCTGGATGCGGGCGCCGCGTTTATTGGCCCCATGCGTTTTGTCACCGGCCAGCGCGCCGTCACCATGAGCGTCGGCGAATTCGCCACGTTCAGCCCCGTGCCCGCGAGCGCGGGCGGCGGACGCACTGGCGCATGGCGCGCGGCGGCAGGCATGGCCTGGCACAACACTCTGCGCGAAAGCACCCAGGCCGCCGAACCGGATGCAAAATTTGAGGTGCCGGCGCAAGGCCGGTTGTTGCATGGGCGCTGGACGGTGGAACTGCAAGGCCGGCTTGACCAAGTCTCCCCACGCGCAAGCGGCTGGGTGTTGCGTGAAATCAAAACCGTTTCGCAAAGTCTGCCGCGACCCGAGGATGAACTCGCCGAGCATTACCCGGAATATTTCCGCCAATTGGCGGCCTACCTGCGGCTGGCGGAACTCGGCGCGCTGGGCGACAAAGGACCCTTCTCCGGCGAATTGGTCTTCGTGGATTTTGCCACCGGAGTGGTGCAAACCGTGCCGATGACGATGGCGGAAGCGGGCATTCTCATTGACGAGCAACTGCGGGCGCTCGAATCGTTTTGGGAATTTCATTGGAACTCGCGCCAGCGCATCGCCGCGCTGCCCGAACGGCGCGCCTTCGCGGTGCTGCGGCCCGGCCAGGCGGAAGCCCAGGCCGACCTCGCCGCCGCCGCGGGGCGCTCGGGCGTGTTCATGTTTGAAGCGCCGACGGGTTTCGGCAAAACGGGGCTGCTGCTCGAATACGCACTTGCACGATTGCGCGATGGCCATTTCCAACGCTTGCTCTACCTCACTGGCAAAGGGTCAGGCCAGACACCCGTCACCCGGCAATTGCGCGGTCTGCTCGGTGCCGAGCCGGAGTTGCGCTACCTGCAATTGCGCAGCCGCCGCGAGCACGCAATTGATTCGCCGCTGCATAGTTGCGACGCGCGGCGCTCGTGCCGCAGCGATTTGGAAGAGCGCTGGCTGGCGGCGGGGATTGACCCCTTCACGCTGTTTGAAGACGGCGCATTTCCTGTCGAAAAAGCCCGGCGGCTCGGCGCGCAGACCGGCGTGTGTCCCTATGAAATCACCCGCGCGGCGCTGCCCTGCGCCGAAGCGTGGGTTTGCGATTACAATTACGTCTTTTCCCCCGCGCACCGCGGTGTGCTCTACCACGTGCCCGGCTTCGATTCGCAAAGCACGCTGCTGGTGCTGGACGAGGCGCACAACCTGCCCGCCCGCGCCGCCGAGGCGCGCTCGCACGCCTTTGCCGCCAATGAGGCCGCCTTTACCACGCACGCCCTGGATGAATTTTCCGCACGGCCCGGCATTTTGCGTGAAGCGGACTCCTTCGCCGATTTTCTCGCGCAGATTCGCCCGACGGAAAAACTCGACCTTACCGCCCGCTACGCACTCGAAGACCATTTGCAGTCACTGACGGGGGAACTCGCCGCCGCGCCGCTGCCGGAGGATCTGCCCGACGCTGCGCTGGATTTTCTCTGGAGCAGCGGTTCAGCGCTCGAGACCCTGCGCGACGAATCGCTTGAATTGCTGCCGAATGCTCCCGCCGCCGGCGAATTGCGCCTGACCTGCCTCGACGCCGCGTCCGCCATCGCCTCGTCATTGCGCGGATTCGGCCAGGCCGTGCTGACTTCGGCGACCTTCGGGCCGCCGGAATATTTTCTCGCCGCCTGCGGATTAAACTCCGCCGACGCGCATTGGATCGCCGCGCACGCCCCCTGGCGCGACGGTGCCTACGACGTGGCGATGGATGCGCGGGTGGACACCCGGCTGCGGGCCCGCGAAGGCTCCTATGCGACCACGGCGGAAACCGTCCGCCTGCTCACGCTAGGCCAGCCGCGCCCGATTGTGGCGTTCTTTCCCTCGTATGATTACGCGGAGCGCATCCGCGCCTATGTGGAGGCGCTCGACCCAAGCCTGCGCGTGGCTGTGCAACCGCGCGGGGCGGACTTGCCGAAGCAAAATCTCTTTCTCGACGAATCGCTGCTCACGGCGCACGCCATCTTCCTCGTGCTGGGAGGCAGCTTTGCCGAGGGCATTGACCGCCTGGGCGGCGAAGTCGAGCGCGCGCTGGTGGTCGGCCCGGCGCTGCCTGAACCGAACACCGTGAACAAGGCGCGGCAGGAACGCTACGAACAGACGATGGGCGCCGACGAAGCTTTTCGCCGCGCCTTTCTGGCACCAGGCCTGTTGAAAGTTGCACAGGCCCTGGGCCGGTTGGTGCGCGCCCCGGGCCATCGGGCGAAAGTGCTGCTGCATTGCCGCCGTTTTGCCGAGACTTCCACGCAGAATCTGCTGCCCGAGGAATACCGCGGCGGGCCGGTCTTTCGCCGCGACCAGGATTTGCTGCAATGGCTGGAACGATGAGTCGTTGAATCGAGCGGGCAAATCTGTTTATTATCCGGCTGCGAGTTGCGCCCACCCTCCATGACCAACCGGCACCGCGACTTTCTCCCCATCTCGCTCGGCGTGTTTGCGCTGGTGGCCCTTTACGCCGTCGCCAACGACCAGATTATCGCCACCGTTTCGCCTGACCATTTTCTCGTCTACCATCCGCGCTATTTTCCCTTCGACAATGTGCGCTGGCAGGCGCTGTGTTTTTCGCTGGTGGCGACGGGCGGGCCGGGATTTGGCTGGGGCATCCTGCTTTACTGGGTGGGGCATTACGGTCCTGGCCCGGTGTTTGGACGCCGGGCCACGGTACTCGGCGCGGCAGTCGTGGTCTTGGTTACGGCGACGGCGGCGTGGGGCTCGGGCTGGTGGGTGACGCGTCTGAGCGAACCGTTCTACCCGGCGTTCTTTTTTCCCAGCGAAGACCCGAAGCTCTATTTTTCACAGACGGTGCAATTGACCAATTATATCGTGGGCTTGACCGGCGCAATTGCGTGGCTGGCGGCAATTGTGATTTGGCGGCGGCGGGGTCTGCCGCCGCCAAACGAGACTTAACCGTTGCCCGCCGCGGCTTTTCCCCCATGATGCCCGCCATGCGCGAAGCCGCCAAAATCGAGCACGAACAAATTGCCCGGGCCATTGAGGAAATTGTCGAAAAAATCGTCGCCCGGCACCGCGACACCCCTGGCCTGGCCATCGCCGGCATCGCCAACGGCGGCATCCCCTTTGCCCGCAAGCTCACGCAACAACTTGCGCTGCGCCTCTGCCGTGATGTGCCAATGGGCGTCGTCAACATCGCCTTTCATCGCGATGACATTGGCCGCCGCCCCATCCCGCTCAACAGCCAGGCGACCGACCTGCCCTTCCCGATTGACGAGGCCTCCGTCATCCTGGCCGACGACGTGCATTTCACCGGCCGCACCGCGCGCGCGGCCATCAATGAGCTTTTCGACCAGGGCCGCCCGGAACGCGTGGAACTGGCCGTGCTCTGCGAGCGCACCGGCCGCCTCCTGCCCATCGTGCCGGACTATACTGGCCTGACCATCGAAACGACCCCCACCCAGCGCGTCGAGGTCAGCCTCGATTTCGACCATCCCCGGCGGGATTGCGTGCGCGTGCTGGAGGAGTAACGGCAAAAAAGTTGACTTCGCCGCGCCGGGGCGGTATTCGAGCCGTCGCCGGCTACAGTTTTCCCCGCCGGCCACTGATGACTGCTGCCGCCCTTTCCTCCCCGCCCGCGCACTGGATGCGCAAGGACCTCCTCGGCATTGAGGATCTCTCGCCCGAGGAACTGGAATGTATTTTCACCACCGCCGAGCAGTTCAAGGCGACCCTCGGCCGCACGCAGAAAAAAGTCCCTTCCCTGCGCGGGCGCACCATCGTCAATCTCTTCCTCGAACCCAGCACGCGCACACGGGTGGCGTTTGAAATCGCCGCCTCGCGCCTCAGCGCCGACGTGATTTCCATCACCGGCAATTCGTCGAGCCTCGTCAAGGGCGAGACCTTGCGCGACACGGCGCAGAACATCCAGGCGCTCAACGCGGACATGCTGGTCATCCGCCACAGCGCCGCCGGGTCCGCGCAATACCTAGGCCGGATCGTGAAGATCCCGGTCATCAATGCCGGCGACGGCGCCCACGAGCATCCCACCCAGGCGCTGCTCGACGCCTTCACCCTGCGGGAAAAATTTGGCCGCGACCTGCGCAAGCTCAAGGTCACCATCCTGGGCGACATTCTCTTCAGCCGCGTGGCGCGCTCCAACATCTGGTGCCTGCAAAAGCTTGGCGTGGAAGTGACGCTGGCCGGCCCGGCCACGCTGGTGCCGCCGCTGTTTACCCGCTTTGGCGTGCGCGTCTCGCACAATTTGCGCGAGGCCCTGGCCGACGCCGACGCGGTCATGCTGCTGCGCATCCAGCACGAGCGGCAGACCTCCTCGCACTTTCCCTCGCTGGGCGAATACACGAGCATGTTCGGCCTGAACCGCCTGCGCGCGTCATGGCTCAAGCCCGGCGCCATCATCATGCACCCGGGGCCGATCAACCGCGGCGTCGAGATTGACAGCGAGCTGGCCGATTCGAGCCGCAGCGTCATCCTCGAACAGGTGACCAACGGCATCGCGGTGCGCATGGCGGTGCTCTACCTCTGCGCCTCCGCCGGGCCCAAAAACTAATCCACTTTCATGAGCGACATTCTCGTCATCCAGGGCGGACGCATCATCGACCCGGCCAGCGGCCGCGACGAAACTGGCGACCTGTTTGTCGCCGATGGCAAAATCGTCCGCACGCTTTCGCCGGTGCAGCGCAAGGGCGCGCGGATTATCGATGCGCGCGGGCTGGTCGTCGCGCCGGGCCTGGTGGACATCCATGTGCACCTGCGCGAGCCGGGGCAGACGCACAAGGAAACCATCGAAAGCGGCTCATGGGCGGCGGCGGCAGGCGGCGTGACCTCGATGGTCTGCATGCCCAACACTTCGCCGCCCTGCGACAACGCGGGCACCATCCAGCTTATCAACGACGTCATTGCGCGGCAGTCGGTCGTCAATGTCTGGCCCACCGGCTGCCTGACCATCAACCGCGACGGTGAAAAACTCGCGCCGATCGGCTCGCTCAAGCGCGCCGGCGTCGTGGCGATTACCGACGACGGCGACTGTGTGCAGAATAACGAAATCATGCGCCGCGCGGTCGAATACGCCAATATGTTCGGCCTCGTGGTCATGGACCATTGCCAGGACGAAAAATTGACCGAAGGCGCGGCGATGCACGAAGGCGAGTGGTCGCTGCGGCTGGGCCTGCGCGGCTGGCCGAGCGCGGCGGAGGACATCATCGTCGCCCGCAACGTCATCCTCTCCGAGCACACCGGCGCGCACATTCACTTGCAGCATATTTCGTCGGCGTTCTCGGTGGACGTCATCCGCCGGGCCAAGCAGCGCAAGGCCCGCATCACCGCCGAGGCGACGCCGCACCACCTCGCGCTGACCGACGCGGACTTGCGCGGCTACGACACGAATTTCAAGATGAACCCGCCGTTGCGCGCCGAGGCCGATCGCCAGGCCATCATCGAGGGCCTGCTCGACGGCACGCTCGACATTATTTCCACCGACCATGCGCCGCATACCGATTATGAAAAGGACGTCGAGTTCGACTATGCACCCTTCGGCATCATCGGACTGGAGACGTGCCTCGCGGTGTGCCTGGAGACGCTCCATCACAATGGGCGATGCGACCTGGCCTTCCTGCTTTCGCGGCTGACGCACAAGCCGGCGGAAATTCTGCGCCTGCCCAAGGGCACGCTCGCCGAGGGCGCGGACGCCGACATCTGCATCTTCGACCCCGACGAGCGCTGGGTGCCATCTGCCGCCACCCTTTTCAGCCGCTCGCACAACTCGCCGTGGCTGGGGAAGACATTGCGCGGCCGGGTGAAGCGCACGTTGGTCTCCGGACACGAGGTTTTCGACGGCGAGCAAATTATTTCGCCGAAGGAGCCCGGCCGCGCCATCCGGCCGGCCGGCGCAAGCGCGGCGCCCGCCCGGTGAATCTCCCCGCCCAGCCGGCCGACGTCCGCGAATGGACGGCGGCTGCTTACGAAGTCCTGCTGCTGACGGTGGGTGCGTATTTGCTGGCCCGCCAATTCCATCGCGAACGCGGGCAGCCCGCCCGGCGAATTGCGCCTTGGAATGCCGGCTGGCTGGATTTCGCCGCATGGCTTTTCCTCATCTGCTTCGCGATCAGCCTGGCCAGCCAGTTTTTTGCGCCCACTCCGGCTCCTGGCCCGGACCAGGAAATGTCCGACGTGCGCACGCTGCAACTGGGCTGCGTGCGTCAGGTGCTGGTCTTGCTGGCCCAAATTGGAATCTATTTTCTGCGCGTGGATGTCTCGCCCCCGCCCCTGAATCGCGAGCCGTTGAAATTACCGCAAATTTTTGCCCAGGGCTTGCAGGCCTTTGTCACGAATTACCCGATAATTTTCCTCACCGGGCTGGTATGGGTGGGCGCCTTGCAATTGACGCGGCAAGTTGCCCCTGAAATCAAAACGCCTCCGCAAACCGCGGTGGAGCTTATCTCGCACCAGACGGATCCCGGCGTGCTGCTGTTGATCACGATATTTGCCGTGACCCTGGCGCCGGTGAACGAAGAGCTGCTTTTCCGCGCGGGCATTTACCGCTTTCTCAAAGGGAAATTTCCCACGACCGTGGCGCTGGCGGTTACCAGCGTCCTGTTTGCCCTGGCCCATGTCAATCTGCTGCAATTTTTGCCCTTGGCCGCCATTGGCTGGCTGCTGGCGCGCACCTATGAGCGCTCGGGCCACATCGGGGTATGCATGGTCTTTCACGCCTTGTTTAATTTGAGTAACATCGGCATCCTTTTATTGACTCGTGGCCAGCTATGAAATCCCATCCGCAGCCTTTTAGCCGCCGACGAGGCGATACGGTCGCCGAGTTGGGCGAGGTGGCATTACTGCGGGCGGTGCGAGGGTGGCTGGGCCAAGTATCGCCCCCGCCCCCGCAGGGCATCGGCGATGATTGTGCGGTGTTGCAGTTTAAGCCCGGCGCCATTTTGGCTAAAACGGACGGAGTGGTTTTCGGACGGCATTTCGATAAAAACACCCCGCCGCGCGCCGCCGGCGCCAAGCTGCTCAAGCGCAACCTCAGCGACATCGCCGCGATGGGCGGCACACCCCGGCATGCGCTGGTACATTTGTTGCTCGCGCGCAATACTGCGACGAAGTGGCTGGAAGAAT
>DASZWY010000197.1:0-2355 GCA_035546135.1 Opitutales bacterium
GCAAACGCATCGAGGCAATGCAGCGTGTGCGCCCAGACATCGCCCTCCGGGTGCCACTGCGGATCCTGCGGGCAGCCGATGAGTTTTTGCAGTTCCGGAAAAAATTTAATCCAGCCGCATGCGCGCAGAAACTCCAACCCCAGCGACGGCCTTTTCCCCTTCACCAGCAGCTTGCGCCATTCCTCGAACACGCGCTCGGGTGAAATGCCGTCCATGGTCAGCGTCGCGCACAACGCGATGGTCTCCGGCGCCACGGCCAGTTCAAAGCGCGCGCACAATTGCATCGCGCGCAGCACGCGCAGCGGGTCTTCGGTGAAACGCTCCGTGGTGTGGCGCAAAATTTTCGCGCGCAAATCGTTCACCCCGTCAAACGGGTCCACCAGCTCGCGTGTCAGCGGGTCCCAGGAAATCGCGTTGAGGGTGAAATCGCGCCGCGCCGCCGCATCGCGAAACGACATCGCCGGGTCGGCATCCACCGCGAAATCCGTGTGCAAGGGCCCGGTGCGGCGCTCCCGTCGCGGCAGGGAAATGTCCAGTTCCAGCCCGCGGATTTTCAGCACGCCAAAACTTTTGCCAACCGTGATGACGGGATAAGCCGACGCCACCAATCGCTCCAACGCCTCGGGCTCGACGCCAAAAACCTCCAGGTCGGCGTCCTTCGCCGCCACGCCCAGCAATGCATCACGCACACATCCGCCCACCAGCAACGCCCGACCGCCGGCCTTGTGCACGCGCTTTGCCACGTCGGCCACGGCATGAGCCAAGTCCGGCGGCAATGGCACCGAGCTAAGGTTATCCTTCATGTGCAGATAGGAATTAGGTCATTATCACTCTGATGTTTATATTCCGCAAGTCTTTATCATCATGTAAGTTGCAAATTGAATGGAAATTTATACTTTACTATCTTGCCCAAGATAGTCATATTAAGCCCATGAACACTGCCACCTTGCCCCATCCGGAGATGCTTCCGGTTGAAAGCGAGCGGCTTGAACGCTTGTCGGCCGAGGAACGCGTGCGCTGGGCGGCGGAAGCCTTTGGCGACAAGCTTGTTCTCAGCACCAGCTTTGGCATCCAATCGGCGGTGATGCTGCACTTGGTCACGCAAGTTGCGCCCAACATCCCGGTCGTGTTTGTGGACACTGGCTACCTCTTTCCCGAGACCTACCAGTTCGCCGACGAGCTGACCAGGCGCCTCAAGCTCAACCTCCAGGTCTATCAGCCGCTCCTCACTGCCGCGCGCCAGGAAGCGCTCCATGGCAAATTATGGGAGCAAGGCCGCGAGGGTCTTGAGCGCTACAATTTCACCAACAAGGTCGAGCCGATGAACCGCGCCATGCAGGAACTCGGCGCGACCGCCTGGCTCGCCGGCCTGCGCCGCGCCCAAGCCCGCACCCGTGAGCATCTTGACGTCGTCCAGCTTCAGAAGCGCACCTACAAAATCCACCCCATCGTGGACTGGACCGAGCGCGACATTTACCAATACCTCACCAAGCACAACCTCCCCTACCATCCCCTGTGGGAAAAGGGCTATGTCTCCGTCGGCGACATTCACAGCAGCGCGCCTCTGCTCGACGGCCAGACCGCCGAGGAAACGCGCTTCAACGGCGTCAAGCGCGAATGCGGCCTGCACGAGTCCAACGGCAAAGCCGACTTTCAAATCTGAAGGGAGAAGTCAGAAGGGAGAAGTTCATCGAGTGGCGAGGTGCTTTAGCCCGCGCTGCTTCACCAAGGCCGGGCGGCTTCTCCAGCTGTATCAAGGCAAGGCGCGCCACCCTCACTGCACCCACTCCGCCATTTGGCAATGCCTCACATTGGACCGTCGCAAGCGACGCCCCTACAGTGTTTGAGCCAATTGCTGTAGTGACGCCGCTTGTCAGCGGCCCTTCTTCAAGTTCAAATTGAGATACTGCCACCATCCTCCACTTCTTCGCCTTTACTTCTTCCTTCTTCCTTCTTACTTTTCCCTTCTTACTTTTTCCCTTCCCATGCTCCTCGCTCCCGAAGTCCGCTCCCAACTCGACGAACTGAACCGCCGCGCCGGTTACCTGTGGAGGTTTCTTTGACGTCGAGGAAAAACAGCGCGCCGCCGCCGCCCTCGAACTCCGCATGGCCGAAACGGGTTTCTGGGACCGCCCCGAGCAGGCCCGCGAGATCATCGCGGAAGGCAACCGGTTGAAAAATATCTTCACGCCCATCGTCGCGTTCCGCAAGCGACTCGACGACTTGCAGGCGATGGTCGACCTCATTCAGGAGGGCGAGGAGAAAGACGTGGCCGACTACGCCAAGGAGGCCGCCACCACCGCCACCGCGATGCTCGCGGACCTGGACAAGCTGGAAATCGAGTCCTTCCTCACC
>DASZWY010000198.1:0-2514 GCA_035546135.1 Opitutales bacterium
GATCCAATGGGTGAAGATGATGACCAGAACCCAGGCGATTTTACTGCTGCCGGTGTCGGGTTCCTTGGTGGCGGCCTCGACCAGCATCCAAATCCAGAATCCGAACGCAAGCGCGACGATGCCGAACATGAAGAACATGAATGCGAACGGCATCATGAAAAACGGGCCATCAATAAAAGCGAGAGTCATAAAAACAGTTTAGCACCAATGCCAGAAATGGATACTATAAATGGCGCCGATATTTATATCGGCAATGCGGTAATTAAGCTAAGGCGGACGAATGTTACCCCATTCCGGCAAAAATGCGCTTTCCTGCCGTCGGCGACGGCGCTAGGGTTGGCCCATGGGTTTCGGAATTCCTCCGGGGTTGCTCTTCCCGCTGCTGGTGGCGGCGCTGGTGGGGGTGATTGTCCTTTGTCGCCTGATTGCCGGAGGCGGACCGGGAGCGTCCATTGGGCCGGCTCCGACGATGGAAGACGTCAAGCGCCTGGCGGCCGCGGGCAATAAAATCGCAGCCATCAAGGCATATCGGATGATCCACCGCGTCGGCCTTAAGGAGGCCAAGGATGCCGTGGAAGCGCTCGATCCCAAGTGACCGCCCGGTCGCCGCGGACAAGGTTTTTTGCTTTCCACCCGGCGCGCAAGCAGGCAAATAAAAGCATGGCTGTAGGATTGCTTTTCTCCGGGCAGGGCGCCCAGCGCGTCGGCATGGGGCGCTCGCTTTACGACAACGCGGCGTCGGCGCGCGCCTTGTATGACGAGGCGAACGCCGTCCTCGGCTACGATTTCAAAAAAATCTGCTTCGAGGGGCCGGAAGAAGAGCTGACGCAGACGCGCGTCTGCCAGCCCGCGCTCTATGTGCTCGGTTTTGCCGCCGCGAAAATTTTGGCCGAGAACGAAAAACTCAACGACTGCGGCTGCGCGCTCGGGCTGAGCCTCGGCGAGCTTACCGCCCTGGCCGCCGCGGGGGTGTTTGATTTTGCGACCGGCCTGCGGCTCGTGGCCGCGCGGGCGGAGCTGATGCAAAAGGCCTGCGAGTCCACCCGCGGCGGCATGGCGGCGCTCATCGGCGGCGACCGCGCGGCGGCGGAGGCGCTGGCCAAGGAATGCGACATTGATTTGGCGAACCTCAATTGCCCGGGGCAAATCGTCGTTTCCGGCGAAGCCGATAAAGTAACCAAGGCGGCCGGCCTGGCAAAAGAGCGCGGGTTCAAGATGGCCGTGCCGCTCAAAGTTGCGGGCGCCTACCACAGCCGCCTGATGGCCGGGGCGAGCGCCGCCTATGCGGAGGTGCTCAAGGATGTCGATTTCAAGGCGCCACGCTTTCCGGTCTTTACGAATGTCACCGGCCTGGAAATCCGCGCGCCGGACGAAATCAAGGCCGCGCTGGTCAAACAAATCGTCTCGCCGGTGTTGTGGGAGGACTGCCAGCGCGCGGCCCTCTCCTATGGCATCACCCAGTATTACGAATGCGGCCCCGGCGCCGTCCTGGCCGGCTTCGCCAAACGCATCGACAAGGCCCTCGTCATCACGCCCGCCTGCGAGTGGGCGGACTTTGCGCAAGGGGCGTAAATTAAGGGTGGTTCGCGGCGCTTGACTTGGCGTGAAACATGAGTCACGCTACGGCCATGGGCACGATTACCATCCGCGAGGTGCGCCAGCGCTGGCCGCTGGTTGAAAAGCGGCTCGCCGCCGAGGGTGAGCTGACCATCACGCGCGATTCGCGGCCCGTCGCCAGGCTCAGCGCGCTGCCAGCGGCGAAAGCGCGGCCGCGCCGGCGTTTTACCGCCGAGTGGCACGCTCGCGCGATGAAGAAAATCTGGGGCGACCGACCGCCACCGTTTGATTCCGGCAAAATCCTTGCGGAACTGCGCCGCGATCGCTTTGGGCCCAGGCCATGAGCTTGTATATTGACACCAGCTGCCTGCTGAAATTATTCCTGATGGAGCCGGAGTCGGCCCGGGTGGAAGAATTGTTTTCCGTGGAAGAGCAGGTGGTGGTTTCTTCATTGGTTCGGCTGGAGGCGTGGCAAAGTCTACAGGCGTTGCGATTGGGCGGCGCGATGAATTCGGCACAGTACAGGCGGTTGGTCAAGCAACTCGAGGATATGCTCCAATTACCGCCCTTTGCAGTAATTGCCTTTCCGCCGTCAGCCATTGAGCTGGCGGAAAAGCAAAGCAGGCGGGGTGCGTATTGCCGGACGCTCGACAGTCTTCACCTTGGCGCCATGGAGGCCCTCGGCCTGGACCGGCTGCTGACCAATGACGGCCAGCAGGCCGCCGCCGCCCGCGCGCTGGGCTTCACCGTGCTGTTCCCGCGCTAAGCGCTTTCGACTCGCACTCGACCCAGTTTGCCATTGCGTTCCCTCTCGCAAAATGGTGTTCTGTCCGGTTTCCGATGCCCGATTTGGCGCATACCCGTAACTTTTGCATCATCGCGCACGTGGACCACGGCAAGACGACGCTGTCCGACCGCCTGCTGGAGTCCACGCGCACGGTCGCGATGCGCGAAATG
>DASZWY010000199.1:0-33167 GCA_035546135.1 Opitutales bacterium
AGACTTTTCCGGACGCCTACAATGGCAACAGCGCGATTCCACTCTGCACGATGGCCGATTGGGGCTGGCACAGCTTTCCGAATCCGCAGGGGTTCTCCATGGAGAATTTCGCGTATCGCAATTACGACAGCCACGGACGGCAAGTCGGCTACGCGGACCAGTTGCGCAACAACCCGTCGAGCGACTACCTGCGCGAGAACCCGCACAAGTTCAACCTCGGCCAAATCGGCTTCGTGCTGACGAAGGCTGACGGCTCAGCGGCGACGCCCGCAGACCTCTCGGAGATCAAGCAGACGCTCGACCTGTGGAACGGGGTGCTAAAAAGCCATTTTGTTTTCGATGGCCAACCGGTGGACGTGGAGACGATCGGCGCACCCAATCACGACCTAATCGATGTGAAAGTGCAGTCGCCTTTGCTTGCCACCGGCCGCCTCGCCGTGCAAGTCCGGTTCCCTTACGGTTCGGCAGGAAGGAATGGCTCCGATTGGAACAAGTCGAATGCGCACACGACCACGCTGGCTCCGGGTGCGAAACCGGGCACGGCCCTTTTGTCGCGCGAACTCGACGGATTCTCCTACAAAGTGCTGCTGGGCTGGTCCGACGCCGGGCAGGAATTGAAGCAAACCGGCCCTCACCAGTTTCAGGTCGGCCCGCAAAAGGGCGCTACGGGGTTCGAATTCGCCGCCAATTTTGTTTATCCGCCCGGCAACGACCCCCTGCCCGGCAACCCCGTGCCGGACTTTGCCTATTTCAAATCCGCCACCGCGAAATATTGGAATAATTTCTGGTCCACCGGCGGGGCGATTGATTTGTCGCAAAGCAAGGACCCGCGGTGGATGGAGCTGGAGCGGCGCATCGTGCTGTCGGAATATTTGACGGCGATTCAGTCCGCCGGGAAAAATCCGCCGGCGGAAACGGGGCTGACGATGAACAGCTGGTATGGGCGCTTCCACATGGAGATGTATTGGTGGCACGACGCGCACTTCGCGCTCTGGGGCCGCGCGCCGCTGCTGGAAAACAGCCTGGGCTTTTACCCGCGCGCGCTGCCCGACGCCGTCGCCAACGCCAAGCGCCAGGGTTATGACGGCGCACGCTGGCCGAAAATGTCGGAGCCCAGCGGCGAGGACTCGCCGTCGTCGGTCGGCGCGTTTCTCATCTGGCAGGAGCCGCACCCGATTTACCTGGCGGAACTCGAGTATCGCGCGCATCCCGACCAGGCGACGCTGGAAAAATACCGGGACGTGGTTTTCGCGACGGCGGATTTCATGGCCTCGTATGCGTGGTGGGACGCGGCGAACCAGCGCTACGTGCTCGGGCCGCCGCTGCAGGCGGCGCAGGAGCGCTTCGACAAGGCGACGATGATCAACCCGACCTACGAGCTGACGTATTGGCGCTGGGGCCTCGATATGGCGCAGCAGTGGCGCGAGCGCCTCGGCCTGGCGCGTGAGAAAAAGTGGGACGACGTTTTGCAGAAACTTTCCAAACCCCTCGTGGTGGACGGCAAATACGCCTTCACCGAGAGCACGCCGGATTCCTACACGAATCCGAAATGGAACGACGACCATCCGGCGGTGGTGGATTCGTATGGCGTGCTGCCCGGGCCGGGGCTGGACCTCCCGACGATGAAGAACACCTTCGACTGGATATGGCAAAACTGGAACTGGCCTTCGACCTGGGGCTGGGACTACCCGGCGCTGGCGATGAGCGCGGCCCGGCTCGGCGAACCGGAGCGCGCGGTGGATGCGCTGCTGATTGACACGCCGAAAAACCATTACCTGGCCGACGGGCACAATTTTCAGCGCGCGCCGGATTTGCCGCTTTACCTGCCGGGCAATGGCGGCTTGCTGACGGCGGTGGCGATGATGGCCGCCGGCTGGGATGGTGCGCCGAAGCGCAACGCCCCGGGCTTTCCCGACAACGGCCAGTGGGTCGTGCGCTGGGAGGGGTTGAAGCCGCTGCCATGATAAAGTGCTTTAGTGTTCCGGTGCTTGGTGCTTAGTTGGAAAGAGCAAACGCTCCCATGGCCATCCGCTATCAGCCCGTCGCGTTGGTGACATTTGCCCAGGCGCTTTTGCGCCAGGCCGGACTCGAGACGGCGTCGGCGCGCGACGTGGCGGAAGTGTTGGTCGAGGGCGATTTGCTGGGCAAGACGACGCACGGGCTGGCGCTGCTCCCGGCGTATTTGCAAAATCTGGAGTCCGGCAAAATGACGCGCAGGGGAGCGCCGAAAGTGGTGAAAAAATCCGCGGCGACGCTGTTGCTTGATGCCCATTACCTGCCGGGGCCCCTGGTGGTGCGCCGCGCCCTCGCGTGGGCCATGACGCGCGCGAAAAAGCACGGCGTCGCGACCGTGTCCATCCGGCGCTGCCACCATATCGCGTGTCTCGAGGCGTATTTGCGCGCAGTGACGGACCATGGCTTGGCGATTTTGCTGATGTGCTCGGACCCGGCAAACGCGGTGGTGGCGCCGCCGCATGGGCGGCAAGGCGTGTATTCGCCCAACCCCATCGGCGCGGGATTTCCCACCTTGGGCGAACCCATCCTGATTGACACAACGACGAGCAGCCACAGCAACGCGCAACTGGCGCGGAAATTCCGGGCGAAGGAAAGGTGCCCTTTTGCCGCGCTGCAAACCTCCGCGGGCGCATTGACGAATGACCCGGCGGTCATGTTCACCAAGCCGCCCGGCAGCATCCTGCCTGTCGGCGGACGCGACCTCGGCCACAAGGGGTTCGCCTTCGCGCTCATTGTGGAAGCGTTGACGAACGCGCTGGGCGGCCAGGGCCGCGCGCAAAAGCCCGCGCGCTGGGGCGCGTCGGTCTGGCTGCAAGTCATTGATCCGGGGTTTTTTGGCGGACGGGCGGCGTTTGCGCGGGAGACGCAGTTTTTCGCGGCCGCCTGCCGGAAATCGCGGGCGCGGCCCCGCGAAAAAATCCGGCTGCCCGGCGAAGTCTCGCTGGCCCGGCGGCGGGAACAACTGCGGCGCGGCGTCGAGTTGCACCCTGAAATCCTGCCTGCGTTGCGGCCCTGGATGGAAAAGCTGGGAGTGCCACCGCCGACTTCGTTGAAACCGCGCCGACACTAGCCGGGTTTTATTTGCGTTGGACAACTGGCGCCGGCGCTCCAAACTGCGAAGTTTGCCGGCGGCATCCAACCGCCCGCCCCGAACTTCCTGCGCGCGCCCATTTTTCCGTGGCCGCGCGTGCCCCCGCCGATGAAAATCCCGCCGCGATTCCGCGCCTTGGTGTTTATCCTGTCCACGGTCCTGCCGGCCATGCCGGTTCACGGGCAAGCCAACGTGACCGTGAAATGGCTCGATGGCGCCGCGCCCGCCGCGCCGGACGGCGTAAGCTGGGGCGTGCCTTGGCCGGAGGGCAAGATTCAGAAAAGCACGCCGCTGGCCTTGCACAGCGCCGACGGGAAAAGCATTCCGGTGCAAACCTGGACCCTGGCGTATTGGCCGGACGGCTCCATCAAATGGAGCGGGCTGGCGATCGGCGCGGGTCCGAACACCGCGGGGCCGCTGCAATTGAGCGTGGGCACGCCCGCCGCGCCCGCCCGCCCGATATCCGCCACCGAAGACGCCGTGCAAATCGAAGTCAAAAACGGCGACGTGCGGTGCGTGATTCCGAAAAGCGGCGCGGTGCTGTTCAGCGACCTGTATGTCGGCGCGCGCGAGGTGGCGAAGGACGCGCGGCTGGCGCTGCAAGTCGAGGACCGCTCGCAGCAGGCCGAGGGCATCACCCAGCGCACGGACTTCACGAGCAAGATTGAAAAAGTCACCCTCGAACAAAACGGGCCGGTGCGCGCGGTGGTGAAAATCGAGGGCGAGCACTTTTCGGAAAAAACCGGGCGCGCGTTGCTGCCCTTCGTGGTGCGGCTGTATTTTTACGCCGGCGACCGCGAACCGGTGCGCATCGTGCACTCGTTCGTCTACAACGGCGACCCGCACCGGGACTTCATCAAGGCCATCGGCATGACGTTCACGGTGCCCTTTGCCGAGGAGCCGCAGAACCGGCACATGCGCTTCGTGGGCGACGGCTCGGGCGCATGGGAGCAGCCGGCGCTGCTGCTGCCGGGCTACCGCGGCCGCGTCTCCGCGCAAATTTACGCCGACCAACTGGCGGGCCGGCGCACGCCGAACCTCGCCGACTACGACGCCAACACGCAGTCCGCCGTCACGACGTGCCCGATTTGGAATGACACGCGCCTGACGCAGCTCGGGCCGAACAGCTTTGCCATCAGCAAGCGCACGACCGACGGTGCGTCGTGGCTGCATGTGACGGACGGGCGCCGCGCGCTCGGCCTCGCCGTGCTGGGCGACTGCTCGGGCGGCATCGCGGTGGGGCTGAAAAATTTCTGGCAGCGCTATCCGTCTTCACTCGAGATGAACCACGCCACCAAGGGCGCCGGGGAATTGACGGTGTGGTTCTGGTCGCCGGACGCCGACGCGATGGACTTGCGCACCTACGACGAGGAACTGACCTACGTCAACGCCACGGAGCTGGCGGTCAACTACGAGGACTGGAAACCCGGCTGGGGCACGGCCTACGGCGTCGCGAGCACGCATGAACTGACGCTGTGGCCTTTCGCGGCGATGCCGAGCGACGAGGAAACCGTGGCGATGGCCAAGACTTGCGCCGCGACCCCGGCGCTCGTCTGCACGCCGGAGTATTACCACGCCGAGAAGGTCTTCGGCTACTGGACGCTGCCGAACCGCGCCGACCCGGTGGAGAAATGGGTCGAGGACACGGTCGCCGGCTACATCAAATACGACCACGACCAGATTGAGGAGCGGCAGTGGTATGGCTTCTGGGACTATGGCGACGTGATGCACAACTACGACATCGGCCGCCACGACTGGCGCTACGACATCGGCGGCTGGGCCTGGACGAATGACGAACTCGCGCCGGACATGCTGCTGTGGACGCAATTCCTGCGCACCGGCGACCCGCAGGTTTACCGCATGGCCGAAAACATGACGCGCCAGAACAGCGAGGTGGACGTGTATCACATGGGGTTGTTCTATCCGCTCGGCTCGCGCCACAGCGTAAACCACTGGGGTGACGGCGCGAAGCAGCCGCGCATCAGCGAGTCCGGCTTCAAGCGCTATTATTATTACCTGACGGCGGACGAGCGCATCGGCGACCTCATGCACGAGCAACTCTCGGCCAACCTGGCCTATGATTACATCCGCTACATTGACCCGCGCTCGGGCCGCGCCGCCAACCAGCCCCTCAACGCGGACGGCACACTCAACGTGAGGTATGAAAACGCGGCGTGGAAGGCGGCGCACGGCGGCGAATTGACTCCGCCCAACGACCGCTTCGGCCTCGACTGGACGTGCTATGCCATCAACTGGGCGACGGAATACGAACGCACGCTCGACCCCAAGGCGCGCGATTACGTGCTGACGCTGATGCGCAACGTCACCCCGGGCAATCCACAGAGCGGCCTGGATTGGGGCGGCGGCGGCAATTACTTCGACATCATTTTTGGCGGCATGGAAATCATGGCGGAACTGAAGCCGATGTTCGACGACCCGAATTTCTGGAACGCGTGGGCGTATTCATGCGCGTCGCTGAGCGGCCGCGTCGCCGGCGGCGACATGACCGGGCCGCGCCTCTCGGCCTATGCGGCGTCCGTCTGGAAAGATCCCGCCTACGGGCTGCAGGCCTGGAACCAGTTGCTCGGCACGAACGGCCTGCCGAGCCTGCCCGCGCCGCCGCTCAACGCCGGCGCCAACGTCGTCAACCCGGTGCACGATCCGGTGTTCCTTGGCGCGTCGGCGAGCTGGCAGCTCCACAACCCGGCGACGGTGCAATGGTGCCTGAACGCCCTCGAGACCGAGGCGCTGGCGGGTGATTTCCTGCCCAGGTGGGAGGCGGCCAATGGCGTGGCCGCGCCAGCGGCGCCGGCGCGCTGAAATTTACCCCCGACGCGGCGTTGACCTTTGGCCGTTTGCGGAGTTCAATCTTGGTCCCCCTACCCCCGCCCCTGCCCCCCATGAAGACGATGACCCCTGCCCGGAAATTGCGTTTTGTATTCCCGGTGGCCGCCACGCTGCTGCTGGCCGCCGCCACCCATGCCGCCGAGGTGACGCTGCATTGGCTCGACGGCAGTTCGCCGCCCGCGCCGACCGGCGTAAGCTGGGGCGTGCCGTGGCCGCGCGGCGAGATTAAAAAGGACCAGGTGTTCTCACTCAAGGGGCCGGACGGCCAGCCGATGCCGCTCCAGAGCTGGACGCTCGCGTATTGGCCCGACGGCTCCATCAAATGGACGGGCTTCGCCACCACCGGCACGCCGGGGCAGACCGGCAACCTGACGCTTTCAACGACCGCGGCTGTGACAACCGGCGCGAACATCGGGACGGACAACGCCGCTTATATTCAAATCAACACCGGGCCGTTGCAGGCGGTGATTGCCAAGTCGGGCGCGAACATCGTGGACTGGATGGCGGTCAACGGCTACGCGGTCGCGCAAAAAGGCCAGTTGGTGTGCGTGCTGCAAACCGGCGCCGTGGACAAGCCGGAGGATTCGCCCAAGCGCGAGCGCTATGTCAGTGACCTGAAAAAAGTGACGCTGGAGCAGAACGGGCCGGTGCGCGCGGTGGTGAAAATCGAAGGCATGCACAAAGGCGTGGACAGCGGCCGCGAATGGCTGCCGTTTACGGTGCGCCTGTATTTCTACAAGGGCGAGACCGCGGTGCGCCTGGTGCACACGATTGTTTTTGACGGCGACCAGGAGAAGGACTTCGTGCGCGGGCTCGGCGTGACGTTTGCGGTGCCGATGCGCGAGGACGTGCAGAACCGCCATGTGCGTTTCTCGGGCGCGGGCGACGGGCTGTGGGCCGAGCCCATCCAGGGCGGCGCAGGCAACCCGACCCAGGCGGCGGGCCAGCCCATCGGCGCCGGCGGCAACTACGGTTCGAATGGCGCGTATGCGATTTGGGACGACTTCAAGCTCGTGCAGCCCACGCCGGACGGCTTTGTCATCAGCAAGCGCACGAACCCGCAGAGCACGTGGATTTATTCGGACGCCGGCACGCGCTCGTCGGGCCTGGCGTTTGTCGGCGACACGCAGGGCGGCCTGGGCATCAGCGTGAAAAATTTCTGGCAGGAGTATCCGGATTCGCTCGAAGTGCGCGGCGCGAGCACGGCGGCGGCGCAGTTGACGGCGTGGCTGTGGTCGCCCGACGGCCCGGAGATGGACATGCGCCACTACGACATCAAGGCGCACGGCCTCGGGCCGACGTATGAAGACGTGCAGCCCGGCTTCAGCACGGCCTACGGCATCGGCCACACCAGTGAACTGACGCTCTTCCCCACCGGCGACGTGCCCGCGAAGGACGCGACCGTGGCGATGGCCAAGACCGGCGCGGAATTGCCGCTGATCTGCGCCTCGCCGGAATACATCCACTCGACCGGCGTGTTCGGCTTCTGGAGCCTGCAGGACCGCTCGACGCCGTACAAGGCGGCCATCGAAGACCAACTGGACGGCGTGCTGGCGTTTTATGAAAACCAGGTGGACTCGCGCCATTGGTACGGTTTCTGGCAATTCGGCGACTTCATCCACAGCTACAACAACGCCGAGCACAAATGGTATTACGATTTCGGCGGCCACGCCTGGGACAACACCGAATTGGGCGCGCCGATCTGGATGTGGTACAGCTTCCTGCGCACGGGCCGCGCGGACCTCTTCCGCCTGGCCGAGGCGCACACGCGCGACACCAGCGAAACCAATGTCTACCACCTCGGCCCGATGAAAGGCCTGGGCACGCGCCACAACGTCGTCAAATGGGGCGACGGCGCGAAGGAAGCCCGCATCAGCCAGTCCGACCACTGGCGATATTTTTATTATCTGACGACCGATGAGCGCACCGGCGACATCATGCGGGACGACCTCGACGCCGACGTGGCCGTGGCGAAATACGACCCGATGCGCGAGGCCCAGCCCATCACCGATTATGAAAAGCAGTTCCCCGGGCGCATCCGCGTCGGGCCGGACTGGTTTGCCCTCGTGAGCAACTGGCTGACCGAGTGGGAGCGCACCGGCGACACGAAGTGGCGCGACCGCATCCTGGTCGGCGTGCACGACCTGGCCAAGATGCCCTACGGCATCCGCAGCGGCCAGAACCTCGTCATGGGCTGGGATCCGGTGACGGCGCATCTCTACCCGGCCTCGCCCAACCCGCCCGCGGGCAACTACAACCTCGCGACGATCCAGGGCGGCGGCGAACTGGGCAACGAACTGAGCACGCTGCTCGATGACCCGGACTGGCAGCGCCTCTGGAGCCAGTACACCCGCCTGCTCGGCGCCAATGCGACCGTTCTGGAACAGGACAACCAGACCCACAATGAGGATGGCAGCGCGCTTTACGGCGGCGGTGGCGGCAACCCGAGCAGCATCCCGCGCCTCGCGGCTTTTGCCTATCACCTGACCAAAAACCCCGCGTACGCGCAAGCGGCCATCCGCGGCATCGGCCTGCGCAGCGGCGCACGCACCATCACCGGCCCCGACGTGCTGAACCCGACCGAGGAAGGCCTGGCCGACACCAACGGCAATTCGCAAAGCTCGCTCAACACGATTGAAGTGCTGGAACTTTGCGCCGACCAGTTGCCGACTGATGCCGCCTCAGCCGCGCGGGCTCCGGCCGGCGCCCGTGGTGGACGTGGCGGACGCGGTGGCGCGTTCAACCCTGCCGCCGGCGCTCCCGGTGCGAATATTTCGACTCAGAATACCCCCAACGCCCCAGCCCAATGAAATCCCCCCTCCGCTTAATCACTGCCCTGTCTCTTACCATACTGGCTTTCGCCGGTGCGCCGTCCCTGCATGCGGCCAACAACGCCGCCGCCGATGCGCTGCAGACGAGCTTCAACGCCCCGCCGAACGAAGCGCGCCCGATGGTGCGCTGGTGGTGGTTTGGGCCCGCGGTGGTGAAGCCTGAGCTGGAAAAAGAGCTGGGGCTGATGAAGGCCGGCGGCTTTGGCGGCTTTGAAGTGCAGCCGACCTACCCGCTCGCGCTCGACGGGCAGTATCCCGGCCTGCTGAACCTCAAGTTTCTTTCGCCGGAATTTTTCGACATGATCGGGTTCACCGCCGCCAAGGCGAAGGAACTCGGCTTGCGCTTCGACCTGACGCTCGGCAGCGGCTGGCCTTACGGCGGGCCGATGTTCTCGCGCGAGGAGGCGGTGCAGTCCCTCGGGCAGTCCACCGTGGCCATTCAACCGGGGCAGACCGCGGTGACGGCGCCCGCCGGCGGCGGCCGGCGCGGTGGCGCGGCGAGTGGCCCGCCGACGATTCACGCGGCGGTGCTGGGTCCGGTGACGGATGCCGTGCCCGGCAAGAGCCCCTACCTCCCGCTCAAGGTCGAAAACGGCGCCGCATTGCTGCCGGCGGATTTGCACGGCGCGACGCAGGTCACGTTTTTCACCTACGCGCAGGCGGGGCTGATGCAGGTCAAGCGCCCGGCCTATGGCGCGGAAGGTTTCATCGTGGACCACTACGCCCCCGGCCCGATCAAGAAGTTCATTGACGACATTGCGCTGCCGGAAATCAACGCCTGCGGTCCGAACCTGCCCTTCTCCATCTTTTGCGACAGCCTGGAAGTCTCCGGCGAGGGCTGGACGCCGAACTTTCTCGCGGAATTCGAGCAGCGCCGCGGCTACGACCTGACGCCGCTGCTGCCCGCGCTCTTCGGCAACGGCGGCGGCATCGCCGATTACGAGGACGTGCGCGCCGACTACGGCAAGACGGTCATCGAAGTTTTCAACGACAATTTCGTCAAGACCTTCACCAAGCTCGCGCACGACCACAACACGCGCTTCCGCATCCAGGCCTACGGCACGCCGCCCACCACGCTGATGACGTACGCGGACGCCGACCTCGACGAGGGCGAGAACTACAACTGGCGGCAATTTTCCGCGACCCGCTGGGCGTCGTCCGCGAGCCACCTGCTGGGGCGGCCGATGGCCAGCGCCGAGGCGTTCACCTGGATTCACTCGCCGGTGTTCATGGCCGCGCCGATTGACATCAAGGCCGAGTCAAACCTCGACTTCCTCAACGGCATCAACCAGTTCCTCTGCCACGGCTGGCCGTACACGGCGCCGGGCGTCGAGTATCCCGGCTGGCGTTTTTACGCCGCGGGCGTGTTTGACGAGAAGAACCCGTGGTGGATTGCAATGCCGGACGTGAACAACTACCTCGCGCGCTCGAGCTACCTGCTGCGCCAGGGCGTGGCGGCGAACGACGTCGCGCTGTATCTGCCCGAGGAAGACACCTATGCGGAGATGACGCCCGGCAATTTGCAGTTCGCGGCGGCGGGCGGCGGGCTGCTGGGCCGCAGCGTGAACGGGCTCATTCCCACCATTCTCGACGCGGGCTACAACTTCGACTTCCTGGACGACGGCGTGCTGGCCCTGCGCGGCAAGGTCGAGGGCAACACGCTGACCTTCGGCGACACGAAATACAAGGTCATCATCCTGCCGGCCACGACGCGCATACCGCTCGCGACGCTGCAGAAATTCGCCGAATTCGCCAACAACGGCGGTATCCTCCTCTGTGTCGGCGACACGCCGTCGCGCGCGCCGGGCTTCCACGCCACCGAAGCGGACAACCAGGCGGTGAAGGACTTGAGCGCGAAAATTTTCTCGGGCGCGGGCGCGAAGGGCCAGCAAGTTTCCGCCGCGCAACTCGGCGCGACCCTGCAAGCGAAACTGCGCCCCGATGTCGCCTATACGCAGGTGCACTCCGAACTCGGCTTCGTGCACCGCCACACCGACGCCGGGGAAATTTATTTCCTCGTCAACACGTCGAACCAGCCGGTGAGCGACACCGCCACGATTCGCGTGGACGGCCTCAAGCCCGAGTGGTGGGACCCGGTGACGGGCAAAGTTTCCCCGGTGGCGGGCGCGAAGATCTATTCCGGCGCGACGGGCATTCCCGTGAGTCTGCCGGCGTATGGCGCGCAGTTCCTCGTCTTCACCAGCCGCGCGCTGCCCGCCACCAACAAGGCCGCGGCCTCCGCGCCCGCCCAGCTCGATTTATCGAAGGACTGGGCGGTGACCTTCAAGAATTCCGCGCCTGAGCCGGACCCCGCGCCCGCGCACCTCGATGCCGGCGCGTCGTGGACGGATTCGCCCGCGCTGCAATTTTTCTCCGGCGTGGCGACGTATGAAAAGCAGGTGAATGTCCCGGCGGCTTTGGTCGCAGGCTCCGCCACCGGCCAGCGGCAATACCTGGATTTTGGCGACGGCACCCCGGCGAATCAAGGCGGCGGCCAGGGTTTCCGCGCCGCGTTGCAGACACCGATTGCGGATGCCGCAGTGGTATGGGTCAACGGCCAGCGCGCCGGCGCGCTCTGGTGCCCGCCGTATCGCGTGGACGTGACTGGGCTGCTGAAAGCCGGCGCGAACACCATCCGTATCCAGGTTGCCAACCGCGCGACGAATTACATGGCTGACCAGCAGAACCATCCGCTGCCGGATTACAGCGCGCTCAATGCCGACCCGCGCCTTGGCGGCAACCGCTTCGGCGCGCAGGATTTGAATCAAATCCACGTGCTGCCCTCCGGGTTGCTCGGCACCGTGAAGCTGGTCGCGGAGTAAGGCCATGAAGCGCTTCCTGGGTCTGGCTCTCGCGCTCGCGGCCGCCTGGCCGCTGCACGCGCAGAACACCTATCCCGTTTCCGCCGGCGCGGATGACGCGGGCTTCACGCCGATTTTCGACGGCAAGACGCTCAATGGCTGGGAGGGCGACAAGGTCCACTGGCGCGTGGAAGACGGCTGCATCGTGGGCGAAATCACCGCGAACACGACGATTCGCGTGAACACGTTCCTCATCTGGCGCGGGGGCGCGCCGAAGGATTTCGAACTCAAGGTGGAATACCGCATCTCCGACCACGGCAACAGCGGCGTGAATTACCGCAGCGCCGAGGTTGAAGACGTGCCGCTGGCGTTGAAGGGCTACCAGTTCGACCTCGACGGGGAGAAGCGCAACAATAACGGCGTGCGCTACACCGGGCAAAATTACGAAGAGCGCGGGCGGACATTCCTCGCGCTGCGCGGCCAGATCACCCGCGTCGGGGGCGCAGGCCAGCCGCCGCAAATCATCGGCTCGCTGGGCGATGACAAGGATTTGCTGGGGGTCATCAAGAACGGCGACTGGAACGAGCTGCATATCATCGCGCGCGGCAATACCCTCATCCATATTCTCAATGGACGGGTGCTGGACATCGTGGTGGACGAAGACCCCGCCGGCCGGCGCTTTGGCGGACTGATTGGCGTCCAAGTCCACCAAGGCCCACCGATGAAAATTGAGTACCGGAGGTTTCTGCTGAAGAATCTGGATCCCATCCCCACCGGCCCATCCGCCAATTCCCCGGGTGCCAGTACGGCCAGCGTCACCACGGGAAAACCTGTTTCAGCGCCTTCGACAGTTGCTCAGTAAAGTCTCAGTTTAGAATCATTTAAGATAACTTTTTTATTTTTCTATTGCATGGCTGAGAAAGGGTCGCAATTTTAAAGCTGGATATTGAGAACGAGTCTCCATTTCAAATAGCCACTTTATTGCGTTATGAACAGTCCCTCCGCTGCAAACAGCCCCATGAAATCCGATCTCAACCCGCTCCTCGAAGCTGCCGCCGCACCATCCCGGCTGCAGAAGTACCTCGTGCGCGGGCTGCTCGTCTTGGCGTCGGCCATCATCATCGGGGTGCTGGCTTGGCAGGGCATCACCGCCCATGGCTCCCCGAACCCGACCAACGCCGGCACCAGCCATGCCTCGGCCATCTTTGACATCGCCGTGCTGGTGTTTCGCGAAGGGTTGGAGTCGATCCTCGTGCTCTCGGCCATCATGGCGAACATGAGCGGCGCGAAGCGCACCTACCGCAAGCCGATTGCTGCAGGCATCGGGGTTGGCGCATCGGCGACAGTGCTCACCTGGTTTGTGGCTGTGGGCATCCTCAGCAGCCTCCAGGGCGACGACTTGATGAACAACCAGCGGGCGCTGGCCATCCAGGCCGGCACCGGGCTGGTGGCGGTGGTGGTGCTGCTGGTGGTGATGAACTGGTTCTTCCACAAACTTTACTGGGGTGGCTGGATTTCGCTCCACAACCGCAAGAAGCGTGAACTGATTGACGAGGCGAATGAGACGGACGGTTCGCGCGCGAAAATGTTCTGGGGTCTCGGGCTGGTGGGGTTTTCCTCCTTTTACCGCGAGGGCTTCGAAGTCGTGCTGTTTCTACAGAGCTACCGGCTCAAGATGGGCACGGGCATTGTCATGGCGGGGCTCGGGCTCGGCCTGTTTTTCACGGCCATCGTCGCGGTGCTCACGTTTGTCGCGCACCGCAAGCTGCCCTACCGCAAGATGCTCGTGCTGACGGGCATCCTCCTCGGCTTTGTGCTGCTGGTGATGGTCGGCGAACAAGTGCAGGAGATGCAGCTCGCCAACTGGCTGGGCACGCATGACATCGCGTGGCTCCAGCCCTTCGCGCCGGACTGGGCGGGAATGTGGTTCGGGTTCTTCCCGAATTGGGAGGGCCTCATCGGCCAGGGGCTGGCCTTCACGCTGGTCGTCGGCTCCTATTTTCTCCAGCGCCGCATGGCGCGCACGGAAGGCGACGAGCTTACGCCACCGGCACTTTGACCACGATTTTGCGCACAAGCGCGGGCGCGGCAATCGCGAGGCTGCCCATGTGGCCGTCGTTGGGATAAAACACGGCGGTGGCGCCGGGGCCGTTCAGGCGCAAAGGCGAGGTTGCGCGCGCGTCATGGTAAAAAATCACGTCCTTCGCCGGAGTGAGATTTTCGGAAAGCTGGAGCGTCGAGATTTCCGCGACCTCGATGATTTCCTCGCCGGCGACGAGCACCTGGATGTCGATATATTGAATATGCGACTCCAGCCGGCCCTTTTCGCGGGGCTTGGAGAGATAGGCCTGTTCGAGTGCGAACGCCCCGCGGCCGAGCTCGACGCGGTTGGATTCACCGGTGGCCACGGCCAGGATGCGCTGGTTCACCGCGGTGCCGGGGCGCAGTGCGTCTTCGACATAGGCGAAGCTCAGGTCGAAGACCGGGCGAGGCACGAGTTGGGCACGGACCGTGGAGAGATTGCCGAATAAGGCCATGGGGAGAAAAGTGTTTTAGTTCTTAGTGCTTGGTTCTTAGTGTTTTGTTAGAAGCAGTTCAAGTGCAGGCTTCCCACCAGACCGCAAGTTTGCGCTGGCTGAAGCAGAAACTAAGAACTAAGAACCAAGGCACTTTTTATCCTATGAAAGCCCCCAAAGTCTCCCAGAGCAAAGCCGAGCGCCTCGCCAAACTGGCCGCGCGAAAAGCCCCGCGCGCGGTCTGGCGCAAAGGCGGCCCGGCGCGCGATTTTGACGTGCGCGACTTTGGCGCAAAGGGCAATGGCCGGATGCTCGACACCGCGGCGTTCCAGGCGGCGATCGATGCTGCCGCGGCGCACGGCGGCAACGCGCGCGTACTGGTGCGTGGCGGCAAAAAATACCTGCTGAGCGCCTTGGAACTGAAGGGCGCGATTGATTTTCATCTCGCGGATGATGCCGAACTGTTGCTGAGCACGAACTGGCGCGACTACGGCGGCATCAAGGTCTTCCTGCGCGCGGAAGGCGCGGACGGCCTGCGCATCAGCGGCACGGGGCGCATCAATGGCCGGGCCAAGGAATTCATGCGCCGCTTCGACCGCAAGGACGAGTGGTGGCGCCCGAAACACTGGCGTCCGCGGCTCTTTGAAATCGCCGTGTCGCGCGGGGTGGAAATCCGCGACATCACGTTCGGCTCCGCGCCGGCGTGGGGGCTGCATATTCTCGGCTGCGAACACGTGCTGGTGGACGGGATAAAAATCCGCAACGACCTCGACGTGCCGAATTGCGACGGCATCGGCCCCGACCATTCGCGCGACGTGGAAATCCGCAACTGCGACATCGTGTGCGGCGACGACGGCGTAGTGATCAAAACCACACGCCAGCCGGTGGACCTCGGCCCCTGCGCGCGGGTGGTGGTGAAGGACTGCGTGATCGAGACGCAGGACTCCGCGCTGAAAATCGGCACGGAGACGACGCAGGACATTCACGACATTCGGATCGAGCGCATCAAGGTGCCGTCGTCGTGCCGCGCGTTCAACATCCAGTTGCGCGACGAAGGCAACGTTTACAACGTGCGGGTGCGCGACGTGGAATTTTCCACGCGTTTCCATTCGCCGCCGTGGTGGGGCCGGGGCGAATTTTTCTCCCTCACCTCCCTCCCGCGCAACGGGGAGCGGAAAGTCGGCCGCATTCACGACATTCACTTGAAAAATTTCCGCGGCCGAGCGGAAAACAGCGGGCGCGTGCAAGGCTCGCCGGGCAGCCGCCCGCGCAACATCACCCTGGAAAACATCGCGGTTACGCTCGACCGCTGGACGAAATACCCGGGCGGAGTCTTTGACAACCGGCCGACGACGGTGGTGACCGACCTTGAGCCGCACGGCACGCCGGGCTTTTCCATCCGCGAGGCGGACCACGTCACGCTCGACCGCTGCCGCGTGGACTGGGGCAAGAACATCCCGGATTATTTCACCCACGCCGTCGAAGTCGAGGATGCGAAGCGCGTCACCCTCCGGAAATTCCAGGGCCAAGCCGCGCACCCGGGGCGCGACAAGGCGGTCGTGCTTGGTTAAGCTTTACCGCGATGAATTACGGCAACTTTCATTTGGTCATTTGGCTGATTGGCATCGGCTACTGGATCATCAATTGGGCCGGCAACAAAAAGACCGTCCAGCGCGACCGGACGAGCGGACGCTGGGCGTTTCTAGCCCTGTTCATTGTGGGGGTGTCGGTATTCCGGCATTCGCGCGGGTGGCTGCAGCAGCGCGTCGTGCCCGATGATGCGGTGGTGCAAATCCTCGGCGTGCTGGCGTGCGCGGCCGGGGTGGCGATTGCGATTTGGGCACGCTACATTCTGGGACGAAATTGGAGCGCCGTGCCAACGATCAAGGAAGGGCACGAACTCATTACTTCCGGCCCTTATCAGTGGGTGCGCCATCCGATTTACACCGGCATCCTGCTGGCCCTCTTTGGCACGATGGTGCTGGGCGGCGGACGGGTCTGGCAAATTTGCGCGTATGGGTTCATGGCCATCGGTCTGCACTTCAAATCGCGTGTCGAGGAAGGCTTCATGATGCAGACTTTTCCGGACAGCTACCCCGCCTATCGCCAGCGCACCAAGGCCATCATTCCGTATATTTTATAGGCGCGCCGGCGCCTCGGAAAAAGGGTGGAAGCGCGCGGGATTTCCCTATTTACTGGAAGTTCGCCCGCCCCGCCAACCCCCTGAGGATTGAATCGTTATGCCTCTGACCCCGCGTTGCCTTGCCGTCGTTGCCTGGTTCACTCTGCTGGCCGCGCTGGCCGCGCCGGCCGCGTCCCGCGCGGCCGCCGCCCACCCTGAGCCGGTGGATTTGAAGTTCGACTTCAGCAACGGCCCGGCGAAAGACGGCTTCGCCAAAGTCGCGCCCGCCGCGAATTATGCCGACGACACCGGCTTCGGCTACGAACCGGGCGCACAGGTGGAGTACGGCGACGGCGGCAACACGACCACGAGCGCGCGACCGTTTTTCTTTTCCGTCAAAGTACCCGAGGGCAATTACAACGTGACGGCGACCTTCGGCGATTCCGCCACCGCGACGACCACGACGCTCAAAGCCGAATCGGGCCGGCTCATGGACGAAAAAGTTCCGGCCAAGGCGGGGGAAACCGTCACCCGCACCTTCACCACCAACGTGCGCACACCGCAATTGCCGCCCGTGCCCACCAACGCGCCGGGCCGGGACGTGGTGAGCGAGGACCAGTTTGACTCCGGCAACGCGCGGGATTGGGACGGCAAGCTGACCATTGAAATCAACAGCCCGCACGCCGCGCTGCGCACGCTGGAAATCACCCGCACGCCCGACGCGCCGACCGTTTTCATCGCCGGGGACTCGACGGTCACCGACCGCGACAACGGCACGACCGTGAGCTGGGGCCAGTTGCTGCCGCGCTTTTTCCAGCCCGGGGTGGCGGTCTCCAACCAGGCGCAATCGGGCGAAACGCTGAAGTCCTTCGCCAACGCGCTGCGGCTCGACAAGATTTTGAGCCAGATGAAAAAAGGCGACTACCTCTTCATGCAGTTTGCGCACAACGACGAGAAGGCCAGCTGGCCGCAGACCTACGTCGAGGCGAACACGACGTTCAAGGCCTACCTCAAGGTTTACATCGCCGAGGCGCGGCTGCGCGGCGCGACGCCCGTGCTCGTCACCGCGATGAACCGCGTGAACTTCAACGGCGCGGGCCAGAACACCAATTCACACGGCGGCTACCCGGAGGCGATGCGCGAAGTCGCCCAGGAAGAGAACGTGCCGCTGATTGACCTGAACCGGATGAGCCAGAGTTTCTACGACGCCATCGGCCCGGCCAACGCGCGCACGCAAATCTCCGCCGACGGCACGCACTCGCTGGTGTATGGCGGCTATGAATTCGCCAAGTGCATCGTCATGGGCATCAAGCAGGACAAACTGGATTTGGCAAAATACATTGTGGACGACTTTACCGACTTCGACCCGGCGCACCCCGACGATTACGCCAGCTTCGACCTGACCGCCAGTTTCGCCAATGGGCGCGGCGGAGCCGGCAATGCCGCCGGCGGACGGCGGGGTGGACGCGGCGGGCGCGGTGGCGCGCCGGCCAATACGGCGGGCCGAACGCCCGCCCCGGCGGCGGCTACCGCCACCGACCCCGGCCCGGGCCCGCTTTAATCACCCCCACTCCTTGCAAACGCCATACCCCACCCCATGAAAACGCTCGTCACCATCCTCCTCCCGCTACTGGGCTTCAGCGCGGCCCACGCGCAAAACCTGTCGCAGATGACCAACCCCACCGCGGCGGATGTCGCGGCCAAATTTGCGGAGCCGCCGCCGGAATACAGCTCGCAAGTGACGTGGGGGTGGGGCGGCGCCATCACCCGCGAAGTCATCGCGCGCGACCTCGACAAGCTGCTTTCGATGAATCTTCACGCAGCGTGGGTTGAGCCCGGGCGCAATCCCGCGGGGCCGTATCTGTCGCCGGCGTACTTCGACAACGTCAAAATCGCCGTTGAGGAGGCCAAGAAGCGCAATATGCGCCTGTGGTTCGATGACGACGGCGGCTATCCCTCGGGTTTTGCGGGCGGGAAATTTTCCGAGGAAACACCCGACTTGCGCATGCGCGCGCTCACGGCGGCGCAGCAGGTGCCGGTGCCGACGGGCACAACTTATGCGCAGTCGCTGGGCGAGAACACGATTTGCGCCCTCGCCTACAACCAGGACACCAACGCCTGGCAGACGCTCGCCGTCGCCGACGGCAAGGTGAACTGGACGGCGCCCGCCGGCAATTGGACGATCGTGCTGCCGCAATGGCAGTTCCGCTCTGGGCCCACGCGCTCGGCCAACAATTCCTCGGGCCAAAAGGACACCGAGCATTCGCTGATGGACTACCTCGATCCGCAGGCCGATGCGATGTTCCGCGAATGGACGTTCGACCAATACAAAAAGGCCGTGGGCGACGAGTTTGGGAAAACGTTCCTGGGCTTCCGCGGCGACGAACCGGCGTTCGGCTTCAACCCCTGGTCGCCGAACCTGCCGGCGGAGTTCATGCAGCGCAAGGGCTACGACATCCGCCCCTGGCTGCCGGCCATCGCCGCCATCCAGATTGGCCGCGGCGGGCGGGGCGGCGCGGGCGCGCCGGTCAACCTCGACGCGGCCCACCGCGCGTTTGCCGATTACTGCGACGTGTGGTCCGATTTGTTTGGCGAAAACTTTTTCTCGGCCAGCGCGAAATGGTGCGCGGACAACAACGTCGAAATGCAGATGCACATCGAGCACGAGGAGATTCTGCCGCAACTGGCCATCGCCGACGGCGATTATTTCAAGTGCATGCAGGACATCCAGATCCCGGGCATAGACGTCATCTGGCACCAAGTCTGGCACGACGTGACCGCGGATTACCCCAAGCTGGCGTCGTCGGCCGCGCATTTGAGCGGCCACCCGCAGTCCATGAGCGAATCGTTCGCGGCGATGAGCGGGAATTACCCCACCCCGAATCTCGAGGAATGCGGCTGGATTTTGAACCACCAGATGGTGCTGGGCGTGACGCACTTTGAATACATGTTCATGAGCGCCTCGACGGGCGGACGCGGCGCGGGTGGCGCCGGCGGGGCGCGGCGGGGCACGGGCGCCAACCCGGCCGCGGACCAGCCGCAACTCGCGCGCGGGGTCGCGCCGGCGGGCTACCGCTACCTGAACGACCCGAACTTCCCCGCGCTGGCGGCGTATGTAAACCGCGTCACTTATGTGCTGAGCCAGGGCCGGCCCGCCGCGCAAATCGGGCTTTACATCCCGTCGAGCAGCTACTGGTTTGGCGACAGCGCGGTGGATGCGCCGTTCCTGGCCGTCGAGCACGGCCTGATGCAAAACCAGCGCGACCTCGACATTGTGGATGAAACCGCGCTTTCCTCGCGCACCAAGCTCGCGGGCGGCGAGTTGGTGAACTTCAGCGGCCAGGGTTACCGCGCCATCATCGTCCCGCCGGTGGACGCGATTTCGCAGGCCGCGCTGGATAACCTGCGCGCCCTCGCCAAGGCCGGCGGCAAGGTGATTTTCCTCGAGCACGCGCCGACGCTCGTCATGGGCAAGAATTTCCTCACCGCGAAGGGCCCGGCGGACATCAGCTGGGCGACGCTCGAGCCGACGGCGGAGGTAAACGCCAAGCTGCTCGCGGACTTGCCGCCGCCGGATGTCGCGCTCGACCAGTCCGCCTCCTGGCTGAAATACAATCACCGCCATCTCAAGGATGCGGAGGTTTATTTCTTCTTCAACGAAGGGCCGGACCCGGTGGACCTGAAGGCGACCGTCGCCGCCACGGGCCAGGCCGGCGCCGTGCAGATTTGGGACGCGCACACCGGCCAAACGGAAAGGTTGGCCGGCGCCACTCGCGCCGACGGCAAAGCGACCGTGCCGCTCAAGCTGGCGCCGTGGGAGACGAAGTTGGTGGTCGTGAGCGCGAATTAAACCCTCTCCGCCTGAGGATGCCGGCCATGAAAAAAATCCTGTATTCCACCGGGCTGTTTTTGGCCGGCGCCACGTTACTCGGCGCGGCCACCCCGGCCGCCGCCCCGCCGCATTTGGAAAAGCGCGGCGCCGCCACCCAACTGATCGTGGACGGCCAGCCGTTGCTCATCCTCGGCGGTGAACTGCATAATTCCAGTTCATCGAGCCTCGATTACCTCAAGCCCATCTGGCCGCGGCTGGCGGCGATGAACCTCAACACGGTGCTGGCGCCGGTGAGCTGGGAACTGATCGAACCGGCGGAAGGCAAATACGACTTCAAGCTGGTGGATGGCATGCTCGCCGATGCCCGGAGTAATCACCTCAAGCTCGTCCTGCTGTGGATGGGCAGTTGGAAAAACGGCACGTCGCGCTACGCGGCCGACTGGGTGAAGACCGACCAGGCGCGCTTCCCGCGGGTGCAAAACCAGGAAGGCAAAGCCCTCGAAATTCTCTCGCCGCTCAGTCCAGCGAATCGCGCGGCGGACATCCGCGCCTACACCACGCTGATGCAGCATCTGGCCGAAGTGGACGGCAAGGACCACACCGTGCTGATGATCCAGATGGAGAACGAAGTCGGCGTGCTGGGGGCCACGCGAGATTTCAGCGACGCCGCCAACGCGGCCTTTGCCCAGCCGGTGCCCGTCGAACTGATGAACTACCTCACCCAGCATAAAAATAATCTTTCGCCGGAATTGAAGGGCGCCTGGGATGACGCCGGAGACAACGCCGCGGGCACCTGGACCAAGGTGTTCGGCTCCGGGGTGACGGCGGATGAGATTTTCATGGCGTGGAGCTACAGCACCTACATGAATGCCGTCGCCGCGGCGGGCAAGGCCGTGTACCCGCTGCCGGTTTACGTCAATGCGTGGATTGTCCAGCCGGAGGATCACCAGCCCGGCGACTACCCCAGCGGCGGACCGCAGGCGCGGATGCACGACATCTGGCGCGCGGGCGCGCCGGCCATTGATATTCTTGCGCCGGATATTTATCTGCCGGATTTTCCGAAAATCGTCGCGGAATACCAGCGCTCGGGCACGCCGCTCTTTATCCCGGAATCGCGCGGGGGCGTGGGCGGGGCGGCAAATGCGTTTTACGCCATCGGACAGTGCCGGGCCATCGGCTATTCCCCCTTCGGCATTGACGGCACGGATCCGGCGCTGCTCGTGACCAGCAGCACCCCCGCGGCTTCCTCCTTCAGCTCGTCAACGCTGGCGGTGAGTTCGGGCGATCCGCTGGCGCAAGCCTACGCCGTGCTCAAACAACTCACCCCCTTGATTCTCGCCCACCAGGCCGATGGCGGCATCGCGGGCATCTGGCTCAACTCGACGCAGAAAACGCAAAGTGTCGCCCTGGGCAATTATCAGCTGAATTTTTCACTGCGCAGCAACCGCCGCGCACCGAACGATCTGCCGGCGCAGGGATATGCAATGGCCATCAGTCTCGGGCCGGACGAATATCTCGTTGCCGGCAGTGATGTGCAAGTGACCTTCTCGCCGACGACGGGCAAGGACATCGCCGGCCTGTTGTCCGTGGAAGAGGGCCAATACGTGGACGGTCAATGGAAACCGGGCCGCCGTCTCAACGGCGACGAAGTGCAATTAGGTTACAAACTCTCCGAAGAAGCGGCCAACGGCCAATCCGGCGCGGGCCTGCGCTTTTTGCCCGGTGGCCCGACGCTCCAACGGGTGAAATTATACCGGTATCGCTAAATCCTGTCGGATTTCGCCTGCGGGCGGTGCCATTATGCATATGATGGCTGTCATGGAAGACCGTGAACTGCTGGAAGATTACCTCGCCCGGCAGTCGGAGGCGGCGTTCGCCCAACTGGTGGAGCGCCACCTGGCGCTGGTTTATTCGACGGCCCTGCGCATCACCGGCCAGCCCGCTCAGGCCGAGGACGTGGCGCAAACCGTGTTCATCACCCTGGCCCGGCAAGCAGGCCGGGTACGCGACCCGGCGGCGCTACCGGGCTGGCTTTACCAAGCTGCCTGTCATGCCTCCTACAATGCCCTGCGGGCGGAAAAACGCCGCCGGGCCAATGAAACCGCCGCCATGCAAATCACCGACCTCGCACACGACACCCACGCCGCCTGGGCGCGCCTGGCTCCGCTGCTCGACGAAGCCATGGCCCGGCTCAGCGCGGCGGACCAGAATCTGGTCGTGCGGCGCTTTTTCGAGGGCCGGAGCCTGCGTGAAGTCGGCGAACATCTCGGCCTGACCGAAGACGCGGCGCAAAAGCGCGTCAGCCGCGCCTTGGAAAAATTGCGCGAGTATTTTTCGAAAAACGGCGTGGCCATACCCGCCATGGCCATCATCCCGTCGCTGATGGAGCACGCGGTGCGGCCCGCCCCCGCCCACCTGGCGCCGAAAATTTCCGCCGCAACCGCCGCCGGCGTGGCCGGCGCGGGCAACAGCATCAGCCTGATCAAACTTCTCACCCTTATGAGCCAAACCAAACTCAAACTCGGCCTGATAGCCGCCCTCTGCCTGGCGTTGACCGGCTCCCTCGGCTGGAGCATCTGGGCCAATGTTCGGGAATCCCAAAATGCCGACCGGACGGATAAAGCAGCCGGCGCGAGACTGGCGCCACGCTCTGCCATGCCGAACGGAAGCAATCCTGCCGCCAATCCGCCGGGTCATGCCGCCTTCTCCCCGCCATCGGACGCACTCGTCCCTTTTTCCGCCGCGGCTGACAAGGTCGCGGACAAATCCACCGCCATGGATCACGCGGCCTACGGTCGCCAATTGGCGATTGCCGTAATGGAATATTCGCAAAATCACCAGTGGGAATTGCCCGCGGACATTTCGGTCATTACCAGCATGATGACGGGAGATCTCAAGGGCTATAACTTCACCTTCGCCATCACCGGCCCGATGAACAAAGTAAAAAGCCCGTCAACGACGTTCTTGCTCAAGGAGGATCCCTATGCCCTTTCAGACGGCCGCTGGGGACGCTCGTATGTCTACGTGGACGGGCACGTGGAAGTCGCCACTTCCGATACGATCGATTTTTCCGCTTGGGAACGCGAGCGCTCGGCCAATGGCACCGCACCCTGAACCGATTGGAATTCAGGGCTGAGGCATGCGCCACCGGGCTGGCGTAGCCGAGGCGATTTGCGCAGAGGACCGACGTCGGATTTCTCCTGTGGCCGGGGTCGGTTAAGTATATGATGGCCGTCATGGAAGATCGCGCCCTACTGGAGGACTACCGCGCCCGGCAGTCGGGAGCGGCGTTCGCCCAGTTGGTGGAACGCCACCTGCCACTGGTCTATTCGGCGGCCTTGCGTATCACCGGCCGAGCCGCGCTGGCGGAGGACGTGGCGCAGGCCGTCTTCATCAAACTCGCCCAGCGGGCCGCGCAGGTGCGCGAACCGGCCGCGCTGCCGGGCTGGCTTTACCGCACCGCCTGCCACACGGCCTACAAGGCGTTGCGGGCGGAAAAACGCCGCCGAACCAACGAAACCAACGCCATGCAAATCACCGACCTTGCTCAGGATACTCACGCCACCTGGGCGCGCCTGGCCCCGCTGCTCGACGAAGCCATGGCCCGGCTCAGCATGGCGGACCAGCATCTCATCGTGCAGCGTTTTTTTGAAGGCCGGAGCCTGCGCGAAGTCGGCACGGCCTTCGGGTTGTCCGAAGACGCGGCGCAAAAGCGCGTCAGCCGCGCCTTGGAAAAATTGCGCGAATATTTTTCGAAAAACGGCGTCACGGTGCCCACGACGGCTTTCGTTCCCCTGCTCACGGAATATGCGGCGCATTCCGCGCCCGCGCATTTGCCGGCAAAAATTACCGCCGGCGCATCCGCCAGCGTTGCCGCCGCCGGCAGCGGCGCATTCCTCAAAACCCTCGTCTATATGAGCCAAACCAAAATCAAGGCCGGTGTGATCGTCATTCTCATCCTGGCACTCTGCACCACGATTGCCGTCCACCCATGGACTAACCAGGCCATGCCGCCCGGCGATAAAAAGCTGGCCGCCGCCAGGGCTGCGCCGGCCGCCGCCAAACCGGCCACCAGCGCCGTGGAACTGCCGGCGCAACCGGCAGCGCCGGTGGCCACCGCCATGGCCGCGAATACCGCGACTCCAGCCCCCAATTCCATTTCCACCGACCCGGCTGCTCAAGCCGAGGCGGACCGCATCATGGCGGCTCACGCCAATGCCATGGAGAACCTCGCCATCGCCTTCATGGTCGCCAACGCCGGCGAACCCCTGGATCCGTTAGCGTTTCTCGACCTTGCCGCCAAAGTGGATACCGGCCATCTGCTGCGTCTGGAACAGATCAACCGCGATGCCGGCTGGACCAGCAAAATCAAGGATCCCGCCAACACCCTGGTGCTCGTCGAAAGCGCCTTTCAACTTCCCGATGGCGAATGGGGGCGGACTTACGCCTTTGCCGACGGCCACGTCGAAACCGCCCGGTCCCCAGACAATAACTTCACGCAATGGGAGGCGGAACACCTGCATTCACCGGCGCCGTAGTCACCGCTTGGGACCCGTCGGCTGGCTGATTCAGCAACAAAATGGCCGGCGGAGATGGTCTCCGCCGGCCATGGCTTCAAATCGGCAGAATGTTATTCATTAGGGTCGTCCGTCGGTGACCAGACGTCCTCGCCGACCCAAGATGACCACATGTCATCGGGGCCGTAGTAGTAATAGTCCACGTAGCCGTCGTCGACATACCATTGGTCCAAGACGGAGTCATAGGCGTACTGCACGTCGTCCACGGTGGAGTAGCTCCAGCCGTCGCCGCCCACGAGATAGCCCTGGTATTCCGGCGGGGAAAACCCCTCCACGGGATAATAGTTGCCCTCCCCGTAATAATCGACCGCCCAGACGCCGTTGATGGTGTCGCCGCGCCAAGATTCATTGCCCGCGTAGTAGAGGTAATGGGTGCTCGCGTACGGGTCTGAATACAACGCCCAGACATCGTTGTCGTAGGCGTCGCCTTCATAAAGATACCAATCGCCGGTCACGGGGTCTTGGGCCTGGTAGTAGTCGAAGGCATAAGCAGGATATCCCGGCCCGAACGGATAGTAGGTGAACGAGACGATACCCCAATGCTCGCCGCCAACAAGGGGGCCTGGATCTTCCGGCTCACCGCACATCGTCCAATTGCCGTCGAGGCCGAGATTGGAGTCCCATTCCTCGCTGACGCGGTCGTAGCGGTAGTAGATGTTGGCATCGCCATAGTTTGATGGATCCGCGGGCGAGGTCACGTTGCTGTAGTACAGGTAATCCGTGTCAGCCTGGGCACGGCCAGATACGGCCAGGAGCAGCATAATGGCCAGACCAAGCCAGCGGCAGACGGACCGACGGCGATATGCACCGTAGGCGAACCATAAGGAGGAGTGTTGCATGAGTAGGGGGGTTGAGGTTGAGAAGCAGCCGGGCCGGAAGGGCAAAGCGCCCACCCGAGACTTCGAGCAATGCCGAAGCGGCGCCCGCGATGCAGCCCCCAATTAACTCACTTAATAATATTTAGCAAGGTGACGACGGCAAGGACAATCACCCAGTTTTCCAGGAATTACGCCGTAATATACCCCCCAAGATTTTGTTAAAAACCCTAATAAGGCCGGCCGTTCCGGATCCTGGCCGACGGTCGGCCAGAAGGCATTGGGGATCACCGCACCAGCGTCGCGGACATCAGGCCGATGACGACGTCGTTGGCGAGCGCGCGCACGGTGAGGCTTTTCAACTCCTTGGCGGGGTCGAGCGGCAGGTCGAGCACGGTGGCCGAGCCGCCGTTGCGTCCCAGGCTGCCGCCTCGGCCGTAAAAATCGGGCAAGGTCGGCGTGCGCGACCGCCCCGTGCCCAAATCCACGCGGGGGGGAATCGCGCCGGGATCGCGGAAGCCGAAATCGTCGATAAAATAGTCCTGGTCAATCGGCCACCAGGTGGCGGGATTGGCAAGCGCGAGGCGCGCAGTTGAACCGTCGGCGTAGGTGACCACCACCTCGCCGTTGTCGAGGCGCGATTGCATCGGGAAGGTCGAGCCGGCCATCAGAAGGTAAATATGCGCGGCCTTGCCGTCCAACGGCACGCTGGCTTCGCGGGGATAGTTGTCCCACTGCGACGTGAAGAGAATGTTCTTTTGTGCCGGGTCGCCCGGCGTGGCGAAGGGGATACCCTGATCGCCCAGAGTAAAGGCGCCGTGGTTTTGCGCGGCGGCGGCGCGCAAGCCACGGTCGTCCACGTTGAAGGCGTTGGAGGTGACGTTCGTCCAATTGCCAAAACCATTCCACTGGATGGACAAGGAGGGATAGGGGGAGCGCGGCGCCAGATACTGGTTTTGGAAAATCTGCGTGACCTTGTCGTTGAAGGACGACGCGAGGTTCACCGTCTCGAAATGCAGCCGCGCCGGGTCGGCGGCGAGCTGCCAGTTGGTGACATCGCCCTCGACGGCGCGGCCCTGGCCCAAATCGGCGACCAGGTGGTTCGTGCCCGGCAGCGCCGCCGGGAGCGTGATCGGCGCGGATTCGCCGAAGGGCGGGATGTCCACGTTTTGCTTCGCCGCCGCCCCACGGTTAAAATTGACCGTGCGATTAAACGGTTCCGGGTTGTTGTTGCGCAGCGTAAAGGTGAGGTTGCCCGGAGTCTGGAAATCCGCGGGAACGATTTCATACGGCGGACGGACTTCAAAAGTGAGCGGCGCCCACCAGTGCAACTGGCCCTGCTGAAGGTCGAGAAACGCCGTGCGCGCGCCGGGACGCCCCACGACCGTGGCGCGGAAGGACGCGGGCAGCGCCTCGTAATTGTTGAGCGCCCCCTGTGGGTCGCTGAATTGCAGCAACCGGGCCGGGCCGAGGGGAATCGAGAGATCGCGGCCCAGCGCGGCGATGGCGGGCGCAGCGACTTTCACCGGCGCATCGCCCGCCCAGACGACGCGGATCGCATACGAATTCGCCGGGGCGGCGTCAATTTCGATGCGCGGCGTTTCCACGGCGTCCTCGACGACCGTGCAATTATAGGGGACGCCGTTGATGGTCAGGCTCGCAACTTCCGTGCGGCGCGCGGGCACCTGGAGGCGCAAAGCCATCGGCTTGGCGAAGTGTGGCGTCACGGTGTAAACTTCGGCAAAGCCCGGCACCGTGGTGGTCGTGCGCCGGGTGACAACCGCGCTGCGCTCATTGGAGGATTCCGTGGTCTTGACGGTGGTGACGGGAATCTGCACCGGGCCTTCGCTCCGGAAGGAATAATCCAGCGCGGGATGATGGATGCTCGCGTGGTCCCACGACGAGGGGAAGCCCGGTTGAAGGAGCAAGGTGCCCGCGAGCGCGTCGGGGTGGATGCCGAACAGCCCCTCGACCAGCGCGCGGGAAAGCGCGCCGATGTCGTCGCCAAAGTCGCGCTGGCTTTCGCCGCGATAGGCGTCGTAGTAAGTCATGGTGCCGGCGTTGCCCGGAGAAAGGCCGAGATACATGCTGTCGAGCAAGCAGCCCTTGAAAAGCTGGAAGGCCTCGTTGGGGCGGTTGCTTTGCCAAAAGGCCAGCGCGGTGTGCGCGGTCTCGCCCATGACGACGTTGTTGAGCGACCAGGTGTAAGGCATCCAGTCCGAAGTCGTCAGCGTGTCGTAGCCCGGCGGCACGTTGGCGCCCTGGAGGGGAATGTGCGGGATGTTGGTGTCCACATAGCGCGTCATTTGCCAGGCCTCGAGCGGCGTGGCGGCCTGCTCGTCGATGGCGTGGTAAACACTCCACACCGCGGCGCTGGGATGCGTGAGCTGCAGGCCGTTCCAGTCCTTGTATTCCGCGTACCAGCCGCGGTCCTGCAGCCAGAGCTGGTCGTGCATCGCCTTGTAAATCAGCGCGGCCTCGCGATCATAGGGCGCGGGGTCTTCGCCGAGCAGGCGGGCCAGGCGCGCCGCCATGAGATTCTCGTAGTAATTGAATGCCGAGCCGTGCGTGGAGCCGCCGCCGTCGTAAGCGAGGTCGTCACTGGCCCAGATGGCTGCGTAGGCTTCGTAAAGCGGCTCGCCGCCACCGCCGTAGGGCCGGCGAAACAGGCGCTGCTCCCAGGCGAGGTGCCGCTGGATGACCGGCCACATCCGGCGGGCGTAGTCGAGGTCACCCGTCCAGAGCAGATGCCGCATGAGCGCATCCACGGCGATGAGGTTCATGTCGTAATGCGAATTCGCCATGTCGCCGTTCGAGTGCAGCGCCGGCTCGTCGCGGGCAAAACGCGCCGCCGGGTCCGGCCCGGGCGGCGCGGAAATGGGTTGGGTGTTCTGCTTGGCCGACCAGTAATTGAAGTTGCGCGTGAAGCGGTCAAACCAGCCGAGGTCGTCGCTGGAATACGGCCCGCGCCAACCGAGCAAGGATTGGCGCCAGGCCACCGCCCCGTGCTGGAACGTGCCTTTGCCTTCGTCCCAAATACCGTCGGCCGCAACACACAGCGCGGCGACTGCGGCGTTGATATACGGGTCGGGCGTGTCCACCGAAACTTTGCCGGCGATGGCCGCGCGGCGCGCCTCGGCGGCGGCAAAGACATGCGGCAGCTCCGCGGAGGTGAGCGGCGCGGCCGGGTTGCCGGCTGACTCCGGACCGCCGCCGGTGATTTCCTGATAGGTCGGGTCCACCGGCACGGTCTCGCCCGGTTGCAGGCGGCGTTGCAACGCGAAATAAAGCGGGGTGCCCGCCGTGAGCGCGGTCTGGCCAACCATCAGCGGCGTCTGCGTCGGCGCACCGACGCTGGCGAGGAGGTCCGGCAGCGAATTCCACTGGCTCGCATCGGCGACCGCGAGTTTGGTCGAGGGCGGCGCGAGGCCGAGGATGCTGGTGGTCGCATTGGCGTTGCCCGAAACATACTGGAGCCAGAACGAGGACGAGGGCGCATCAATCGAAAAACTGTCCCCGCTGCAATTGGCGGGCGAGAGCTGGAAAATCCGCGCAACCGGCTGGCCCTCGCCGATGTCGCCACCGCGATTCGCCGCCTGGCCGTTGGCGCCGCCGTAGGCCCAGACGAGCGTCACCGGCGGGGCGTTTTCAGTCTGCGCCTGAACGATGAGCCCTTGACCTACCGGCAGCACCATCGCGGTGAGCGTCAGCTTGCCATTGTCACCCAGCAAGGGGTCGGTGACTTCATAAATCAGCGAGCCGGGACGGTAGCGCGTGACGACCTGCGCGGCATCATTGAGCCATTTGGCCGCGCCATTCGCGCCGACAAGCCCGATGCGCAAATTGCCGCCGCGGCCCGGCAGGTAGAGCGAAAACTCGGGCTTGTCGCCGCCGTCCACGCGGAAGGCGGTGTTGGTGTAGAGCGGGCGGTTGAAAAACTCCGCGCCGTTGGTGATGACAAAGTCCGTGCCCTGGGGGGTGTAGCGCAAGGGGCGGTCAAGTTCGCCTTGCAGCAGCGGCGTGGCGGCATGAATGGATTGCGCCACGGTCAAGCCGAAGGCGCATGCGCTCAAAATGAATCCGAGACATTTATTCACGCTGAAGCAATAAAGACCCGCAAAAAGTCGGCATGGTTCACTGGGCCGCTGTATCGGCGGGCGCGGGTTCTGGCGCCGCGCCGGTGAGTTCCGCGCCGGAGAGCGCGCCGGTGGCGGTGCGCCAGACGATGGGGCGGCCATTTTCCGCGTCAATCTTCAGCCCGTCACCTTGCACCGCCGCCTTCACGTCGTCCGTCACGTTGTCAATGGTGAGGCCGGTGTAGGTGGTGACGTGGCAGTTCTCAAAGGTGAGGTTGGAGATGAGGCTGTCGGGCAGGCCGTGGATGACGCCCGCGGAATCCGCCAAGCCGGAGCAGTTGATGATTTTCACGTTGCGCAACACCGGGGGCATGCGCGGGCCGGAGGAGGAGGTGGCCGACCACTCGAGGTTGATTTCGTAGCAACGCTGCACGTCGTCGAACTTGATGTTCTCGTAGGTGATGTTTTCGATGATGCCGCCGCGGGTGAAGTTCGTCTTGATGCGCACGGGCGCGGCGTTGCGCGCGTCGGCCACGCAGTCGCGCACGATGATGTTGCGGATGATGCCGGAGGTCTCGCTGCCCATCGCCGCGCCGCCGTCGCCGCGGCCGAAGCGGCAGCTCTGGATGATGACGTCCTCGCACGGAATGCCGACGCGCCGGCCATCTTCGTCCTTGCCGGACTTGATGGAGATGTCGTCGTCGCCGTCGTCAAAGCCGCACTGGCTGACGAGCACGCGCTTGCACGAGTCAATGTCCATGCCATCGGAACTGGGGATGCGCGTTTCGGTGAAGGCGGCGAGTTTTTCCGCCACCACGTTCTGGCAATAGATAAACACAAAGCCCCAGCGGGCCTCGTTCAGCAGATGCAGGCCGGAGACGCGGACATTGGCGCAGTTTTGAAATACCAGCGCGCGTGGCGGCGCAAGGCCACTGCCCGGCACGCGCACGCCTGCGGCGTTGACCGGCGGAAGGTTCGTGCGGCTGGCCGCGAGGTTGATGGTCGCAGTCGTCGGATAGGGCTGGACGTAAAATTGCGCCGGATCGGGCGCCGGGCCCGACGGATTCGCCACACCCCGGCCACCGGGAACGCCCGAACTGCCGGTAATCCAATTATTCGAGGCATATTTGTCCAAAATCGCCTTGGCCGCGGGGTCGTCAGCCAGCAGGTTGCGGAACGCCTTGTTAATAGTCGCCAGTTCCTCGTTGGAAAGGCCGGAAGCATTGCCGCCCGCGCCGAAGCCCGGGCCGCCGCGCCCGCGCGCGCCGCCGGCGCCCATCCAGGCGACGCCGGAGCCGTCAATCGTGCCTTCGCCGGAAACCTCCACGTCGTGCATTCCGACAAAATTCAGGAACGCGCACGTCCAGTAGCGCTCGATGCCTTCCCAGCGCGTGTAGATGGCGGGAAACTCGGCGACATCCGTCGTGCTTTTGAGCACGCCGTCTTTTTCCACCAGCAAATCCACGCCTTGCTTGAAAAACAGCGCGCCGCTGAGGAACGTGCCCGCGGGCACGACGATGACGCCGCCGCCGGCCGCCGCGCATTGGTCAATCACCGACTGGATGGCCTTGGTGTTGTCGGTTGCGCCGTCGCCGGCCGCGCCCAGTTCGGAAATCACATAACGTTTCCGTCCGGTCTTGGCCGGGACGGAGGCCACCGGGACGTCATCCGCAAACACGGGCAGAACCAGCGACGCCAGCAGCGCCGCAAGCAGCAGGAATTTTTTCATGAAGCAGGGGTAGTTTGGTTTTTACTGCGCCGGGGCGCGGGGACCCTCGTAAACATCGGAGTTGGGATTGTTCACGTCCATGCCCGGCACGGTGGCCGCGGGCGCGGCAGCCGGCGGATTGCCGGTGGCGAACATCTTGTCCGCATCGTCGGGCGTGAGCGTCAGCGAGGGGTTGAAGGCGTTGCTCGCGACGTAATCGTAAATCGAGCGGCGCAGTTGCGCGAGCACCGGCCCGCCGCGGCCGTTTTGCAAATCAATGGCGGAAACCAGCAGGCGGCCCTCGCCGACCTTGCATTCGTATATGACGCCGAGGCGCCAGTTGCGGTTCCAGTCGTCAATCGCCCAGACAATGGGGCGCAGGTCGTGTGTCACGCCGTTGAGGTTCACCGAGCGCACGCCGTTGACGATTTGCGTCCATTGCCAGTCGCAGTTGATTTGCGTGGGGAATTTCGCGAGCGCGGGGCTGGCGGTGTCGCAGACGAGACCGAGCATGCCGTCGAATTTCGGATTCATCTCGCGATTCCAGAACACCGGCTCGCGCTGCATGGGCGGGCACAGGTTCGGGTCCAAATCCGCGGCGGAGGGAAGCAGCAAAACCGCGCCGCCATCGGCCAGCGCGGCGCGGGCCTCGGGCCAGGAGCGGGCGAGCTTCACGTCCGCGGGCGGGGCGTCGTCAATCGCGGCCGGGTAGAGCCAGATGTTCCAGTCGTTCTGCGCGGTGATATCCTGCGCATTGCGCACGCCCACCACGAGCCGGTAGGCGGCAGGCGCGGCGAGCTGCGACAAATCGGCGGAAATGTGGCCGAGCGGGATGTTCTTGCCCAGCGGCAAGTCGCGCGCCGACCATTCGCCCGCGGCGACGGCGTGGCCTTTGGCATCCACAATTTGCCAGTAAGGCACGCCCTTGGCGATGGGCTCCCTGCCAAAGTTGTAGAGTTCGACCTCACTTTCGAGCGTGTCCGCGGTGGTGAAGGTGCGGTTGGCAAGGCGGGCGAGGGGCACGACCGGGCCGGCGAAGTGACGGAACTCCTCGGCGCTGGCATAGCCTTTGGACTGCCAGAACGCATCGAGCACGCCGATGAGCGCCGTGCCCTGGCCGAGGTAGTCGTGCAAGTCCAGCATTTGGAAACCGGCGAGATTCGGCGTGCGCAGGTTGGCCTCGATGTCCTCCTTGTAACACTGGAGCTGGTAGCGGCCCGAGGCCCAGGCGAAGAGCTTGTTCCAGGGCAGCAAGCCATGCTGGTCGGCCAGGTCGCGGAAGATGTCGTAGTTGCCGGGCCGCAGGTAACCCGTGAATTTATTCATCACGCTGAAATCGGGATAAGCGCACCATTGGCCGATTTCGTGCGACACGACGGGAATCGGGTCGTTGGCCACCGAATTGGCGTAGTCCCGGCCAAACCAGGCCTGTGTGCCGCGAATGGGCATGCTGGCGTATTGCGCGCCGCCGGTGAGTTGGAACGGGTTGCCCCAGCCGGTACCCGCGGAATAGATGCGGCGATTGTCCTTTTTATACCAGTCGGCGGCCCACTTGGGCGTGACCTGGCCGTAGTTGCCCTTGGGCTCGTTGCTGGGCGAGAGCATCACAAACGAGGGATGGTTGCCGTAGGCCTTGGCCATGCGGGCGGTCTCATCCTCCAAGCGCTGGGCCATCGGGCTGCCGGGGTCAATGGCGTTCCACATGCCGCATTCGGGCTGAAGGTAGAAGCCCAGCTCGTCGGCGGCCGCGAAGGCAGCCTCGGGCGGACACCAGGAGTGAAAGCGCATGCCGTTCAGGCCATAGGCCTTGCACGTCTCGATAATTTTGCGCCACGCGGCCACGTCCATCGAAGGATAGCCCGTGAGGGGGAACTCGCCACCGTCGTGCGTGGTGCGCAGGTTGATGGGCTGGCCGTTGAGCAGGATGTCGTGGCCA
>DASZWY010000200.1:0-10566 GCA_035546135.1 Opitutales bacterium
CGCCAGCGGCGATGAAATCCAGAAGGCGTATCGGCGCCTGGCGATCAAATACCATCCGGACAAAAACCCGGGCGACAAGACGGCGGAGGAAAAGTTCAAGGAAATCGGCCAGGCGTATGAAGTGCTGAGCGACGAGCAAAAACGCGCCGCCTATGACCGCTATGGCCACGCGGCCTTCCAGCAGGCGGGCGCGCGCGGACCGTCCGGCGGATTTCACGATCCGATGGACTTGTTCCGCGAGATGTTTCGCGGCAGCGGTTTCGAGGATATGTTTGGCGGCGGCGGCGGACCGCGCCCCGGCCAGGACTTGCGCTACGATTTGGAAATCTCCCTCGAGGAGGCCGCCGCGGGCATCGAGAAGGAAATCAAATACCGCCGCGCCGTTGCCTGCGAATCCTGCAAGGGCAGCGGCGCCGCGCCGGGCTCGAAGCGCAAGACCTGCCCGACCTGCCACGGCCACGGCCAGGTCATCGCCTCGCGCGGATTTTTCCAGATGCGGCAGACGTGCCCGCACTGCCACGGCCAGGGCACGCTGATTGACCACCCCTGCCCGCACTGCCACGGCGCGGGCCGCGTCGAGGAAACCACGAAGCTCCAGGTGCGCATCCCCCCCGGCGTGGACAACGGCCAGAAGCTGCGCCATGGCGGCGGTGGCGAGGCCGGCGGCCAGGGCGCGCCCGCGGGCGATCTCTACATTTTCATCCACGTGCGCGAGCACGACCTCTTTCAGCGCGAAGGCGACGACCTGCACTGCACCGTGCCGATCAAGTTCACCCTCGCCTCGCTCGGCGGCACGCTCGACGTGCCGACGCTCACCGGCAAGGCGCAGTTGAAAATCCCCGCCGGCACCCAGGGCGGCACGCAACTGCGGCTCAAGGGCCGCGGCATGCCCTCGCTGCGCGGCGGCAGCCCCGGCGACCAGTATGTGCACGTCGAAATCGAGGTGCCGAAAAAACTCTCGGCCGAACAGCGCCAAAAACTCGAGGACTTCGGCCTGGCCTGCGGCGACGCCAAAAACCCCGTCAGCGAATCATTTTTCGAAAAGGCCAGGCGGTTTTTCGAGATGTAAAATTGCCTTTGCGCTCTTCGTGCCTTTGCGGTGAAATCTCCGGGATGCTCGAGACTCCCAAATTATGCTCCCTGGCGGAGGCCGCCGCACGGCGCGTAAAATTGCGCGCGGCCGGGAAGCGGGTCGTGCTGACCAACGGGGTGTTCGATTTGCTGCACGCCGGGCATCTGCATTATTTGCAGGCGGCCGCGCAAAAGGGCGACGCGCTCTTCATCGCGCTCAATGGCGACGCCAGCGTGCGCGCCCTCAAAGGCCCGACACGCCCGGTGCAGACCCAGGCCGAGCGTGCCTACGCCCTCGGCGCGTTGGCATTCACGCACACGATTTTCATTTTCGACACGCCGCGGCTCGACCGCGAAATCCGCGCCATCCAGCCGGACCTCTACGTCAAGGCCGGCGATTATACTTTGGAAAAGCTCAACCCGGAGGAACGGCGCGCGCTGGAAGACGTGAAGGCCAAAATCGAATTCATGCCGTTTCTGCCGGGCTTCAGCACGACCGAGCTCATCAAGAAAATCGCCGCCGCGGCGAAGGCCGGCGCGATTTAAAGCGCCACCGTGTGGTGCGGGAACAATTGGAAGAGCATGAGGTAAACGACGACGCCCGTGACGGAGACGTAATACCAGAGCGGGAAGGTCCACTTTGCCCAGGCGCGGTGGCGGACGTAGTCGCCCTGGAGCGCGAGCCAGAGCGTGCGCAGGATCAGCGGCACGATGAGGATGGCGAGGAGGGTATGCGTCGTCAGGATGGTGAAATACACCACGCGCCAGACGCCTTGGCCGTCGAAATAGGTGAGCCCCTGCACCGCTTTCCCCAGCAGGTAGCTCGCGAGAAAAATCACCGACACGAAAAACGTGGTGAGCATCACCGCCCGGTGCGCGGCGATTTTCTTTTGCTTGATGAGAATAAAACCGGCCGAGAGCAGCACTGTGGCCGTGCCGTTGAGCGCGGCGTTGATTTCCGGAAACGGCAGCGACGAAAGCGACATCGGGAGCGGCCTACCCGAGCAGGCGGTCGATGACCAGCGCCGTGAGCGTCAGCGGCAGATACGCCAGGCTGGCGAGGAACAGGCGGCGGGCGGGCGCGTCGCGCAGGGCTTCGGCGGCGCGGGCGAATTGCCAGGCGCGCTGCAAAAACCAGCCGCCAATGAGGAGCGCCACCAAGCCGTAAAGATATCCGGAAAGTCCGAGCGCGACCGGCAGCACGCTGCACACCACGAGCGCGGCGGTGAACAACACGCAATCGCGCGCGGCGCGGCGGCCGGTGGGGTCCACCACGGTGCTCATCGGGAAGCCGCCCTTGGCGTAGTCGCGGCGATAGGTCCATGCGAGCGCGAGAAAATGCGGAATCTGCCAAGCGAAGAGCACGCCGAAAAGAATCCAGCCGAGGGGACGAACGGTGCCAGTGGCCGCGGCGGAGCCGATGAGCGGGGGCAATGCGCCGGGAATCGAACCGATGACCGTGCACCACGGCGTGTGCTGTTTGAGCGGCGTGTAGACGAGCAGGTAGCTGGCGAGCGTGGCGAGCGCGAGGAGCGCGGAAAGGGCGTTGACGCCGAACCACAGCAGGGCCGGGCCGAGAGTCGAGAGGATGAGGCCAAAGAGCAGGGCCGCGCCGGGTGAAACCGCGCCGGAGGGCAGGGGACGGCCGCGCGTGCGGGCCATGCGCGCGTCGATTTCGCGCTCGAGCCACTGGTTGAGCACGCCCGCGCCAAACGCGGCGCACGTCGTGCCGAGCAAGAGGCAGGTGATGATGCCAAATTGCGGCTCGGGCTTTGCCGCAAGGTAGCCGACGACCGCCGTCAGCACCGAGAGCATGCTCAGGCGCGGCTTGGTGAGTTCCCAGTATTCGCCAAACAACGCCCACGGCCTGGCTGCCGGGGAAGCGGCGGGCAGGGTGGCGGCGGTGGCGCTGGCCTTGGAACTCATGGGACGACGGACGAAAAAATCAAGAGAGGCCATGCTGCGGAATCCCGTCGGCAGGCCACCATTTCGACCGATAGGCAATGAACGTCAACAGCCACGTCGAGGCAAGCAAAAAGGCCCCCGTCAGCAGGTGGGCGGTGGCAACATTAGCGTTTTTATTGGTGAGTATAACTTCACTGCCCAGCCAGACTTGGCCGAGGATGGTGAGGAGCACCAGGGTCATCCACGAACCGAGCTGGCGGCGGGCGTCGGGGTGACGGTAGACGCTGGCGGCGAGGCCGATGAGCGCGATGGTCACGAAGCCCGCGCCCAGCCGGTGGAGGAAATTGACCGTCACGGGCCAGCTCCATTCCGGGGGAAAAATCGCGTGGTTTGGGCCGGAGAAGGGGAAAAATTGGGTCGGAATGGCGAAGGCGTAGCCGCCGTGGCGCATGATGGCGCCGATAAAAATTTGCAGGAAAATCACGGCGCACGCGATGTGGCCCCAGCGGCGCACCGACGGCGCGACGAGGTGGATGCCCACGCCGCGCACCATCCAGCCGCGGGAGACGGCGACGGTGAGCGTGACCCACAAGAGCACGGTGATTTCCGCCATGGCCGCGTGCGCGACGCGCAGGCAGAACGCCGGCGTATTGGTGTCCCAGTGCGTGTTGGAACTGTCGAGCAGCACGCGCAATCCGCCAAGCACCGCCTGCACGAGAATGGCGCCGACGAGAATCCAGGCCAGCCGCCGCACCCACGCCCGGGCCTCGGTAAATTGAATCCAGACGGCGGCGATGATGGTGAGCGTCGAAGTGACGCCGGCGAGCAGGCGATGGCTGTGCTCGCAAAACATGGCGAGGTTTTCCAGCCAGCCGGCGGGGTTGAGCGAGCCGTTCGAGAGCGGCCAGGTCTGGAACGCCATGCCCGCGCCGTTGCTGGTCGTCTCGCCGCCCATCAGCAGCAGGAACGCGGCAAACACGAGCGCCAGGTAGCAAAAGCGCTGCAGCCAGGGCTGGTGGCGCGGGGTGCGATGGTCGGCAAGGCTCATACAGTCGGCGAAAAGGGTTAAATATAAAAAGGAAGCTAGGGGCGCTCAAGCGCAAGATGCCAAACAGTAGGAGGGCAAATGAGGTGGGTTGCGGTTGCTTATGCCCGGAGAAGGCCGCGGTGTGGCGGGCGCTTTTTGACTCCCCATTCCATGCTCCCCGCTCCACACTTTGGGCATGTATCGCGGCCGTCTTGCCCCCACGCCGACCGGGCGCCTGCACCTTGGCCATGCCCGCACGTTCTGGCTGGCGCAGGCGCGCGCACGCGCCGCTGGGCCCGGGGCCAAGCTGGTGCTGCGCCTGGAAGACCTCGACCCGGCACGTTGCCGCCCCGAGTTTGCCGCGGCGGCCATGGAGGACTTGCATTGGCTGGGCCTGCAATGGGACGAGGGGCCGGATGTCGGCGGCCCGTTTGCGCCCTATGCGCAGAGCCAGCGCCGGGAGGTTTATCTCGACGCGTGGCGGCGGCTGCGCGACGGCGGTTTTATTTATCCCTGCACGCGTTCACGGGCGGATGTCCAGCGCGCGGCGCAGGCTCCGCATGCGGAGGACGAGGAGGCCGAACCGATTTATCCCCTGGAGTGGCGGCCTTCGCGGGGAACAGGTCGTGAAATTCTGGTTCCAAGCGCGGCGAAGGCCAACTGGCGTTTTCGCGTGCCGGATGGCGAGGTGGTGGAATTTTGCGACGCACTTCAAGGCCCGCAGCGATTCACCGCGGGCAAGGATTTCGGCGATTTCCTGATTTGGCGGCGCGACGACGTGCCGGCCTACGAACTGGCCGTGGTGGCCGACGACCAGGCGATGCAAATCTCCGAAGTCGTGCGTGGGGCCGACCTGTTGCGCAGCACCGCGCGGCAGATTTTAATTTACCGGGCCTTGGGCTGGGAGCCGCCGGCCTGGGCCCATGCGCCGCTGTTACTCGACGAAAGCGGCAAACGACTGGCAAAGCGCCACGACGCGCTGAGCCTCGCCGCCCTGCGCGCCAATGGCGCGGATCCGGTGGCACTCGCAGCACAGTTTGCGAAGGAATTGAACTAGCCGCGCATAGTTCTTGCCGGGCGGGAGGGCGGATGGCTAACGTCCGATAGCCTAATGTTTGGCCCCAAGACCACCCCGACGGAGGAAATCGGCTGCCGGATTCTCGAGGCGTTGCACGCGGAATCCCGGCGCGAGCCGCGCGATGTCTTTCGCCGCAAGCCGATGCAGCAGATTTCCCGCGAGCTGATGGAGCGGCACGGCTGGGACGTGCTGGATTTTGGCCGGGGCTGGTCGCTGCTGGTCAGCGAGAAATTGATGGATGGCCGCAAGCGTGACGACGATTTCTACGCGTGGCCGACGACCGAGGGCCGCGAATTTCTGCGCGCGCACCAGCCGCGTCCCGCCTGGTCGCTGAAGCGGAAAATTTATCTGCTGGTCAGCTGCTTTTTGATTCTCGTGCTGGCCGGCCTGCTGGTCAAATACCTCGCCGTCTTGCGGGCGCTGATGCACTGAGCCGGATTATTCTTCGGTGGGCACAGCAACCGCCGGGTCGCCTTTTGCCGCTTCATACCGCGCGCACCAGTCGTTCGACCATTTGGCAAAAGTTCCAGCCTCGATATGGGCGCGGGCTTCCGTCATCAGGCCGAGGAAGAATTGCAGGTTGTGAATTGTCAGCAGGGTGCAGCCGAGGATTTCGTTGCACATGACGAGGTGCCGCAGATACGCCCGCGAAAAGTTTTTGCAGGTGTAATTGTCCTGACCGGCGATCAGCGGGGTCTCGTCGCGGGCGAACTGGGCGTTCTTCAAGTTAATCGGCCCGTCGGGGGTGAAGGCGCAGCCGTGGCGCGCGAGCCGCGTGGGCATCACGCAATCAAACATATCGGCGCCAAGGGCGATCATTTTCAAAAGCTGCGGCGGCGTGCCCACGCCCATGACGTAGCGCGGCTTGTCCGCGGGCAGGTGGGGCGCGCTGGCGGCGACGGCGGCGAGCATCTCCGGCTCCGGCTCGCCGACGCTGACGCCGCCGATGGCGTAGCCGGGGAAATCGAGCGCGGCGAGTTTCTCGGCGCATTCCCGGCGCAGCGCGGCGAGGTTCGAGCCTTGCACGATGGCGAAGAGGTGGCGGCCTTGTTCCGGCTGGCCAAGTTCGTGCCAGGCGTCGCGGCAGCTTTTCGCCCAGCGCACGGTGCGGTCCACCGCGGCGCGCACGGCGGCGGCTTCGGCGGGCCAGGGCGGGCATTCGTCGAGCACCATCGCGATGTCGGAGCCGAGCGCGGCCTGGATCTCCATGCACTCGCGCGGGCCGAGGAAAACCTCCGCGCCGTCGAGGTGTGAGCGAAAGGAAACGCCCGCGTCGGAAATTTTGCGCAGTTTCGCGAGGCTGAAGACTTGAAAGCCGCCGCTGTCGGTGAGAATCGGCCCGTCCCACGCCATGAATGGATGCAGGCCGCCGAGTTCGCGGATGAGCGCCGGGCCGGGCCGCAGGTTCAGGTGGTAGGTGTTGCTGAGGATGATTTGCGCGCCGGCCTCGCGCAGTTGCGCGGGGGTGACGGCCTTGACCGTGCCCTGCGTGCCGACGGGCATGAACGCGGGCGTCTCGACCACGCCGTGCGCGGTGCGCAAGCGGGCGCGGCGGGCGGAGGCTGCGGTGACCAGGACTTCGAAATGGGCGGGCATAAAATTTATTTCCAGTTTACGGTTTGCCGTTTCCGGTGGGAAGTCATGAAAACAAGGTTCCCGCGTCGGCTGCGGCGATGGCCTTGATTTCCACGACTTGGTGCGGGGGGAGTTGCGTGCGGAACCAGGTGCGCTGTTTTTTGACGAATTGCTGGGTGCGCAAAACGATGGCGGCGGCCAGTTCGGCGAGTGGGGCTTTTTCGCCTGCGTCCAGCCAAGCCAGCGTTTCACGGTAGCCAATGGCGGAGCTGGCGGCGGGGTTGGCGCGCAGGGCGGGGGCGAGCCGCCGCACTTCGTCCACCAGGCCATCGGCGAGCATCTTTTTCGTGCGGGTTTCGATGCGGGCGGCCAGTTCGGCGGGCGGGCGCTCAAGCCGCACGAGTTTTTTCTCAAACGCATCAAACGGCGTGCCGCTCTTTTGGAAATTTTCCAGCAATTCGGGCACGCTGCGCCCGCTGGCCAGGCAGCGGGCCAAAGCGCGGGCGACGCGGCGGGGATTTTTTAAGTCCACTTCGCCGGTGCCGGCTGGGCTGGCCTTTTGCAATCGTTCGACCAGCGCAGGCAGGCCGCCGGATTTTTCCAGTGCGCGGACCTCCGCTTCAATCTCGGGTGAAATTTCCACATCGTCGGCCACTGGCGCAAAAAAACTCTTCAGGTAAAAACCGCTGCCGCCGACCACCAGCACCGGTTTCCCGCGGCCGAAAATTTCGGCGACGGTGCGCGCGGCGTAATCGCGGTATTCAGCGACGGAAAAGGCGCGCGCCGGGTCGCACAAATCCAGCCCATGATGCGGCACCAATTCCCGCTCTGCGGCGCTGGGCTTGGCCGTGCCAATGTCCATCCCGCGATAAATCTGCAGCGCGTCGCAGGACAAAATTTCCGCCCCCTGCGCCCGCGCCCAGGCCAGCCCCAGGGCGGACTTGCCCGAGGCCGTCGGACCGGTGAGGAGGTGGAGAGTGGCGGTCATGGGATTACAACGAGCAACGCATCAGATAGATATTCGTGAATTTCCGCCACGAAAATGTAACGTTGCCGGGGTTGTAGAAGGCCCGAGGTTTTCATTAAATGCCGTTGCGTATTTGCGCGATGTGAAACTCGCCCTTGTCACTGAAACCTTTCCGCCCGAAGTCAACGGGGTGGCGATGACGCTGCACCGGCTGGCCGGCACGTTCGCCGCGCGGGGCCACGGCATCGAGGTCGTGCGCCCGCGGCAAAATGCCGCCGACGGCGTCCCAAAAGCCCCCTACGCGGAATTGCTCGTGCGCGGTTCGCCGTTTCCCGGCTATCCGGAATTGAAAATCGGCTGGCCGGTGTACTGGCGTCTCAAAAAGCACTGGCAGGCGCGGCGACCGGACATCGTCCATGTCGCGACGGAAGGGCCGCTGGGCCTCGCGGCGCTCCAGGCGGCGCGTTCGTTGAAAATACCGGTCAGCTCGAGTTTCCACACCAACTTTCACTCTTACACCAAGCACTATGGCGTGGGGTTTTTATACCAGGCGGGGCTGGCGTATTTTCGCTGGTTTCACAACCGCACGGCCTGCACCTTCGCGCCGTCGGTGGATATTATCGCCGCGCTGGCGGAGGCCGGGTTCCAAAATCTGCACCTCCTGGGCCGCGGCGTGGACACGGAATTGTTCAGCCCGCAGCGGCGCGATGAAGCGTTGCGCGCAGCCTGGGGCGCGAAGCCGGACACGCCGGTCGCGATGTGCGTGGGGCGGTTGGCGGCGGAGAAAAATCTGCCGTTGGTGGCGGAGGCCTGGGCCGAATTGCGCGCGGCCCGGCCGGATTTGAAGCTCGTACTCGTCGGCGACGGGCCGTTGCGCGATTCGCTCAGGCAAAAATATCCCGAGGCACACTTCGCGGGCGTGCGGCATGGCGAAGACTTGGCGCGGCACTACGCCTCGGGCGATTTGTTTCTGTTCGCGAGCGTGACGGAGACGTTTGGCAACGTCGTCACCGAGGCGATGGCGAGCGGCCTCGTGGTCGCCGCATACGATTATGCGGCGCCGCGCGCCTATGTGCGCGAAGGCACGAACGGTTACCTCGCGAATTTCGACGACCGGAATGCGTTTCACGCGGCATCGCGGCGCGCGCTGGAAAATCTGCCGGAGTGGCCGAAGTTGCGCGCGGCGGCGCGGACGACGGCGCAGGGTTTGTCGTGGGAGCGCGTGGTCGAAGGCTTTGAAAAGGTGCTCGCGACCCTCCTTAAGTGACCGGCGGCTGACGATTGGGTTACGAACGGGTAAATTCTGCTTCGTGCGGCGCGTTCGGTTTTGAACTGCGCGAGGGCCGCCGTTAGTTTTGCCACGCAAGGGGCACCGCCACCACGTGCTTCGCCGCAATGAAAAAACCCGTCCTGCGCTACCGCACGATCATCCTGTCCGACATCCACCTTGGCACCGCCGATTGCAAGGTCGAGGAGGTGACGCACTTCCTCAAACACACGCGCTGCGAAAGGCTCATCCTCAACGGCGACATCATTGACGCCTGGGCCATCCGCCGCGGCCACCGCTGGAACAGCGCGCACACCAAATGCGTGCGCCGGTTGTTGAAAATCGTGCAGCGCGGCGACGCGGAAATCATTTACCTGCGCGGCAACCACGACGATTTTTTGCGCCACTACCTGCCGTTCGACCTCGACACGCTGCGGTTCGTCGAGGACTATGAGTTTGAGACGCCGCGCGGCCGCTACCTCGTGCTCCACGGCGACGCCTTCGACGCCGTCACCACGCACGCGCGCTACCTGGCGGTGCTCGGCGACATCGGCTACCAGACGCTGCTGCGCATCAACCGCCTCTACAACCACTGGCGGGCGTGGCGCGGGCTCGAATATTATTCGATTTCGAAAGCCATCAAGGCGCGCGTCAAACAGGCGGTGAGCCACGTCGGCCACTTTGAGGAGCACTTGCGCAATCTCGCGCACAAGCGCGGCTGCGTCGGCGTCATCTGTGGCCATATCCACACGCCGGAAGACAAGATGATTGGCGACGTACATTATTTGAATTCCGGCGACTGGGTCGAGTCCATGACCGCGCTGGTCGAGCACGAGAACGGACGCTTCGAAGTGTTGCATTACCCGGAGTTCTGCGCGCGGCTGGAGGCGGCGGCGCTGGGGGAAAATTCTGGAACGCCCCCGGCGGAAAACCTGCGCCTCGCACCCGAGCCGGTCACCTGGCACACCGAAGAGGAGCTTTCCGCGCAGGCGTAGGCCGGTTTCTTGGGCAAAAACGCAGTTGCGGGTTGCGCCGGGCAAGGCTGCGGGTGAAAATGCGCCATACCTCTTCGTTGCGCCATGCCCGCTCCGCGCACCGCCTATTATCGTGTTGAACACCGTGCGTATCGGCGGAAGTTTTTGCGTCCACTGGCGACGGCCCGCGGTGAGTGGTCCGTGCGCGAAGGGCTGGTGGTTCGCCTCACCGACCCGGACGGGCGCATCGGCTATGGCGAGGCGGCGCCGGCGCCGGGGTTTGGCGTGGAGACCACCGCGCGGGACCGGATGTGGCTGCAGCGCGCGCCGAACCAGTTGACCGCGGCGGAATTGCGGCGCGTGCCCAAACGGCTGGGAAGTTTGCGCTGGGCGTTTTACTGCGCGCGGGAAATGCTGGAGGGGTGGCAGAAGGTTTCCGCCAAAATTCGCAAGCTGCCGGTGTGCGCGTTGCTGCCGGCGGGGGCTCCGGCGGTGGCGGCGCTCGATTGGCGCGCGGGGGAAGGCTACCGCGTGTTCAAATGGAAGGTTGGCGTCTCCACTCCGCCCGAGGAATTTTCCCTGCTCGAGAAATTGCTCGCCGCCTTGCCCGCCGGGGCGCGGCTGCGGCTGGATGCGAATGGCGGTTTGAGCCGCCGGGAATGGGCCGCGTGGTGCGACGGGCTGAACGCGCTGGGGCCGGCG
>DASZWY010000201.1:0-10453 GCA_035546135.1 Opitutales bacterium
GCGCACGACGATGACGAGCATGACCACCTTCCTCGCCGCCTTCGCGCTCTTTGTCTTCGGCGCGGGCGTCGTGCACGAGTTCGCCCTCGTGTTCATGATCGGCATCGCCACCGGCACCGCCTCCTCCATCTTCATCGCCAATCCCGTTTTCTGCTGGTGGCACAAAGGCGACCGCCACCACGTCGAGGCCCGCGAACTCGTCCCCAAATACGAATGGGACAGTTCCTCCCGCAGTTCCGCGCCATAAATTTGCGTTTTGGGTGGGACGGCTCCGGCCTCACACGCTAGAATACTCCTGCCGTGATCCGCTGGCACTGCCCAACCCCGCCCGCCTCCGCGACCGCGCTCGCCGAGGCCCTGGAAGTCAGCCCGGTGCTCGCCGGTTTGCTCGCCAGCCGTGGCCTCCGTGAAGCGGCGATGGCCGAGCCGTTTCTCCGCCCCAAGCTCGCCGCGCTCGACGACCCTTTTCGCGTGCCCAACCTCGAGGCCGCCGCCAAGTTGCTCGATGAGACCCTCGCGGCGGGCCGCACCATCGCGATTTTCGGCGATTATGACGTGGACGGTGTCACCAGCACGGCCCTGCTGGTGAACGTGCTGCGCGCGTTTGGCGCCCAGCCGCGTTTCGCCGTGCCGCGCCGGCTCGAGGAAGGTTACGGCCTTTCCCGCGCCGCCATTGATCGCGTGCTCGCCGACGGCGCGCCGGATTTGTTCATCGCGCTCGATTGCGGCACCAACGCCATCGCGGAGGTCGCCCTGCTGCGCGAACGCGGCTGCCAGGTCATCATTGTGGACCACCACAAGCCCAAGGGCGGCGTGCCGCTCGACAGCCTGCTTATCAACCCCCACGCCGATGCCACTGCCGGTGCGCCGTGGAGCCAGCTTTGCACTGTCGGCCTCGTCTTCAAGCTCACTCATGGCCTGGTCAAACTCCGCCGCGCCGCCAACGACCCGCGCGCCGCCGCCCTGCGCCTGGCCGACACCCTCGACCTCGTCGCCCTCGGCACCGTCGCCGACCTCGTGCCGCTCGAAGGTGAAAACCGCATCCTGGCCCGCCACGGCATGAGGATTTTGGAAAAATGCGCCCGTCCCGGCCTGCGCGCCCTGTTCGCCGTCAGCGGTCTCCAGCCCGGCCAAACCCTCGCCGCTTCCGACATTTCCTACCGCCTCGGCCCGCGCATCAACGCTTCGGGCCGCCTCGCCGATGCCGCGTTGCCCGTCGAGCTTTTGCTTGATGACCAGCCCGATTCCTGCCGCCGCGCCGCGATGACGCTCGAGACCCTCAACCGCGAGCGCCAGAACATCGAGCGCCAAGTTGCCGCCGAGGCCGAACGCCTCGTCGAGGAAACCCAGCGCGATGCCCCGGCGCTCGTCGTCTATGGGGAGACTTGGCATCCCGGCGTCGTCGGCATCGTCGCCGGCAAATTGTGCCGCCAGTACGCCCGTCCGTGCATTGTGCTGGGCCGGGAAGGCCCGCTCGCCAAAGGTTCCGGCCGCAGCATTCCCGGCCTCAATCTCGTCGAGGCGCTGCAGCCTTGCGCGGAATTTTTGGCCCACTGGGGCGGCCACCCGATGGCGGTCGGCATCTCGCTCGATGCCGCGCGCCTCACCGATTTCCACGCCGCGTTTTCCGAGTCCGTGCGCACCCGCCGCGCCGCGCTCATCGAAGATTCCACCGATCTCGAAATCGCCGCCTGGCTCGAACCCGCCGATTTGAACGAAGACCTGCTGCGCGATCTCGAACTATTGCACCCTTACGGCGAAGGCAATCCCGAGCCGGTCTTCGGCGTGCGCGGCGTGCGCCTGACTTCACCGGAAATTTTTGGCGGCAGCAACTACCGCTGCTGGGTGCCCAATGGCAAAAGCCGTGTCGCCGCCGTCGCCTGGAAAAAAGCCGGCGAACTCCCCCCCGCGCAAACCCCCCTCGACCTCGCCGCCAAATTCTCCTGGAACTTCTGGAACGGCCGCCAATATCCCCAGCTCGAAATTTTGCACTGGCGCGCAGCGGAATAACCCGCCGGCGGCGAAATTTTTCTCGGCAAGTGGCGGGAGTGATGTTTGGCGAGCTCGCGCGTGCTTTGTGGTGCTAAATTGGCGGGGGCGTGGCGCCTTGGTATTGGGCGCTGCCGAAGCCGAGCATCGGGTAGAAGATAAAGGGCAGGAACGTCAGCCCGACCCCATAGCCGGCGCCCAGGCCGAATTTTTCCGCGAGGCTGAGGTTAACGAGAATCGCCATTACCAGGCTCACGATGGGGATGAGGAAAAGGAAGATCCACCACCACGGCTTGCCGGCAATGGTGATCAGCACGTAAAGATTGTAGATCGGGATGATGACGGCCCAGCCCGGCTGGCCGGCCTTGGTGAAAACCCGCCACATGCCGACGATGGTGATGAGCAGGATGACAAGCTCGGCCAGGAGAACAATCATGGTCACGCCGGCAACGGCGGCATTCACGGTGGTATCATCGTTAGGCATGGCAGGGGGGCGGGTTGGGGTTGTTGATTATAACACAGTCCGGACGGCGCCCCATGCTGCTCAACGATTATGATGTGTCAAGACATCCGTGGGCAGCCAATATCAGCGCAAAATTTCAACCACCCGCAGTGCCCGTTAGCTCGGGCGCCTGAAGCGCGCGGGGCTGCTTCTCAATCGGCTCGGCGGAGGGGATTTCGCTGCCGCTGCCGGATTCCAGTCCCGTGAATTTGCGCGCGGTGACCAGCACGCGCGTTTCCAGCGATGACATGGCGGAGTTGTAGGACTCGACGGCCTTGTCCAGCCGGTCGCCGAGCTTGGCGAAATGCCCGCCCATGGTGCCAAGGCGCTCATGGAGTTCGCGGCCCAGGGCGCTGATTTCCGCGGCGTTGACGGCCAGCGCTTCCTGTCGCCAGCCGTAGGAAACGGCCTTGAGCAGCGCAATGAGCGTTGTCGGCGTCGCAAGGATGACGCCCGATTCCACGCCGCCTTCGATGAGCGTGGGATCCTGCTCAAGCGCCGCGCTGAAAAAAGTTTCTCCGGGCAGGAAGAGCACGACGAATTCCGGCGTCGGCTGAAATTGCTGCCAATAGGCCTTGAACCCGAGCGTGCGCAGGTGCTCGCGGATTTGGCGGGCGTGGGCGCGCAGTTTTTCCAGGCGCACCGTTTCATCCGTGGCTTCGAGCGCTTCCAGATACGCGGACAGGGGCGCCTTGGCGTCCACGACAATGTTTTTGCCGCCGGGCAGCTTCACGATCAGATCGGGCCGCTGCCGGCCGTCGTCCGTATGGGCGCTGACCTGCTCGACGAAATCGCAATGGTCAATCATGCCCGCCAGCTCGACGACGCGGCGCAACTGGATTTCGCCCCAGCGTCCGCGCACGTGCGGCGCGCGCAGGGCCTTGACGAGGTTGCCGGTCTCGGTCTTCAGGGCGGTCTGGGTGTCGGCGAGGCCCTGCACCTGCGTGCGCAACGCCTCGTAAGCGCCGACGCGCGTTTTCTCCAATTCGCCAAGCTTGGCCTCGAATTTGCCGAGCGTTTCGCGTACCGGCGCGACCAGTTGGTCAATCGCCAGTTGGCGTTTTTCCAAGTCGCCGCGCGCGGACTCATTAAAAGATTTGAGCGTCTCCTTCGCCAGGGTGAGGAACTGCTGATTGTTGGCGGTCAGCGCCTTGGCCGAGAGCGAATCGAACGCCTCGCGCAGTTGCTTCTCGGCGTTCTGGAGCACGGCCAGTTTTTCCGCCGCCGCCTCCCGCTCCTTTTGCAGCGCGGTTTCGAGCGAGGAAACGAGCGCCGCCCGCGCCGCCTGCGCATCGCGCTCGACTTTCAGCTCAGTGGCGCGCTGCTCGAGATTCTTGGCCCGTTCGCGCAGTTCCGCCAGGGTTGCCGCCTCGCGCCCGCGCAGCCACAATGTCGCGACCATCGCGCCGAAGACGATGCCGAGCAAGAGGAATCCGATTTCCGTCATGGCGACAAACTACGCCGAGCAGTTGGCGAAGAAAAGCCTGGATTATAAAATCCGGCAGTCCAGCCCATGAAATTTTTTAAACCCGCGATCAAAGGTCACCAATTGCAACCCGGCACATTTAGCGAACGCCGCGAGATAGGCGTCATTCCATGCCGATCCTGCGGTATTGCCGGAGTTGGCCAGATATTCCCGCCATTGCTTTTCCAGGCCGACGGGTTCCTCCTGGAAGACTACGCTGATACTTTGGAAAATTTCATCATACACGCTCCATGCTGCATCCATACTACAGACATTTTCGCCCATTGCACTCGAGTTGGTCAGGAGGCGAAGGAAACCGGCTTGCGTCACGCGACAAAAAACCGGCGCAGGCAATTGTGGGCAAGGCGGTGTGGGCTGCCAAGTAATGGCGGTGGCGTTCCGCGGCCAGAGCCAGCCAAACATTAACGTCGAACAGAACGTTGGAAGCTTTCAAAGTCATCAATATCGTCGAGGAAGTTCAAACTGCGTACGTCCTTCCCTTCGAGCAACGGCCCGAGCCGACCCTTAAAGATTGGGAAAGGGGAGGTTTTCTTGTTTTCTTTTGTCTGGGAAGTTGTTTGAACCGGGACGTGGAGCCCTGCCGATAACGTCTTCGCGACGAAATCTTTTATCTTCACGCCGTCCCGAGCCGCACGAATTTTTACCTCCCGGTAGAGTGCATCGGGAATTTCGAGGGTGGTTTTCATGGCGACCATAAAACCAGAAAGCTGGAAATATGGCAAGGTGAAAACCGGGCAGAACCTTCTCTATTCAAAGCCCATCAATCCGGCGCGAGAGTTCGGCGATGAGTTCGTCTTCGCTGACGCGCACCTGCTTGGTGGTGTCGCGGTCGCGGAGGGTGACGGTGCCGTCTTTCTCGATGGTGTCGAAGTCCACGGTGACACAGAAGGGTGTGCCGATTTCGTCCATGCGGCGGTAGCGGCGGCCGATGGCGCCCGAGACGTCCCAGAACACGTTCCAGCGGCGCTTGAGTTTTTTGTAAAGGGCCTCGGCGCGGGCCAGCAGCTCCGGCTTGTTTTTGACCAGCGGGAACACGCCGCACTTATACGGCGCCAGGCGCGGGTGCAGCCGGAGCACGGTGCGCTTCTCGTTCTCGACGACATCCTCGTAATACGCGCTGCACAGCACGGCGAGGAAGATGCGGTCCACGCCGACCGCCGGCTCGATGACGTGCGGCACGACTTTCGACTTGGTGGCCTCCTCGAAATAATCCAGCGCCTTGCCGGAGAATTTGATGTGCTGCTGCAAGTCGTAGTCCCCGCGCGCGGCGATGCCCCAGAGCTCCTGCACGCCGAACGGGTAGGCGAACATGATGTCGGTGGTGCCGCGCGAGTAGAACGCGAGCTTGGCCTTTGGGTGGTCGTATTCGGAGAGTTGCGCGGCGGGCAGGCCGATGGAGACGAGCCAGTTCTTGCACCAATCGATCCACGCACGGTGCTCCTGCTGCCAGTTGGCGTCGGGGTGGATGAAGTATTCCATCTCCATCTGCTCGAACTCGCGCGAGCGGAAGATGAAGTTGCGCGGCGTGATTTCGTTGCGGAAAGAGCGGCCGATTTGCGCGATGCCGAAGGGCAGCTTGACGCGCGTCGTGTCCACCACGTTCTTGAAATTGAAGAACATGCCCTGGGCGGTCTCGGGCCGCAGGTAGGCGACGGCGCTTTCATCGCGCAGCGCGCCGACGTACGTCTGGAACATCAAGTTGAAATCGCGCGGCGGCGTGAGCGAGCCGGGCTTGCCCGTGGCAGGCGAGGGGATGAGCGCGTATTCGTCCGGCTGGGCATTCGTGTAATCTTTGAGCACGAGCGGCTCCAGTGCGCCCTGCTTGGCGAGTTTGCGCTTCAGGTCGTTGGCCTTTTCCTCGGCCTCGGCCTGCATGCCGGCGTCTTCGAGCACGGAAACGTAGCCGATTTTTTCGCCCGCGACGACGACCGGCGCAAAGAACAACTGGTCCGCGCGGTACCGCTGCTTGGATTCCTTGCAGTCCACCATCGGGTCGGAAAAGCCGCCGATGTGGCCCGAGGCCTCCCACACTTTGGGGTGCGAGATGATGCTGGCGTCAATGCCCACGATGTCGTCGCGGCGGTGGACCATGTCCTCCCACCACGCGTTGCGGATGTTGCGGCGCAGCTCGGAGCCGAGCGGGCCGTAGTCGAAAAAGCCGTTGAGTCCGCCATAGATTTCCGACGACGGGAACACAAAGCCGCGGCGCTTGCACAGCGACACGAGGGCGTCCATCGTCACCGGCGCGGGCGTGAGGGCGGGGGATGCGGCAGCAGGGGAGTCTTCAGCCATAAACCCAACAGCATCGCGGGTTTAGGGAAGATGGTCAAGACTCGGATGTCGCGTTTAAATATTCAACTTGTAAGAGACATGGCTTTATCTATCTAACATGAAATATGAACCAGCATGAGTTGGCCCAGGCCGGTTTGGGGCAAATTAAAAGCGCCATTCTCGGTTTTCTTGAAACGCAGCCACACGGTGCCTCAAACGCTGAAATTGCAGAAGCGCTTGGATTGAGATCTGATTATGAAGGCGAGCAAAAAGATTATCTATGTTGGTCCATCTTAGGGCTTCTGGTTAATGAGGGAAAGATTAGGTATGAAACACCGAAAAACCGAAAGATTTATTTCTTAATCTAAAGAATAGGGCCATCGAAGGCCAAAGGGATAAGAAACTAATTTCTTGAGAAAATAATCCTAGGGTGTAATCTTAACAATATGTCACAGATAACTCTCAAGGCCCACTTCAACGGCGAGCGCATTGTCCTCGACGAACCTTGTGATTTACCGCTCAACGCCCCCTTGATGGTCACAGTTCTGACCCCGGAAGTGGAGCGCGAACGGGAAGAATGGGATCGGCGGGCGGCGGAAGGGTTGGCGCGCGCCTATTCGGTCAATGAACCGGAATACACTTTGGATGATGTCAGGAAACCATGAATGAAGGCGATGTCGTTCTCACCCATCTACCCCAGGCGGATGGGCAGATGAAGTTCCGTCCGGTGGTGGTTTTACGCCGGATGCCGCCTTTTGGGGATTTGCTGGTTTGCGGCGTGAGCACCCAGCTTCAGCAGGAGGTCGTTGGTTTTGATGAACTCATTGAGCCGGGCCACGACGATTTTTCTACGAGTGGACTCAAGGCTATTTCGCTTATTCGGCTGGGGTTTCTAGCCACACGCCCGGCGGAAAAATTCACCGGCAAAATCGGCGTGATCTCCAGCCGGCGGCATCGCCGGTTGCTGGAGCGGCTCGCAGGTCATCTAATCTCGCTGCGGGCCGGATAAGTTTTGCCCTTACGCCTTGGCCGCTGGCAGGGCGACCCAAAACCGCGGGGGCAGAAAACCGAGCGCGATGATGAGGAATTGCGAAAGCCAGAAGGCCAGCAGCGCATAGAAGGTGCCTTGCATGAAGCCGTAACTGTGCAGGCCGACGCCGAGCAGGTTCACGCCGAACAGTGTCCACGCCGTGACGATGTTGCCGCCGACGGCGAGGGCCATCTGCGTGCGCTCGGAGACAAGCTTGCCCCAGCGCGCATGCAGGCAAATCGCGCACCACAGCACGATGAGCAGCGCGCCGTTTTCCTTCGGGTCCCAGCCCCAGAAGCGGCCCCAGCTTTGGTCCGCCCAGATGCCGCCGAGCATCGTGCCGACAAAGCTGAACAGGGTGGCAAAGCACGTCACGCCGTAAACGAGCTGCGCGATTTCGCGGCCGCGTTGCGGCGTGATGCGGGGGGTAAACGTCCGCGCCAGCAGGTAACCCGCCCCCAGCGCTCCGGCGACGAACATTCCGCCGCAACCGATGTTGATGGAGGTGACGTGCGTCCAGAGCCAGAAATTGGTGGCAAGCACGGCGCGGGGCAGTTCCAGGTCGTCGCCGTTGAAGGGCAGGCTGTGGGCGACAATCAGCGTGGCAAAGCCGACGAACGCCGCCGCGGCCACGCCCGCGGAATTTTTCTTCCACAGCTCGAGGATGAGGCCCGCGACCACGCCGATCCAGCCGTTGAACAGCATCGCGGAATACAGGCTCGTGACCACGCCGAAGCCGGTGAGGTACACACGCGCGAACAGCCCGAGGGTTTGCAGCGCGAGGGCAAACACCACAAACCACACCGCGGCGCGGCGCATTTGCGGCCCCCAGGCCACCCAGCTCACGCTCGCGCACAAAAACGCCAGCACATACAAAAATGCGCCGCGGAAATACGGCTCGAGCCGGTTCATGAAGACCTCAAAGTGAATTTTCGGCGTGAGGGACGGCAGCGCCAGCGCCTGCTGTTGCGCGGCCACGGCGGCGTTGAACGCCGCGGCATCGTTCGCGCGCAGCGCCTGGCCCATTTCACCGTAGTGCAGGACAATGGGGTTGAGCTGGCCGGACTTGAGCGCGCCGAGCGCGCTCAGGCCGAGGTTGGCCCATTTGTCCGTGAGGTTGGCGGAGGGCACGAGGCCGACAATCGCGGCGTCGTTGATGCCGGAATACATGCGCACCTGGATGGCAAAGGAATCAAGCAAGTTATTGTCCACCGGCTTGCCGGCGTCCTTGTCGAGCACGGCTTGCGCGCCGGACTTCAGCGATGACTGCCAGAGCGCGAGGTCCTTGGCCGGCGTGTCGCCGGGCGGCACGAAACTCATCGTCAATTGCTGGAACAAACGCAGGTTGGCGCGCAGCCGGGAGATTTCGCTCTCGAAGAGGCTGAGATTCTCCTCCAACTGCTGCTTTTTGTCGGCGGCGTCGGCGGCTTTTTCGATGTCGTCGAAGTGGTCGGAAAGCTGGGCGAATGAAAACAACTGGCTGCCTTTTTGCTTTTCGCCGATGAGGCCCAGCACCTCGTCGTTATCAATGCGGAACACCGGCACGCGCGCGGCCTGCTCGGGCCGGAACGCAACGTCGAGGAACCACGGCAGCGGGGTGACGTGCTCTGTTTCCGCGGGATTGTCCGGCATCGGGACGGACAGCGCGGTGCGGTCGGAGAAAAGGCGAAAGGTGTTGCGCGCCACGCTGTCGAGGGGGAGCACGCGCGTGCCGAATTGCACCGGCAGCGCGCCGAAGGCCGGCAGGTCGAAGCCCGCCGGCTGGCGCGGCGGCAAAAAGCCCGACAACGCAATGAACGCGCCGAGGAGCACCAGCAGCAGTTCCACGATTTTGGCGGCGGATGTTTGCTTCATGGCGTGCGGACGGCGGCGGTTTGCGGAAGTTCACCCGGATCGGTTTCCGGCGCGGTTTGCGGCGAGCGTTGTTTTTCGCGGCGCAAGTGGCCGAGCAAAACGAGCAGAAAGTGCAATGCCATGCCGAAGCCCACCAACGCGACGGCGATATAGGGCAGCGGCGCGCCGGGATTGCGCACGACCTGGAGCATCGAGGCGCTGTCGCTCTGGCCGAAGGAGGCTTGGTAGAATGTCAGCCCGGCGTAGCGCAGCGGGTGGTTCATGTAGATGAGCACCGGGCGGTCTTCGCCCGTGGCGGCATTGGTGAGATGCACCTGGCTTTCGAAATCCTTTGGCACGTCGGTGCCGGGGTAAACTTCGTGCACAAATTTATCGAGGGTCAGCGTGCAGGGCAGGTAAACCCGGCGCGGGCGCAGGGTGACTTCCCAGGTGTGGCCGTCCAAGACGAAGGTCTGTGGGAATTTGTCCTTCAAAAACGGCGGCAGCGAATTCGGGTCGGAGAACAGCGTCGAGACGAGCCACTTGCCCACCGGGCCGTCCTTGGTCGAGACGGCAACGACGGCGCTGGCGGTGTTTAGCTCATCTTTCGCGTAATCGTACGGCTGGGGCACGACGGCGAGATCCCCATTGGTGGCGACGCCGTGGTCAGCGGGCGTGACGGGCAGGTCGCGGCCCTTGTTTTCCGAGCGCAGGGTAAAGGAACTGTTCGGATAATAATAAACGGGCGTGATGGTGAAAGGCAGGGCCGGGTCGCTGATGGCCTGGCCCGCTTGAAGGCGCGATACGGGGATGGTGACGACGGTGTCGGTCTTTCGGTCGGTGTGGTCAATGAAGGCCAGTTCGCGGTCGTGGAAGGACTCGACGTAGTTGGCGCTGCCGCCGACATTGATCCACATGAAATATTCCTGCTGCAAATACGCGGTGAGGAAACCGCTGACGATGAGCAGCACGATGCCGGCGTGGATGAGTACGATGCCGCTCTTGCGCCAGGTCGGGCGGAAATAACGGAAGTGCGCGCAAAGGAGATTGATTAAGAGCAGCCCGCCGAGCAGGAAGCCGCCGGGCAGCGGAATTTTCAGCCATTGCAGCGATGCGGCGGCCGGCCACTGCATCGGGTATTGCCAGAGGCAGACGAAGGACTCGAAATACTGCTTCTGCACTTCATAGACGCCCCATTGCACCTGCTCAAAGGTCGCCCCGAACACCAGCACCATCGAAAACGCGAGCAGCGTGACCGTCAGCCAGATGGAGGAAAAGAGTTTGAAGAGGGCGCGCATGGTGCGGGAGGGCGAGTTTAGTCCTGCCACTTCACGCTGTCGAG
>DASZWY010000202.1:0-17537 GCA_035546135.1 Opitutales bacterium
TACCAAATCAACGACCGGCTGAGCCTCCAGTTGAACATCCCCTACATCTACCGCGCCTACCAGCGCCTGGTCGGCGGGGTGAATGAAAAGAACTCCCTCAGCGGCCTCGGCGATGTCTCGCTGCACATCAACTATGTCGCCGTGCGCGTCGAGCGCGACCAATGGGGCTTCAGTTGGAGCGTCACCGGCGGCGTTAAATTCCCCACCGGCAGCCCCAGCTTCCTCGACGAGGTGGCCGATCCGTCCTTCCCCGGCAGCGACATCGGCGGGCACGACCTCGCCCTCGGCAGCGGCTCCTATGACGGCGATGTCGGCACCGGCTTCAACGCGCACTGGAACCGCCTGTTCTTCTCCGGCGATTACGACTACGCCATCCGCAGCACCGGCCACGTCGGCTACCGCTACGCCAACGAAATGAGCTGGTCTGCCGGCCCGGGCTACCGCCTGCTGCAAAACAGCGCCTACACCCTCAGCCTCCAGTTCCTCGTCACCGGCGAATACAAGGGGCTCGACACCCTCAATGGCGTGCCCGACTCCGACACCGGCATCACCCAGGTCAATGTCGGCCCCAAACTCACCCTCGCGCTCGCCCAGGGCATCGTCGCCAGTCTCGGCGTTGAAGTGCCGGTCATCCAGCATGACACCGGCTTGCAGGCGGTTTCCGACTACCGCCTCAAGGCCGGCGTGATGATGCGCTTCTAAAAAGGGAATGTCTCAGTTTGAACTTGAAGAAGGGCCGCCGACAAGCAGCGCCCCTACAGCACTCGGCTCAAAAATTGTAGGGGCGTCGCTTGCGACGGCCCAAAGTGAGACATTCCCTCTAAAAACCCGCCGAGGAATGCGCTTGAAAAACCGGCCAAGGTGCGCTGTATTGCAGCCTTGGCCGGTTTGGGTGCGGTAGCCAAGTGGTAAGGCCGGAGTCTGCAAAACTCCCATACGTCGGTTCGATTCCGACCCGCACCTCCATTTTTTTGTCCCGGCCGTGTCCTCCATGCCCGGCGAACCGCCCGCAGCCCCGGAAACTCCCCCCGAGCGCGTGCCGCACCTCGAGGCCTTTCTGGATGAATTGCGCGGCGAGCGCCGCCTCTCGCCCAACACTTCGCGCAACTACGAGCAGGCCATCCGCGGCTTTTTCGCCTGGCTGCGCCAAAGCGAGGGCCGCGCCGTCGCGCCCGTCCAGGTCACGCGCCTGCACGCCCGCGGCTTCATCATCGAAAGCCAGCGCCTGCTCGACCGCCGCACCGTCCACCTCCACGTCTCCGCCCTGCGCGGATTCTGGAAATTTCTTCTGCGCCGCCGACTCGTCTCCTCCAGTCCCTGGCTCGGACTTTCCCTCCCCAAGCTGCCGAAAAAACTGCCGCTCTTTCTCACCGAGGAGCAAATGCGTGCGCTCCTCGCCGTGCCGGGGAAAGTCGCCCAAAACGACCCGGGTGGAGTGGGGGAGAAGGCCCGCGCCTTCGCCCGCAGCCGGGACGAGGTCCTACTCGAGGTCCTCTACGGCGCGGGCCTGCGCGTCAGCGAACTCACCGGCCTTACCTGGGGCCAGATTGATTTCGAGGAAGGCTGGGCGCGCGTCCGCGGCAAGGGTGACAAGGAACGCATTTGCCCGCTGGGTGAAACCGCCGTCGCGGCCTTGCGCTCGCACCGCGCCAATTTCGCCACCGACTCGGATTTCCAGGCGCCTGTCCTCACCCACGCCAACGGCAAGCCAGTCACTCCGCGCTGGGTCCAGTTGCGCCTGAAAACCTTTTTAAAACTCGCCGGGCTCCCGCTCGACCTCTCGCCGCACAAACTCCGCCACTCCTTCGCCACGCATCTCCTCAACCACGGCGCCGACTTGCGCGCCGTGCAGGAAATGCTCGGTCACGCCAAACTCTCGACCACCCAGGTCTACACCCACGTCAGCATTGCCCGCCTCCAGGAAGCCCACCGTAAGGCCCATCCAAGGGCCTAGTCGCATAATTTTACGTCAAATCCGTAATCGAGCCGAACGCCGGGTCGAACAGCCGCCGGTAGAGCCGGATGGCCGCGCCGTCGGTCAGGTCGGCCAGGAAATCGCACACCAGCCGCGCGCGCATCGCGGGGGTCTTTGCTTCCCCGAGCACGGTGTTCCACCGCGCCGGCAGAAACGCGAGCTTCGGCTTCTCCGGCTCGATGTAATTTTCCCGCAGCGCGCCAAACAGCCGGTCGAGGATGTAGCCGCCCTTGAACTCGATTTGCAAAATCGACGACGACCGGAAAATCACGTCGAGCGCCAGTTTTTTATACAACTCGGCCTCCGCCTCGACCGCCGGGTCAATTTTCAGTTTCCACGCATAGCGCTGGGTCTGCGCCGCCAGCGGATGCTCGCGCTTTGCCAGTTTGCAGGCGCGGATGAACTGCCCGATTTTCGCGTTGAACACCGGCTCGAGGCGTTCCTCCTGAATCATCTGGCGCAATTCATCAATCCATTTGGCCTCCCACGCCTTTAATTTCCGCGCCTCCGCCCAGTGCGCGATGTTTTCCAGCGTAATGAAGCGCGCCTTCACCCCGTCGAGGATGTCATGCAGGCAATACGCCGTGTCGTCCGCCCAGTCCATCATCTGGCACTCGAGCGATTTGCAGTCGTTGAGCTCGCCGATTTTTTTGCACGCCTGCGTGGCCTCCGGGCCGCCCAGTGCGAAATCCCGCAAGTATTCCTGCTCATCATATAAGAAATGGTGCTTCGGCGTTTCGCCGTCCGCGCATTCTTCGCGATACAGCGCCTTGTATTTCAGCACGCCGTCAAGAAATGCCCGCGTCGGGTTCAGCCCGCGCGATCGGTTCGGGCGCTCGTAAAATCGCTCCGCCAGCAGCCGCAGCGTCTGCGCGTTGCCCTCGAAGCCGCCCCAGTCCGCCATCAGCGCGTGCAGCCGCCGCTCGCCGATGTGCCCGAACGGCGGATGCCCGAGGTCGTGCGCCAGCCCGATGGCCTCCACCAAATCCGGGTCCACCTGAAAATCCGGCCCGAAGCCTTTTTGCGTGGCATTCAGAAACTCCGCAATCGAGCGCCCAATGCGCGCCACCTCGATGGAGTGCGTGAGGCGGGTGCGGTAAAAGTCGTATTCGCCCGATTGAAACACCTGCGTCTTCGATTGCAGCCGCCGGAACACCGACGAAAAAATCACCCGGTCGCGGTCCACCGCAAAGGCCGTGCGCGGATCGCCCTCCTCCCGTGAACGCGGCGCCCGCGACTCCAGCAGCGCGAAATCGTCGGGATTATAGAATCGGTTGGGCATGGGCGGTGGGCTGCTTCGCTTTTGCCGGGTCAGCGCGGTCTTGCCAACTGGAAATTACCCGGTAACTTTTGCCCCAACGCCTTGTTTTAAGTATTTCCAAGCATGAAACGCTTCGCTCACCCCTTGCCGGCCCGTGCCAGGTTGTGGTCCGTATTGGCTTTTGCCTTGCTGGCCGTTCCGTTGGCCGCCCGCATCGGCGAGCGTCAGGGCCAGATTGAGGATCGCCTGCTGGCCGATGGCACGGCCCAGCGCCTTCAGCCCTCCGAGGCCCAGGATTTGGAAGCCGCCATCCGCCTGCCGCCGGCCAATTCCACCGCCACCTCCACGACCACACCTGGTGGCCGCCGGGGTGGCCGGGGGGGGCGCGGCTTTGGCGGGGGTGGTTTTGGTCCCGGTGGTCAGGGAAATAATGGCGGTGGTGGCGGCAGTTTTGACGTTGCCGTGATTGACAAGGTTCTTTGGGAGGCCATCGGCCAATCCATGCCCGACCCCGACAGCCGCGGCGTCCGCAAGCGCCCGCCGGATTTTCCCGAGTATATCTATTTCAAGACGGACGACGGTTCCAAGGCCGCGCCGAAAATTCAAAATCCCGCCGGCATCACCGGCTGGGAATTGAAGGTCTATCTTTACAAGCAATACTCCGGCCTCGAAGTTTATCACCGCCTCGGCACCGACCTCACCGACGCCGAGGTGGCGGCCATTCTCAATGCCAATCGCGGTGACACCAACTGGAACCGCGGCAGCGGGACTACTTCCGCCGACGACAGCAACGCCTCCTTCATCGGCTTTCAATATGAACGGGCCGACGGCCAGGTGCGCGCCACGCGCGTGGGCAACGACCTCGTGCTCTTCAGCACGGATTTGGACCGCAGCCTCGTCAAGGTTCGCGAAGCCGTGGCCAAGGCCGCCCTCGATGCGGCGAATGCCGGGGGCGCCAACGGCTCCGGCAACACCACTCGCGGGTTCTGAGTCCGGCTGCTGGAAGTCCGGGCCGCCCGCACTCCAAACTTGCCAGCGCCCCGCCGCGCGGGTAAATCGTCGAGTTTGCGCGCTTGCCGGCTGCGGCCCGCGCGCACCCACCACTCACCCTCCATGGCCAAGGACTTTCTCAAAGGCGCGCGCGACGCCTACGACGTGGTGGTCATCGGCAGCGGCCTCGGCGGCCTCACCGGCGCCAACTACCTCGCCAAGCTTGGTCATTCCGTCCTGGTCCTCGAACACCACTACCAGTTCGGCGGCCTCGCCACCTGGTTCACCCGCAAGCGCGGCCATATCTTCGACATCTCGCTCCACGGCTTCCCCGTCGGCATGATCAAGTCCTGCCGCAAATATTGGACGCCCGAAATCGCCGAACGCATCGTCCAGCTCAAGGATGTCCGTTTCGTCAACCCGCAGTTCAATCTCCAGACCACCTTCGACCGCGACGACTTCACCCGCCTGTTGACCGACTATTTCCAAGTCGCGCCCGCCCAGGTCGCCGCGTTTTTCGACCACCTGCGGCGGATGAATTATTACGACAACGACCGCCGCACCACCGGTGAATTGTTCAACGAGTTTTTCCCCGGCCGCACCGACGTCCACCGCCTCCTGCTCGAACCCATCGCCTACGCCAACGGTTCCACGCTCGACGACCCCGCCATCACCTACGGCATCGTCTTCTCGAACTTCATGAGCAAGGGCGTGTATATTTTTCGCGGCGGCACCGACCTGCTCATCGGCCTCATGGCCGCCGAATTGCGCAAAAACGGCGCCGACCTTCGCCACCGCTGCCTGGTCGAGCGTGTCCTTACCGAGTCCGGCCCCGACGGCCGCTCGCGCGTGCGCGGCGTCGTCATCAATGGCCGTGAAATCCGCTGCCGCGCCGTCCTCTCCAATGCGAACATCAAAAACACCCTCTTCGATTTGGTGGGCCGCGACCATCTGCCGCCCGCCTATTGCGCCGAAGCCGACGCCGTCCGCATCAACTCCAGCTCCTGCCAGGTTTACATGGGCATCCGCGCTGGCGAAACCATTCCCCACATCGGCGACCTCGTCTTCACCTCCGACGCCCCGCAGTTCACCAGCACCGAGCTCACCGCCTTCCACACCACCAGCCGCACCTACTCGGTCTATTATCCCGACACCCGCCCGCAAAACGCCGAGCACCGCTACGCCGTCGTCGCCTCCATCAATTCCCGCTGGCAGGACTGGGCCAGCCTCGACGAAGCCGACTACGCCAAACACAAGGCCCGCATCGCCGAGGAATCCGTCGCCGGCCTCGAACGCTTCATCCCCGGCGTGCGCGAGAAGATCGACTGGCTCGAAGCCGCCACTCCCCGCACCGTCCAGCGCTACGTCCGCCACTGGGCCGGCACCTCCTTCGGCACCAAGTTCGAAGGCCTCAAAGTCTCGATGGACCTGCCGCGGCAAATCCCCGGCCTCTACCACGCCGGCTCCGTCGGCATCATCATGTCCGGCTGGCTCGGCACCATCAACTATGGCGTCATCACCGCCAGCAAGATGGATTCGTTTTTGTCCGGCAGCGGGAATGCGGCTTGAAACCGCGCCAGAATTTCCTTATGTTTTTTTCATGAGCACTGTTCAGGAAATTGAAAACGCCATCTTGAAATTGGCCAAGGACGATTTCGAGACCCTGGCAGAATGGATTGACCGCCAGCGCGAAACCGATTTTGACCGCCAACTCGCCGCCGATGCGAAGTCGGGACGGCTGGAGGCGTTTTACCAAAAAACCCAGGCCCAAAGCCCAGCCACACCCGATCTCTCCCTCGATGAATTCCTCCGTCAGCGCAAGCTTTCGTGAGGCTTTGGCCGGGTTGCCGCCGGAGATTCAAGAGCTCGCCTTCAAGAATTTCGCCCTCTGGCGGAATAATCCCCGCCATCCCTCGCTCCAGTTCAAAAAAGTCGGGGCGTTTTGGTCGGTGCGCATCGGCAAGGATTACCGCGCCCTGGCCGCGCTCGAAAAGGAAACATTTCGCTGGTTCTGGATTGGCCCGCACCAAGAGTATGAGCGATGGCTTTAGCCAAACCTAAAGCCATTAGCATTCCCGAGTTGCAACCCTGATTGGTTGCCCAACATGCCTTTGGCGACGCGCCGCTCTCGCTCCCCAATCCTGTCCCGCTGCCCAAGCCGTGATTCTTTTCTCGCCGCAAGGGGGCGGTGCTGTTTATCTGGTTGCCCTCGCATGAACGACATCTACCGCGCGATTCCCCACCGCCCGCCGTTTTTGTTTGTGGACGAAATCGTGTCGGAGCGTCCCGACGGCCTGGTCGCCAGGCGCACCTTTCGGGCGGAGGATTTTTTCTATGCCGGCCACTACCCGGGCAATCCCATCACGCCGGGCGTCATTCTCTGCGAGGCCGCGTTTCAAACCGCCGCGATTTACCTTGTGCGCAAGCTCGTCGCCCAGGGCCACAGCGCCGAGGGCCTGACCCCCGTGCTCTCACGCATCGGCGAGGCCAAGTTCAAGCGCATGGTCAAGCCCGGCGACACCGTTGAAATCGACGTGACCGAAAAGGAAACCGTGCAAAAATTCCATTTCCTCCGCGGTGTCCTCCGCAAGGACGGCAAGCCCGTCCTCGCCCTCGAATTTGCCCTCGCGCTCCTGCCCGCCGGCGAGGAATCCTGAACCATGTCTTTTCTCAATCTCGCAGGCCGCACTTATTTGGTCACCGGCGTCGCCAACAAGAAGAGCGTCGCCTGGCACGTCGCGCAAACCCTCGAAGCCGAGGGCGCCAAAGTGATTTACAGCGTCCGCTCCCTCGCGCGCAAGGACTCGCTGGCTAAACTGCTCGCCGGGCGCATTGTGTTGGTTTGCGATGTCGAGGACGAAAAGCAAACCGCCGCCCTTGGCGAAGCCGCCGCCCAATACGGCCCGTTCGACGGGCTAGTCCACTCCATCGCCTGGGCGAATTATCTCCAGGGCGTGAAGCCGTTTCACGAAACCCCGCGTGCTGATTTTCTGCAGGCCTGCGCGATTTCCTCCTTCTCGCTTGTCGAACTTGCGCGCGCCTTCAAGCCGCATTTAAAACGCGATGCGTCGGTCGTCGCCATCGGCATTTCTTCCCAAGTCACCGTCGAGAACTACGGCTACATGGCGCCCATCAAGGCGGCGCTCGAGTCTTCTGTCCGTCTCCTCGCCAAGTCCTTCAGCGCCGACAGCGAAGTGCGCTTCAACACCGTCAACGCCGGCCCGCTCAAGACCAGCGCCTCCGCCGGCATCCCGGGCTATCTCGACCATTACCTTTTCGCCGAAAAACTCACCTTCCGCAAACGCGCCCTCGAAACCCGCGAAGTGGCCGACGCCGTCGTTTTCCTCCTCAGCCCGCGCGCCAGCGGCATCAACGGCCAGGGCCTGGTCGTCAACGCCGGCCTCGACTGGAATTATTTCGACCGCGAGGTCGTCCGCGCCGCGACGCGCCCCGAGCCCCAGCCATGAAATTTTCCTCGGCCGCCATCGCCTCGCTGGCCTACTCGTTGCCGCCGGAAATCTGGACCTCCGCCGCGCTCGAAGCCAAGCTCGCCCCGCTCTACCAGCGCCTGCGCCTGCCCGAAGGCCGCCTCGAATTGATGACCGGCATCCGCGAGCGTCGCTTCTGGCCCGTGAATTTTTCGCCCTCGCAGGCTTCCGCCGAAGCCGGGAAAAATCTCCTCGCCCAATCCAAGGTCAATCCGAACGACATCGATTTGCTCATGCACTGCGCCGTGTGCCGCGACCGCCTGGAGCCGGCCACCGCCGCGTATGTGCACCAGCTCCTCGGCCTTGGCCCGCACACGCAGATTTTTGATTTGTCCAACGCCTGCCTCGGCTTTGTCAACGGCCTCGCCGTTTCCGCCGCGATGATTGAAGGCGGCCAGGCCCGCCGCGCGCTGCTCGTCTCCGGCGAGAATGGCCGCCCGCTCGTCGAACGCACCCTCGCGCGCCTCAACGATGGCACGCTCGACCGCCAGCAAATCAAACCCTATTTTGCCAACCTCACCATCGGCGCCGGCGCGGTCGCCGCGCTGGTCGTGCATCAAGACCTCGCGCCGCCCAACGCCCCGCGCCTGCTCGCGAGCGTCGTCGAGACCGACACGTCCGCCAGCAATCTCTGCGAAGGCGACACCGCGGGCGGCGGGCTCGAAATGCAGACCGATAGCGAGGCGCTGCTCGAAGCTGGCGTCGAAGTCGCCGCGCGTTGCTGGACACGCTTCCAAGCTGAAACCGGTTGGAACGAGAAAACGCCCGATCTTGCCATTTGCCACCAAGTCGGCAAGCAGCACCAGCGCCGCCTCTTTGAAAAACTTGGCCTCGACGATGCCAAGGATTTTTCCACCTTTCCCTGGCTCGGCAATATCGGCTCCGTTTCCTTGCCCATCACCCTCGCGCGCGCCGTCGAGGAAGGCCGCCTGCGTCCCGGCGCCAAGGTCGCGCTCCTCGGCATCGGCAGCGGGCTAAGCTGCCAGATGATGGCCCTGCAATGGTAAGGCTCCCGCGATGACCGCTGCCGCCCATCTTCCGTCCGACTTGTGTGCGCTGTATCCCTTCGCGCCGCACTGGCTCGAAACGCCCGCCGGCCGCCTGCACTACGTGGACGAAGGCCCGCGCGATGCCGCCGCCGCGGTCATCTGTGTTCACGGCAATCCGACCTGGTCGTTCTTTTACCGCGACATCATCAAGTCGCTCGCCAAAAATTTCCGCGTCCTCGCGCCTGACCACCTTGGCTGCGGCCTTTCCGACAAGCCGCAAACCTTTTCCTACCGCCTCGCCGATCATATTGAAAACCTCGCGCAACTCGCCGCGACGCTTCCGCAGCCCACCTTGCATTTCATTGTGCACGATTGGGGCGGCGCCATTGGCCTGGGCGTGGCGGAGCGTTTCGCCGCAAGGGTGGGGAAGCTCGTCGTGATGAACACCGCCGCCTTTCCCGGACCGTGCCCGCTGCGCATCCGCGTCTGCCGCTGGCCAGGGGTTGGGCCGCTGCTGGTGCGCGGCCTCAATGGTTTCGCCGGGCCCGCCGCGTGCATGGCCGTGGCCAAGCCGCTTTCCGCCAACGTCAAGCGCGGTTTCTTATACCCCTACCGTTCGTGGGCCGACCGCGTGGCGGTGTATAATTTCGTCAAAGATATTCCCCTCGAATCTTCCCATCCCTCGTTGCCCGCATTGAATGCCGTCGAGTCCGGCTTGGAAAAATTGCGCCACAAACCGATGCTGCTCGCCTGGGGCCTGCGCGATTTCTGTTTCACGCCCGCCTATCTCGTCGAGTGGCGCCGGCGGTTCCCTTCCGCCGTGGTGCGCGAATTTCCCGACTGCGGCCACTACTTGCCCGAGGACGCCGGCCCCGAGCTGGTTTCGGTTGTCGCCGCGTTTGTCAGCCGCTGAAGCGAATACGGCAACGGCGCCTGCCGGCCGGAGTTGTCGCCCAGTTCACGCAAGTAGCCGCCGATGGGTTCCCAAATATGGTTTAGTTGCCGGTCGTCGAACCGCCATTGCCAGTTGCCTGCGGCGGTGCCCGGCGTGTTAAAGCGGGCCGACGAATCCAGCCCCATCACGTCTTGCAGCGGGGTCACCGAAAGGCGGCAAACGGATTTATACGCCGCATGGATGAGGTCCCAGTTCGGTGATTCGCCATTGGAGCGCAAGTATCGCCGAAATTCGTCCTGGATGACCGACCCCGCCGCGCGATACCAGCCCAGCGACGTGTCGTTGTCGTGGGTGCCCGAATAAATGGCGCAGTTCGGGTTTAAGTTGTGCGGCAGGTAAAAATTGTCCGCGCCGCTGCCGAAGGCAAATTGCAGCACCGCCATCCCGGGCAGCCCCGTCGCTTCGCGCAACTCGATGACGCTTTCCGTAATGAAGCCCAGGTCTTCCGCGATGATGCGCGCGTGCGGCAGCTTTTCGCGCAGACTCTCAAAAAGCGGCAGACCCGGCCCCTGTTCCCAGAATCCCTCGCGGGCGTCCGCCGCGTGCGCCTCCACCGACCAATACGCCTCGAAGCCGCGAAAGTGATCGAGCCGCACCACGTCGTACAACTCGAAGTTCGAGCGGAACCGGTCAATCCACCAATCATAATGCCGGGCGCGCAACGCCTGCCAGTCGTACAACGGATTGCCCCACAACTGGCCCAGCGGCGAAAAATAATCGGGCGGCACCGCCGCCACGCGCAGCGGCTGGCTGGTGCGCGCGTCCAGTTGGAAAATTTCCGGCGTCGCCCACACGTCCGCGCTGTCGAGCGCGACGAAAATCGGCAGGTCGCCGATGATGCCCACGCCGCGCCGCGCCGCGTGCTCGCGCAGTTTGTGCCACTGCGCGAAAAACAGAAATTGGTAGAATTGCTGCGCCGCCGTTTCCTCCGTGAGCTCCTTGCTCTGCGGCCGGGTCAGCGCGGCGCGGTAACTCCGCCATTCCGCCGGCCACGCCGTCCAGGCCCGCCCGCCAAATTGCTGTTTTAACGCCGAGAACAGCGCATACGGATGCAGCCAGCTGTGGTGCGCGGCGCGAAACTGGTCGAAGTCGCCGTAGTCCGACAGCGCTTCGCGCGAAAGCTTGAATCGCTCGTAGGCCAGCCGCAGCACCGGCCAGAATCTTTGGTAGAGCAGCCCGAAATCCACGCGGTTTTGCGGCAAGGCGCGCAACGGCGCCACTTCCTCCTCTTTCAGCAGATGGCGCTCGATCAGCGGGGTCAGGTCCACCACGTAAGCGTTGCCGGCAAAGGCGGAAAAACATTGGTACGGCGAATCGCCAAAGCCTGTCGGTCCCAATGGGCAAATCTGCCAGTAGCGGGTGTGGGAGGCCGCCAGAAAATCCACAAACCGGTGCGCCGGCGCTCCCAGATTGCCCATGCCAAACGGTCCGGGCAGCGCCGTCGGATGCAGCAGCATGCCGGCGGCGCGCTCTTGCAGCCAGGGAAACAGCGGCGCGATTTTATCGGGCATAAACAGCGCACGTTAACCTCCGGCCCCATTCTTTGACAAGCGGATACGGCATTTAGCGCCGGTTTATTTAAGCGTGCACCCCCGTCCATTCCTGCTAAAATCCGCGCCCATGTTTGAGGAGCCACTATCCTTTTGGCCGGCGTGGATGCGGATGCCCCGGTGGCTGCAGTATTGGGCGGAACTGGCGGTTTTTTGCGTAATCTTTTACCTCGTCCAGAAAATCGGGCTGATTTTCGCCCTCAATCACATCAACCCCACCATCACGCCGGTGCGGCCGGCCTCCGGCGTGACCCTCGCCATCGTGCTCTGGCGCGGTTACCGCATCTGGCCCGCCATGTGGATTGCCGGCGTGCTCACCCAATTTTCCCTCACCCACGACCTGATCGAGTCATTAGGCGTGCCCACCGGCGGCACCATCGAGGCCCTGGCCGGTGTCTGGCTGGTGCGCCACTACGTCGGCGCGCGCATTGACTTCGGCTCCATTCGCAGCGTCCTGGGTTTTCTCTGGTGGGGCGGGGTGGTGCGCGCGGCCATGATTTCCACCTGGACCACCAGCTTCCTCGTCTGGCGCGGCAAGCTCCCCCTGGATCAAATTGAACTGGCCTGGCTCACCAATTTCGTCGGCGGCTCGATGGGCGTGGCCGTGTTTGGCTCCTTCGTGCTCAGTTGGCTGCAACCCTCCAGCCCGCGCGACAACGAGGCCTCCGCGTTCGAGACCATCATCCTGTTCACCCTGCTCATCTTCTTCACGGTGATGGACTATATTTCCGCGATGCCGCTGACCTTTTTGCCTTTCCCGGTCTTGGTCTGGGCCGGTTTGCGCCTCGGCCCGCGCGCGCTCACCACCGCGGTCATGGCCGTTATCGTCGTTTCGCTGGTCTTCATCGCCCAGGGCTACCGCGCCTTCGGCCTGGCCGATGGCAATCCCGACGAATTGCTCGTGATGCTCCAGGTCTTCATTGTCTGCATCGCCGGCACCGGCCTCGTGCTCGGCGCCGTCGCCGCCCAGCGCCGCCGCACCCTCCACGCCACCGCCGAGCTTTCCTCGTTCCAAAAAGCCGTGCTCGACGGCTCCGACTTCTCCGTCGTCGTCACCGACGACCGCGGCATCATCACCAGTGTCAATCGTGGGGCCCAGCGCCTGCTCGGCTACGCCGAAGCGGAATTGCTGGGCCAGACCCCGGCGCTCTTTCACGAGGCGGCGGAGATTTCCGTCCGCGCCCGTGAGCTCGCCCATCAAACCGGCCGCAAAATCGAAGGCTTTGAGGCCCTTGTTGACCTGGCGCGCCGTGGCCGTTCCGACGAACGCGAATGGACCTACATTCGCAAAGACGGCCGCCGTGTCCCGGTTTTCGTCTCGGCCACCATGCTCAATCCGGTGGCGGGCCGCTCGCGTGGTTTCCTGCAGACCGCGGTGGACATCACCACCCGCAAACTCGCCGAGGAGCAAATGCAGGCCGCCAAATCCGCCGCGGAACAGGCCAATCGCGCCAAGTCCGAATTTCTCGCCAACATCTCCCACGAAATCCGCACGCCGATGAACTCCATTCTCGGCTTTGCGGAGTTGCTCCAGCGCCATCTGCGCGACCCGGCCATGAAGAAACAGGCCCAGGCGATTTTTTCCAGCGGCCAGACCTTGCTTCAGCTCATCAACGACCTGCTCGACCTCTCCAAAGTCGAAGCCGGCCGCCTTGAGTTGCAACCCGCGCCAGTGGACCTCCGCGAACTCGCCGCCGAAATGGTCCAATTCTTTTCCCTCAAGGCCGGAGAAAAGGGGCTGGCCGTTCACGCCCATTTCCACGGCCCGCTCGAAGGCCGGTTCCTCCTCGATGAAGTGCGGGTGCGCCAGGTTTTGTTCAACCTCATTGGCAACGCGCTCAAATTCACCGAACGCGGCGAAGTCACGCTCACCGTCGAGGCCGAGCCGGAAGCCGCGGACCGTTGCCGGCTGCGCCTCGAAGTCAAGGACACGGGTGTCGGCATCGCCACCGACCAACTGGCCCGCCTCTTTATGCCTTTCGAGCAACGTTCCGGCCAAAGCACGCGCAAATACGGCGGCACCGGCCTCGGCCTTAGCATCAGCCGCCGCCTTGCGGAGTTGATGGGCGGCACCCTCATTGCCTGCAGCGAAGTCAATCAAGGCAGCTCCTTCTCCCTCATTCTTCCCAATGTACGCCGCTCGGCGGCGGCTCTGGAGGAAGAACCGGCGGCCGCCCGCGTCACCCCCAACCCGCTCACCGGAATTCGCCCCGCCAAAGGCGCCAAGCCCGCGGCCCCCGCGACTCCGGCCGCCCTTGCCGCCTGGCGCCGGTGCGCGGAGCAGGCGGCCGGACCGTGGATGACCACCTGGAACATGCTCATGCAGGCGCCGCTCTTTGAAGACGTCGAGCAATTTGCCCACCTGCTCGCCAATGCCGGCAGTCCCGATACCCCGGAGGTTCTGCGCGAGTATGGCCGCCGCCTCGCCGCGCAGGCCCGCGATTTCGAACTCGAGGAAATGACCCAGTCGCTTCGCGAATTTCCCCAATTGGCCGCACACCTCCAACGCGAACCCTCGGCCGACCCCCTGACGGTCGCCTTTGACGTTGGCCTGTAATTCGAGCCGCCCCGCCACTCGTGAAGCCCCCATCCGGCAAACCCTACATCCTCCTCGTGGATGACACCGAAGCCAACCTTCGGGTGCTGGGCCCGCTCTTGCGCACCGAAGGTTGGGCGGTGGCCGCCGCCACCAACGGTGCCCAGGCCCTTGAGCTGATTGCCCGCCGCCCGCCCGACCTCGTGCTGCTCGACGTCATGATGCCGGAAATGGACGGCTTCGAAGTCTGCCGCCGCCTGCGCGCGAACGCGGCCACGCAGGATTTGCCGGTGCTCTTCATCACGGCGCTCACCGATGAGGAAAGCATCGTCAAAGGCTTTTCCGTGGGTGGGCAGGACTATATCGCCAAGCCCTTCCGCCAGGCCGAATTAATTGCCCGGGTGCGCACGCACCTCGCCTTGCGCGAAGCCACGCGCCGCGCCGAGCGCCAGGCGGCCGACCTTGCCCAGCTCAACGCCGACAAGGACCGTTTCTTTTCCATCATCGCCCACGATTTGCGCAGCCCGCTCGCCGGCTTGCTCGGCCTTTCCGAAACGATGGCCGCCAATCTCCAGCACTTCACCCCGGCCGAAGCCACTGAGTCCATGGTGGAGATGGCCAAGGCCGCGCGCAATTTGTATCAGTTGCTCGAAAACCTCCTCGAATGGTCCCAATTGCAAACCGGCCGCATGGAGTGCAAGCCCGAGCGCGTCGAATTGGAGCTGCTGCTCATGGAACTCGCCGATTTGTTCGGCGCCTCTTCCCAGCAGAAAAACATCACCCTCCAATTGCAGCCGCAACCCTGCACGGCCTGGGGCGACCGCCGCATGATCAACGCCGTATTTCGCAATCTCATTTCCAACGCCCTCAAGTTCACTCCTCGCGGCGGCCGCGTCACCCTGCGCTGCGGCAATCTGGACGGTCTCGCCTTTGCCGAGGTCGCCGACAGCGGCGCCGGCATCTCGCCCAAATTGCTCGAAACGCTTTTTGCCCCGGGCGCCAAGCCCGCCAGCCAGCCGGGCACCGCAGGGGAGCGCGGCACCGGCCTCGGCCTCGTCCTTTGCCGCGAAATGCTTGAGCGCATGGACGGCACCATCACCGCCTCCAGTTCGCCGGGGCAGGGGAGCATCCTCCTGGTCACCCTGCCAGCCCCCACCGCCGCGGCAAGTTAGTTCTTGCAATAATCTTGCGTTAGCGAAATGATAATCGGATGAAATTCCGGCTCCTCGGCCTCCTCGCGCCCCTGACCCTGCTGGCGGCGTGCGGTCGGCCCGCCCCGGCCGCGGCCGTCTCACTTCGGGTTGTCGCCGAGTTTTACCCGCTCTATGTGGATTTGCTCAATGTCGCGGACGGGGTTCCCGGTGTGCAGGTCGCTAATCTTGTGCCCACCGCGGTCGGCTGTCCGGAGGGTTACCAACTCTCGCCGCAGGACTTGCGGACCCTCTCCACCGCCAATGTTTTGGTGGTCAACGGCGCCGGGCTCGAAAACTACCTCGGCAAGGTTGCGGCGCAGTACCCGCAGCTTACGATTGTGGATGCCAACGCCGGGCAGGACCTCTTGAAAACCGGCGGCGAACTCAATCCCCATCTCTGGGTCTCGCCGGCGCAAGCCGCGCGCCAGGTGCAAACCATTGCCGCCGCTCTTGCCGCCGCCGACCCCGTCCACGCCGCCATGTACACAAGGAATGGCGAGGCCTATGCCGCGCGGCTGGCCGCGCTCGCGGCGCAATTTCGCACCGTGCTCGCCCATGCGCCCATCCGGCGGCTGGTTGCTTTTCACGACTCGTTGCCTTATCTCGCCCGCGACCTTGGCTTGGAGATTATCGCCGTCATCGAGCCGGCGCCCGGCCAAAATCCCAGCGCGCGCGAACTTGCTGACGTCGCCGCTCGCGTGCGCTCCGCCCCCGGCCCGGTCGCGCTGCTGACGGAGCTTGATTCCAAAAATCCCGCCGCCGAAATTCTCAGCCGCGAACTGCGGCAGCCGGTTTACTGTCTCGATACCGTTACGGCTGGCCCGCTCGACCCCGCCGCCGCCAAGGACGCATACCTCCGCGCCATGGACAAAAATCTCGCCGTTCTGGCCACGGCGTTGGGCGTAAAACAGCCATGAGCCCGTCCCTGCAACCCGCCGCGGCCGTCTCCGCCGGTGACGCCCACCATGCGCCCTGCGGAGCGTGCCTCACACACGTGCACCATCTGAGCGTCACGCTCGGCGGCCATCCCGTGTTGCAAGACCTCACCTTTGATTTGCGCTGCGGGGAAATCACCGCGCTCGTCGGTCCGAACGGCGCGGGCAAAACCACGCTGCTCCGCGCGCTCCTCGGCGAAGTTCCCTACACCGGGCATTGCCATTTTCATGGCGGTCCGGGCCACCCCGCGCGCCGCCGTCTTGTCATCGGCTATGTCCCCCAGCGCCTCGCCTTCGACCGCGCCGCGCCGCTGACCGTGGCCGACCTTTTTGCCCTGGCCTGTGGCGCCCGTCCGGCTTTTTTCGGCCTTGCCGCGCCAGCGCGCGCCGCCGCTTCGGCCGCGCTCGAAGAAGTGGATGCCGCCCATTTGCTTAACCGCCGCCTTGGCGGCCTCTCCGGCGGCGAACTCCAGCGCGTGCTCCTCGCGCTTTCCCTTTCTCCTTCGCCCGATTTGCTCCTGCTCGACGAGCCCCAGCAGGGACTCGACGCCGCCGGCCTCGGGCGTTTTCACGAATTGGTCGCGCGCTTGCGCGGGCGCTTTGATATGGCGGTGGTGCTCGTTTCGCACGACCTCGTCTCGGTCGCCCGGGTTGCCGACCGCGTCTTTTTCCTCAATGGCCGCCTGCTCGCCGCCGGCCCCCCCGCCGAGGTGCTCCAGCAAATGGATGGCGGAAAATTGAAATAAAAAAACTTCGGACTACTCATGCACTGGCTCGGACAATTCTGGCACCAGCTCATCGGCGCGCTTCCGTGGGAGTGGACACACTACGGCTTCATGCGCCTCGCCCTGCTCGCCGTGCTGCTCGCCGCGCCGCTTTTTGCACTCATCGGCACGCAGGTCGTCAGTCAACGTCTCGTGTTTTTTTCCGACACCCTTGGCCACGCCGCGCTGGCCGGGTTGGGCCTCGGCGTGGTCGCGCGCCTGGCCGAGCCGTGGTGGGCCATGCTCGCGTGGTCCATGGTCATTGCGCTGCTCATGACCTGGGTGCAGAGGCGCTCCCGTGCCTCCGCCGACACCGTGCTCGGCGTCTTCATGGCCTTTTCCGTCGCCCTCGGCATCGTGCTGCTTTCGCGCATGGGCCAGTCCAACCGCCTGCTTTCCTATTTGATCGGCGACATTCTCAGCATCACCCCGCAGGGGCTGGCCGGGCTCGCGGTGGTTTTGCTCATTGCGCTCGTGCTGGCCTGGCGCTGGTTCAACGCGCTGGCTTTGACCGGCCTTAATCCCTCGCTCGCCGGCAGCCGCGGGGTGCGCGTCGCCTGGGTGCAGGCAGGTTTTGCCCTCCTTGTCGCCATCGCCGTCACCATGGTCATCCCCTGGATTGGCCTGCTCCTCATCAATGCCTTTCTGGTTTTGCCCGCCGCTACGGCCCGGCTGCTCGCGCGCGATACCCGCCAATACCTCGTCTTGGCCGTCTTGCTGGCCATTACCGCCGGCCTGGGCGGGCTGATTTCCTCCTATTACTGGAACGCCCCGGCCAGCGCCGCCATTGTGCTGTGGGCGGCGGCATTTTACATCATCGCCTTTGGCCTGCATCCCCGCCGCGCGGCTTCGGCCTCCGACCCCGAGCCCGCCGAAACCTGACAAATTTTTTGCGGATACT
>DASZWY010000203.1:0-6505 GCA_035546135.1 Opitutales bacterium
CAGTTCAAGAAAATCAACGGCACCATCGCGCTCGCGGCCCTCGCGCCGACCGTGCGCCAGGTGTTTGAAATTTCCGGCTTCACCAGCCTCTTCCCGCTCTACGCCTCGCGCGAGGAAGCCCTCGCCAAGATAAAATAGCCCGCCATGCAGCCCCCGCCCGAGCCGACCGAACTGGAGCGCCAGGTGCGCAAGCTGCGGCTCGAAGTGCGCCGGCTGAAGTTCACCGTGGTGGGTTGCGCCATCGCCGTCTGCCTCACGCTGGGAGTGGGCAATTATTTCGGCCCGCAGCTGGTATTGATGATCATGGGCGGCCTGGCCGCGGGGGTTTTGCTCCTTTATATTATCGCCGGCTCCGCCCGCAAGCTGGCCGACGGCTGGGACGCCCTCGCGATGCGCTGGCAGCGCCACAAATGGCAGGCCGAGCGCAACAAGCCGGTGAACGACGCGAAGTAAGGCGCACGCGGCTACCGGGTGCGCATTTTCGTCTGCAAGGTGGCCGGTTTGGCCTCGGCTTAGGTTTGACACCCCCGGGGGCGCGTGGCCAAATTAACGGCTTGCCCTATTGGGCCCACCCCCACCCTCATTTCCCTATGAAATCCCCCGTCTGGTATCGCTCCCTTTTCCCCGCCGCCCTCGCGGCGCTGTTGTTTGCCGGTTGCGGCAAATCCGAGACCCCGGCCGCCTCGTCCTCTTCCAGCACGGCCGCCGCTTCCGCCGCCGCGCCCGATTGGGCCAAGGCCGTGGCCGAGCCGCTGAAGGGCAAGAGCCTTCGCCTGGCCTTCGTGCCCAAGGGCATGGAAAACGTCTACTGGAAGTCCGTCAAGAAGGGCCTCGACGCCGCCCAGGCCGACGCCAAGGCCGCCGGCATCGCGGTGGACATTGACTGGAACGGCCCGCCCAACGAAGGCGACCGCGCCGCGCAAGTCTCGCTGGTGGAAAACTACGTCGCGCAGAAGCTCGACGGCATCATTTTGTGCCCGATGGAGTTCAATGCCCTGGTTTCGCCCGCCGAAAAGGCCCACGCCGCCGGCATCCCCCTGGTCATCGTGGATTCGCCGTTGAATTACGACCAGACGGTCGCGTTCGTCGGCACGGACAACAAAAAGGCCGGCATCCTCGCGGGCCAGGAGCTCGCCAAGGAGCTTGGCGACAAGGGCAACGTCATGATGATGCGCTTCATGCAAGGCTCCGCCAGCACCAACCTGCGCGAAGACGGCTTCCTCGAGGAAATCGCGAAGCACCCGAACATCAAGGTCGTCTCCTCGGACAATTACGCAGGCGACAACCGCGACAAGGCGTTCACCAAGGGCTCCGACTTGCTGAACACCTACAAGGGCCAGGTGGACGGCGTCTTCACGCCCAATGAGCCAAGCACCAATGGCATGCTCCTCGCGCTGCAACAGGCGGGCCTCGCGGGCAAAATCAAATTTGTCGGTTTCGATGGCGGCAAGGCCAACATGGACGGCCTGGCCAAGGGCGAAATCACGGCGCTCGTGCTCCAAGACCCCTACACCATGGGGTACAAGGGTGTCGAAACGATGCTGCAAAAGCTCGCCGGCCAGAAGCCGGACGCCAACGTGGACACCGGCAGCGTCGTCATCACCAAAGACAACCAGGCCACCGATGCAGTGAAGACGCTGCTCGACCACACGGTAATGTAAGGTCCCCATGCGACTGCGACTGCGCGGCATCGAAAAAAGCTTCGGCGCCACGCGCGCCCTCGGCGGCGTGGACCTCGAAGCCCCGGCGGGCGAAGTGCTGGCGCTCATTGGTGAAAACGGCGCGGGCAAGAGCACGCTGATGAAGGTCATCTCCGGCGCCCATACGCCCGACGCCGGCACGATGGAGATTGACGGCCGCCCGTTTGCCCCGCGCTCCCCGCGCGAATCGAGCGACGCCGGCGTCGCCATGATTTACCAGGAGCTGACGCTTGCCCCGCACCTCACCGCCGAGGAAAACCTCGTGCTCGGCCGCGAGCCGGCGCGCCTGGGCTTCGTCAGCCGCGGGCGGCGGCGCGAACTCGCGCTGGCGGCGCTCGAGATGGTCAACCACCCGCACCTGCCGCTCGACGTGCCCGTGCGCGAATTGTCGGTCGCGCAGCAGCAGCTCGTGGAAATCGCCCGCGCCTGCGCCAGCGGCGCGCGCGTCGTCATTCTCGACGAGCCGACGAGCAGCCTCGGGCGGCACGACGTGGAGAACCTTTTCAAAGTCATCGCCCGGCTCGCCGCCCAAGGCGTCGCGCTCATCTACATCAGCCACTTTCTCGAGGAATGCCGTACCGTCGCCAAGCGCTACCTCGTGCTGCGCGACGGCAAATCCGTCGGCGCCGGCGAACTGGCGCAGATTGACGACGCCGGCATCATCCGGCTGATGGTCGGCCGCGAAGTGACCGAGCTGTACCCGCGCATCCCGCGCCGGCTTGGCGAGACCGTGCTGCAAACTGACGGGCTGACCGGGGCGCGCGGCAAGCCCCACCGCGTCTCCTTTTCGGTGCGCCGCGGGGAAATTTTCGGTTTCGCGGGGCTCATCGGCGCCGGGCGCACGGAGATTTTGCGCAATGTGTTCGGCCTCGATGCCGCGGCGGAGGGCGTCGTAAACGTCGAGGGCAAAAAACTTTTGCTCGGCGCGCCGGTGCGCAGCCTCGCCGCCGGGCTGGGGCTGCTTTCCGAAAACCGCAAGACCGAAGGCCTGCTGCTCAACCGCGACCTGGCGGACAACCTCACCCTTTCGCGCCTGGGCGCGCTGGCGCGCGGCGGGTTTGTCTCGCGATCGAAGCAACTCGCGTCCGCGCGCGCCATCATGCAGCGGCTCGACGTGCGCGCCAAGACGCCGACGCAGCCCGTCGGCACGCTCTCCGGCGGCAACCAGCAGAAAATCGCCTTTGGCCGCCTGCTGCACCAGGAGGCGGACATCTTCCTGCTCGACGAGCCGACGCGCGGCATCGACGTCGGCGCGAAGGCCGTGCTCTACCGCCAGGTGCTTGAAGCCGCGCAGGCCGGCCACGCCGTCGTCATGGTCAGCTCCTATTTGCCCGAACTGCTCGGCATGTGCGACACCATCGGCGTGATGTGCCGCGGCGAACTCGTCGCCATGCGCCCGCGCGACCAGTGGGACGAACACAGCCTGCTCAGCGCCGCGCTCGGGCAGGACACCCCCGAGGAAATCAACCGCTAGCCCGCTTTTCACCATGGCCGCTCCCACCGAACCCAAAATCTCCTTTATGAAGCGCTACCCGCTGCTGGGTCCGCTCTTCGGTTTTATTTTTGTGCTGTTGCTGTTCCAGGCGATGGTTTACTCGCGCAACGGCACGACGTTCCTCACGCCCGACACCCTGGGCCTCATCCTGATTCAAACCGTCATCGTGGCCACCGGCGCGCTGGGCATGACGGTCATCATTGTCGCCGGCGGCATTGACTTGAGCGCCGGCTCGGTCGTCGCCTTCTCCGGCGTCACGGCGGCGGTGCTGCTGCGCGATGGGCATTCGTCGATGGTCGCGCTGCTGGGGGCATTGGCGGTCGGCGCGCTGGTCGGGCTGGTCAACGGCTTTATCATCGCGCGCTTCGACCTGATGCCGTTCATCGTCACCCTGGGCATGATGAGCACGGCGCGCGGCCTCGCCCAAAAAGTGGGCGACAACCAGACGGTCAATTACAGCTTCGGCACCACCGAGGGCATCAACGGCCTGATGAACAACCCCACGACGATTTACGACGCCGCCGTCGAGCACTTCAAGAACATCGATGTCAACGGCGTCGCCCAGAAAGTCCTTTCACACGATCACGACGTGCCGCACTGGCTGTTCAACCTGTGCAGCCATTTCATGCGCGCCGACCCGGACCAGCATGGCGCGCTCTTCGTGCCGCTGTGGCTGCCCAATTACGGCGTGCTCATCATGCTGGCGCTAACCATCATCATGTCCGTCGTGCTCAACCGCAGCGTGTATGGGCGGCACATTTTTGCGCTCGGCTCCAACGAGGACACCGCGCGCCTATGCGGCCTGCGCACGTTCTGGCTCAAGGTCTCGGTCTATGTTCTTGGCGGGCTGTTCATGGGCCTGGCGGGCGTCTTCAACCTCGCCCGCCTGCGGCAGGGCGACGTGACCGCGGGCACCGGCATGGAGCTGGACATCATCACCGCGGTGGTCATCGGCGGCGCGAGCCTCAATGGCGGCGTCGGCAGCATCTGGGGCGCGGTCATCGGCGCGCTGACCATGACGGCGCTCCACAGCGGTTGCGTGCAGATGGGCTGGATGTCCTACAACCAGCTTATCATCATCGGCATCGTCCTCGTCCTCGCCGTCGGGCTGGACAAGTTCCGCTCCCGCGGCCTGAAGGGCTGAGGGCAAGCGCGGAGCAAGGAATGTGAAATGGTGAGTGCTCAATGCTGAATCAGCGCGAAGCCATCCCTTGCCGGATTGCGCTCCCAAATGTCTATCGGTGGATGAGCCGCTGAGGGACCGGGCACCGTCCATTGCTCCAAGGCTTATTCAGCGTTTATTATTCCGCGTTCCTCACTCCAGACTCGCCTTACTTTCCGAGCAAATCCTTCGCGCGGGTCAAAATCTGGCGCTCCTGCGGGCTGAGCGAGGCCAGGCCGTCGTGGTTGATTTTGTCGAGGATGCGATCCACCGCTTCGCGCAATTCGCGGCGGTTCTCCAGCGAAGCCTGCGCGGTCTCCGCCTCCGCCACTCCCCTCGCCGCCACCGGCACCGGCGGCCGCTGCGCCAGCGCCGCCTCGGCAAAGAACGCCCATTCATCATCGGCGTGGACGCGGCGCCAGTAGCGCGCGCAGGCCCAGCCGGCGAGCATCGCGCCGATGTGCGCCGAGTGGTCAAAGTCGGCCTGAAAAACCCCGGCGTGGCCCAGCACTTGCGGCAGCTCGAAGCTCAGGAACGCGCCCGTCTCCAAGGCCAGCACGAACCAGAAAAATCCCTGCGGCCGCACCGGCACGGTCACAATCAGGTTGAGCGGCAGCGATTCGTCGGGCAGCGCAAAGCACAAAAATGAACCGAGCCCCAGCACGAGCACCGTGCAGCCCGCGCGCAGGGATTCGCCGCTGGACCAGTGCAGGGGCAGCCAGCACGCCGCCGCGCAGACCGAGCACACCGCGCACAGCAGCAGGAAATCGCGCCGCGGCAATTCGCTCTCCGTCAGGCGCGCCGCCATGAAGAAAAAGAGGATGCTCAACGGGCCGGACAGCCATTGGCCGATCGTGCCGAGCCCGGTCGCCGTCAGCGCGTAGGTGAAAAGCGTCCACCAGTGGCCGTCGGCGAGCGCGGCGCGGCTGGGCACCTCGTAATCGAGCACCGCCGGCCAGTTGCGCATGCTGATGGCCCAGAAATTGAACGAGAACAACAGCAGCGCCAATGCGACCATCCACCGCCAGGCCGCCGGGTGGGCGGACGCGGGCGCAGTCCCTTCGGTGGGGCTCTCCGGGTGCACGGCTGACGAGTTTGGGGGATTTGGCCGGGCAAGACAACTCCTATTAGGCCGCCGGCGCAGCGCCGGAACATCCAACCTTCAACGTCCAACCTTGAACATTCAATCCGCACCACCCATCCGCATCGTGGCACGGTGTCTGGCCTACGCGATGGAATACCACGCAAAATGGCTCATCGGCCCGAAACTCGCCCGCGTCATTTTTGGGGTTTCGTTTTTATTGGAGATTGGAGGTTGGGCGTTGGAGGTTGAATGTTCGCCAGTGTGCCACTAGGCTCGGTTCGCGCCATGTACCAGCAGTTCTTCGGGTTCAAGGTGATGCCGTTCAACATCACTCCCGACCCCAATTTTCTCTTCCTCAGCCCGACCCACGAGGAGGCGCTGGCGCACCTGCGTTACGGCCTCGGCCAGAAAAAGGGGTTCATCGTGCTCACCGGGGAAGTCGGCTGCGGCAAGACCACCCTCTGCCGCGCCTTTCTCAACGAGCTCGACGGCGTCCGCACCGAAACGGCGCTCATCCTCAACCCGCGCCTGACCGAGCGCGAACTGCTCGCCGCGATTTTGCGCGAGCTCGGCGAAATCGCCCCCGGCGCCGGCAGCGCGCCGCTTGCGCTCGACAACGCCGACCTCACCGGACGCCTCAACGACGCGCTGCTCAAGCGCATCCACGCCGGCAAGGACATCGTGCTCATCATTGACGAGGCGCAGAATCTCTCCTTCGAAGTGATGGAGCAACTGCGCCTGCTCTCGAACCTCGAGACCGACACGCAAAAACTTTTGCAGATAATTTTAATCGGCCAGCCGGAATTGAAGGCGAAGCTCGCGGAAAAGCGCCTGCGCCAGTTGCGCCAGCGCATCCTCGTGTTTTACGAGTTGCGCTCGCTCAAGCGCGGCCAGGTCGAGTCGTACATCCAGCACCGCCTCACGCTCGCCGGCGCCAGCGGCCGCCCGCGCTTCACCCGCGCCGCCCTGCGCTCGATTTACGGCCGCAGCCGCGGCATCCCGCGCCTCGTCAATTCGCTGTGCGACAAGGCGCTCCTCGCCGCCTACGCGCGCGATTCCGAGGA
>DASZWY010000204.1:0-3742 GCA_035546135.1 Opitutales bacterium
AGCCCATCGAGGAAGGCGTCGCCGACGTCGTCTTCGGCTCGCGCTTCCTCGGCGGCGGCGTTCACCGCGTCCACCTTTTCTGGCACATGGTCGGCAATCAGGTGCTCACGCTGCTCTCCAACATGTGCACGAACCTGAACCTCACCGACATGGAGTGCTGCTACAAGGCTTTCCGCCGCGAAATTTTGCAGAAAATCCAGCTCGAGGAAAACCGCTTCGGCTTTGAGCCGGAGGTCACCGCCAAAATCGCCCGCCTCCACGTCCGCGTTTACGAGGTCGGCGTTTCCTATTTCGGCCGCACTTACGCCGAGGGCAAAAAAATCGGCTGGAAGGACGGCTTCCGCGCCCTTTACTGCATCGCGAAATACAGCTTCTTCCGGTGAATGAATGCGCTGGCCCGCTGACCCCGGCCCCGGGTATTCCGCGCCCGCGGCAGAAATGGCCTGTGATTGCGTTGGCCATCGCCGTGCTGCTTTACGGCGTCGCGTATTTTCTTTGGTATTTGACCACCCCCCTCGGCCAGGCCCCGCAGCTTGATGCCGACGAGAATCTCGTCCTCGCCCAGAAAGTCGCCGCGGGCGCGCTCGCGCACGAGCCGTTCTACCGCGCGATGCTCTACCCCGCGCTGCTCGCTCTGCCGCTGAAACTCGGCATGTCCGCGGATAAACTCCCCGCGCTGGCCTCCCTCTTTGGCCTGCTCGGTCATTTTCTCATTACCCTGGGGGTCGCGCGTCTGGCTCAGCGCCTCTGGGTGGGCCCCCATGCCCAAGCCGCCAGTTGTCTCGCCGCCGCCTTGTGGGGACTCAATCCCGTCGCGCTTTATTACTCCGTCCAAGTGCTCGACACCGTGCCTTCGCTCGCGCTGGCCGTCTGGGCGCTGGTGATTTGGGCCCGGCCCGGCACCAAGCCCCGCGATGCCATGCTCGGAGGCATTCTGCTCGGCCTTGCGGTCGCCGCCCGCCCGCATTTCTTGCCGCTGATATTTTTTGCCCCGCTGTTGCGTTCGTGGTTCGCGGCCCGCTGGAAACCGCAGCGGCCCGACCTCTTCGCCTGGGCGGGCGCGCTGGTTGTGCTGCTCCTCCTCGGGGGCGTGCAAAAATGGTGGGGTGGCGAGTTCGTCATCCTGCCTGCGCAAGGCCCCTATAATTTCTACGCCGCCAACCGCCCCGACGCCAATGGCCGCTACTACGCGCAAAAAATATTTTTCGACGAAATCGCCCCGGGTGAAAACCCCGCGCGCAAGGAGTCGGAGATTTTATACGCCCGGCTCACCGGCCAGCCGGCAGACCCCCAGCCGGTGATGAATGAATTTTGGAGCCAGGACGCCATCCGCAATATTATCGGCGACCCCGCCGCCTGGCTCAAATTGGAATTCGAAAAACTCTATTACCTTCTCAACGACTACGACCAATACAACAACCAGACCTACGCCTGGCACCGGCAAAATTCGCCGCTTTTGCGCTGGAATTATCTGGGGTGGGGGATGCTGTTCGTGCTCGCCGCCGGCATCCTCGCGCTGCGCGGCCGCGGCGAGGGCTCGATGCCGGTGGAATTCAACTGCCCCATCGTCGCGGGTGTCATGCTCGTTTTTTGCGTTTATTCCGCTGGAGTGTTGCTCTATTACGCCAGTGGCCGCTTCCGTCTCCCGCTGCTGCCGCTGCTCGGCGTGCTCGCGGGCGGCTGGATGGCCATTCCCCATTGGTCGGCTTTTTCGCGCCGCCAAATCCTCGCCACGCCCCTTGCGCTCATTTTCGCCGCCGCGCTCACTTTTTCCAATTTCTTCGCTGCCCGCGACGATTCCACCTTCATCCAGGACGAGCTCCTCGCCGCCAATGCCGCCGCGCAAATCGGCGACGACGCCGCGGCCATCCGCTACGCCTCGATGGCCTTGCAGCGCGATCCTGCCCGCCCCGATGCCCGGCGCATTTTGATTATCAGCAACTATGATTTTTCGCTCCAAGCTGGCGATGACAGCTTGGCCGCCTGGCAGGACGCCTTAAAAAATCTTCAAGGTCTGCCCATCAATGACCCGGCCCTTTCCGTTTGCGCCGGAACCACCTATTGGAAAACCGGCGACCGTGCCACCGCGCTGAAAATCTGGGTGGACGGCGCCCAACGCTTCGGCCCCGCTTCCACTCCCGCCCAAGCCCTCGCCGCCGCGCACGCGCTGGGGGCCATCGACGGCGCATCCTTTCCCGCCCCCGACCCGCAGCTCGTCGCGTTCCTAAAGCGCAAGCCCGATTAACGCCGCGACGCTGGCTGCTCTTCCTTCCGCGCCGCGCACCAGTTCGGCGGGTTCTGCAATTCCGCCTTCAGCACGCCGATATACGGCAGGTTGCGGTAGCGCTCCGCGAAGTCCAGCCCGTAGCCCACCACGAAATGGTCGGGAATGGTGAAGCCCACGAAATCCGGCGTCACGCGCACCTGCTTGCGCCGCTTTTTGTTTAGCAGCACGCACGTATGCAGCGACGCGGGCTTTTGCGCTTTCAGCACGCGCGTCACCTTGTCCAGCGTCTTGCCCGTGTCCAGGATGTCGTCCACCAACAGCACGTGCTGGCCCGTCAAATCGAGCCGGATTTGGTCAATGATCTCCGGCTCCGTCACCGGCCGGTCCTCATTTTTATAGGACGACACCCGCACGCAATCCAGCCGCACATACAAGTTCACCTGGCGCAGCAAATCCGCCGCGAACATGATCGAGCCGTTGGTGATGCAAATGGCCGCGACTTCCTCCACGCCCTTCTTTTCGTAAAGTTCGGTGAGTTGCTGGCCGAGTTCGGCGATGCGCTGCGAAATGTCTGCTTCGCTGACAATGATTTGGGAAAGGTCGCTTTTCATGTGGCTGGCGCGCCGGGCCCGGCCGGGCTGACCGGACCATGGCGGACGCAAATTAGCATCCCGCCAGACAACCTGACCCATGCCCCGAGTCAAGATTCTTACGCACGGAAGCACCCTGGACATTGTGACATTTTGCCTCCACCCCCCTTGCATTTCGCTTTGACTCGCGCCGCGCGCCGCGCACCTTTGCCCTCATGGTTGCTGTGCGCCTCGAAAACGTCACCAAGCGCTTTGGCGCCGTCACCGCCCTCGACCGCGTCACCCTCGACATCGCCGCCGGCGAGCTTTTCTTCCTCCTCGGCCCTAGCGCCGCCGGCAAAACCACCCTCCTGCGCTGCCTCGCTGGCCTCGAGACCCCCGACGAGGGCCGCATTCTCTTTGGCGGCGAGGATGTCACCCGCGTCGAGCCCCACTTGCGCCAGACCGGCATGGTATTCCAGAACTACGCCCTCTGGCCGCATCTCAACGTCGCCGACAACGTGGGCTTCGGCCTCAAGCAGCAACGCTGCCCCCGCGACGAAATCGCCGAGCGCGTCACCGCCGCCCTCGCCGCCGTCCGCCTTGAGGGCCAGGAGAACACCCGCATCCACCAACTCTCCGGCGGCCAGCAACAGCGCGTCGCCCTCGCCCGCGCCCTTGTCACCCAGCCGCGCTGCCTTCTGCTCGACGAACCGCTTTCCAACCTCGACGCCCGCCTGCGCCACGAACTGCGCGGTGAAATCCGCCGCGTCTGCAAGGAATCCGGCCTCACGGCCATCTACGTCACCCACGACCAGAAGGAAGCCCTCGCCCTGGCCGACCGCATCGCCGTCCTCGCCGCCGGCCGCATCCGCCAAGTCGGCGCGCCCCGCGAAATCTACCGCCGCCCATGCGACCGCTTTGTCGCCGACTTTATCGGCGAGAC
>DASZWY010000205.1:0-39492 GCA_035546135.1 Opitutales bacterium
GCGGCGGAAGTCAGGCGCAAGCCACGGCGGGAAAAGGCGGCGCGAAGCTTTTCGAGGACGCGCTCGACGCGTTTGCGCGCCAAGTCCTCGCTCACCCCCAGCGCCTGGCCGACTTCCCGATGGCTTTTCCCCTGAAAAAACCGCAAAAGAACCGCTTCACGGTCGGCTTGTGCGAGGCGGCAAATTTCCTCGTCCAACACGGGTTGCAGTTGCGACCAGTCCGTTTCAGCGCGGGTGGGTTCAATTTGCATGGCGAAAGCAATCTGCTCGCGTGCCCGGCGGCGCCGCTCGGTCCGCACGACCACACTTGCCGTATGATGGGTGGTGGTGTAGAGCCAGCCGACAATGCTTGACCGGCCCGCCAGTGCGCCGGCCTGGCGCGCGAGGGCGCCAAACACCCGCTGCGCGACGTCTTGCGCCAGGTGGGCGTCTCCAGCCACCATCCGCAGCGCGGCGGAATAAACCAAATCCGTGTAGCGAAGCACGACTTCCGTGAAGGCCGGTTCCTGGCCATCCCGGGCATATTGTCGCAAAAGTTCGGCGTCAGAGATCATGGGGGCTGTCAAGGGGTGTCCGCACAATTGGAAATCGGACACGGAAAATCGTCCGACATCTCAAAAAAAACGCCTTTGACCCGCGGCCAGGGCCGGTTCGCTTGTCCCCCAGCCACCAGCACCCTCACTTCCGCCGGTGCGAGCGCAGGGTTTCGTACATCAGCCAGCAGCCGAAGATGATGGCGGCGACAAAGAAATACTCCGCAAGCACGTAAGGGAATTTGTGCAGGCTTTCCGGGCTGACGCGCGCCACGATGAGCGAGCAGGAGAGCAGGGTGGACGCCACGATAATCGCCAGCACCAGCCGGTTCACGCCGTCTTCAAGCGACCGGCGCAGCCCGTCCAGGCCGTGGTGGACGAAGTTGATGCTCGCCTCGCCCTCCTCAAGATTGCGCAGCAGCCGCATGAAGGTGCCGGGAATCTCGCGCGCGTGCCGCAGCGCCGTGCGCCAGTCCCAGTACATCATGCGCGTCATCGTGCGTGGATGCCAGCGCTCGAGGTTGAGCTTCTGCAGGAACGGTTCCGAAATTGGGCGGATGTCGAACGCCGGGTCCAGCGCCTTGCCCGTCTCCTCGATGGCCAGCGTCGCCTTGGCGAGCAACGCATAGTCTCGCGCCAGGCGGATGCCGTGCGTGCCAAAAACGTAGAGCAGGTCAAGCATGATGCGGCCGATGTCGCGGCCCTTTTGCTCGTCGGAATACTTGCGCAGCATGATGCCGATGTCTTTTTCCAGCCGGGCGGAGTCCACCCGCTTCTTGGTCAGCGCGTTGGCCAGGGCGACGCGCACGATTTTTTCCGGGTCGTCGTCGGTGATGGCGGAAAAGAGGTCGGCCAGAAAGTAGCGCATGGTGCGCGTCAGTTGCCCCGTCTGGCCCCAGTCAATCAGGCACAGGCGCGCGTCGGGCGTCACCAGCACGTTGCCGCTGTGCGGGTCGGCGTGGAAAAAGCCCGACATGATGATTTGGTCGAACGTCGAGCGTCCGCCGGCTTGCGCGATGCGCGCGCGCGTTTCCGGCGGCAGCGTGCACTTTTCCGGCTCCACGCCCTCCACCCAGTCATAGACCAGCAATTTGCGCGTGGTGAAGGCGTCGTGGATGCGCGGGGCAAAAACTTCCTGTGGGTACGGATTGGTGTGGTTGAAATAGGTGGCGTTGCGCGCCTCGATGGTGAAGTCCAGCTCGCGCAGCATGTTCTCGCCGGTTTCATCCACCACCGCCGGCAGATCGTAGGCCCGCAATTCCGGCAGGTGCTGCTGCATCTTCTCCGCGAACCAGCGGATAATTTCCAGGTCCGCCTTCATTTCCTTGCGAATGTTTGGCCGCTGGACTTTGAGCGCGACGAGCGCGCCGCCGGGCAGGCGCGCGCGATACACCTGCGCGATCGAGCCCGCGGCCACCGGCTGCTGGTCGAATTCCGCAAACACTTCCTCCACCCGCCCCTTCAATTCCCGTTCGAGCATCGGGCGGATGTCCTCCCACGGCGCGGGCTTGACCTGGTTGCGCAGGCGCTTGAGTTCCTGAATCAGCGGCTCCGGCAGCACGTCCGCGCGCGTGCTCAGCACCTGGCCGAACTTGACGAACGTCGGCCCCAATTCCTCCGCCGTCACCCGGATGCGCTCCCATAAATTGAGCCGCCCTTCCCGCGGTTTGATGTTCCGCGTCAGCCACGATCGCGGTGTCTCGATTTGCTCGAGAAACTCGCGAAACCCGTTCCGGATGAGCACGGAGGAAATTTCCGTGAGCCGGACCAGATTGTGGAAGGCGTGGATTGGATTCAGGCTCACAAAAGGCGGCGGTGAAGGGGAGGGGGGCGGCCGGCCGCCTCACCCGTGATGGTGCTTGGCGGACTTGTGGTGAATCTCCTCCAGCGCGCTGAGGCGCTTCTCGAATGCCGCCAAGTCTTCCCGCGTGGCGAGGTTGGCCTTCTTCAGCATTTCCTGCATGCGCTGGGTCAGGTCGCGCTTGGCCTGTTCATATTCCTGGCGGCCATCGGCGACGATGCGCTCGGCGAGGTTCTTGGCGTCGTGAGTCGAGAGCTTGCCTTTTTCCACATAGTCGTGAAGCAGGGACTCGACCTTTTCCTTCGTGACCACGGTGGCGCCGACGCCGGCGAGCATGGTTTTTTTGATGAGGTCAATCATGGTGAGGATGGGTTGCGGGCGGTTATAAGAGCCGCGGTATAATATACCACGAAAGTATCCAATGTCCCAGTGGGCGCGCTTTTCCGGGCTCCTCCGCGCGTTCCAAATGCAATAAACCGCTTTTTTTAAAATCTATTAACACCGGGCTGGTTGCGCCGCTGAGGAGGCAGGAGGCCAGCAGCTCAAAATGGGGGTTGTGTCCCACCACCAGCACCGATTTGCGCGAGCACGCCAGCCGCAGGCCCATGGGCCGCGGATCGTCCGCCGGGCGCAGGCCCGGCGCCTCGAGCAAGGGCGCCTCCAGCCCCACTTCGTTTTTGAAGATCTCCGCCGTCTGCACCGCGCGCACCAGCGGGCTGTGCCAGATTTCGCGGATGTCCAGCTCCACCTCGTGCTTGCGCAAGAACTTGGCCAGCTGCTCCGTTTGCTTTTCCCCCTTGCGTGTTAAACGCCGGTCTGCGTCGGAATCGCCCGGCTCGGCCTCGGCATGGCGCAAGAGGTAGAGATTCATGGGAGCCCGACTATGCGGGGACGGGGGCCGGGTGGCAAGGGAAAGGCGGCAGGGCGGGGGGCAAAGTCACCGATTCTTTACAGTTGCCATGGGGCGGGCGGTTTGCCAATCTGGCCGGCTCAACTCTAGAAAGCACCATGCCCAGGGAACTCATTTGTCTCGAATGCTCCGAAGCCCGCAAGGAAGGCAAGCCGCCTTCCCGTTACTTCTCGACGCGCAACAAGCGCACCAAGCAGGAAAAGGTGGAGAAGATGAAATATAACCGCCACCTCCGCCGCCACACCCTGCACAAAGAAGTGAAGATGTAAGGGGGGGCGGGTCCGGCCTCAATTGCTCCGGTGGGGCCTTTTTAAAAGTTAAAAAATCATCGTTGACAGAACCGGGTTTGTATTTAACATAGTTGTTAAATACAAAATGGCCCTTCGCCCTCCATTGGACTCCGCTCGGCTCGACGCCACCTTCAGCGCCCTCGCTGACCCCACCCGCCGCGCCATCCTTGCCCGCCTCACCCAGGGCGAGACCTCGGTGCTCGAATTGGCGCGGCCGTTCAACATCAGCCTTCCCGCCGTTTCCCGCCACCTCAAGGTGCTCGCGCGCGCCGGCCTCATCACCCGCAGCCGCGACGCCCAGGTGCGCCCCTGCCGCCTGCACGCCGAGCCGCTCAAGGAAGCCGCAGACTGGGTTGAGCACTACCGCCGCTTCTGGGAGGAGAGCTTCGACCGTCTCGACGACTATTTGCAGGAATTGCAAAAGCAGAAAAAACCCACCCCTCCAGCCCAACGTAAAAAAAGTCATGACCACGCCAAATAACTCCTCGCCCTTTGTGCTTTCCCGCACGTTCAAAGCCCCGCGCGAACTGGTCTGGAAGGCTTGGACCGAACGCGAGCGCCTCATGCAATGGTTCGGGCCCAAGGGCAGTTCCATGCCCACGGCCAAAATGGACTTTCGCCCCGGCGGCGTTTTCCACTACAGCATGCGCAATTGCGCGCCGGGGCACGGCGAAACCCTCATGTGGGGCAAATGGATATTCCGCGAGATAAAAGCGCCCGAGCGCATTGTCCTCGTGCATCACTTCTCTGACGAAAATGGCGGCGTCACACGCCACCCTTTCCATCCGAGCTGGCCGCTAAAAATGCTGTCCACAACCACTTTTCTTGAAAATCACGGCGAAACCACCGTCACCGTGCAATGGGCGCCGTTGGACGCCACGGCCGAGGAACGCCAGACCTTTGACCGCGGCCGCGATGGCATGCGGATCGGCTGGTCCGGCACCTTCGAGCAGCTCGAAGCCTACCTTTCCCAAAACCAATAACCCCACCGTGTCATGACCGCTTCACCCAAGACCGAAATTACCGCCACTTCCGACCGCGAGATCGTCATCAAGCGCGTTGTCTCCGCCCCGCGCGAACGGGTGTGGGAAGTTTGGACCAATCCCCGGCACGTCGCGCAATGGTGGGGGCCGCGTGGTTTCTCCACCACCATTGAAACCATGGACGTGCGCCCGGGCGGCGTCTGGAAGCACGTCATGCGCGGGCCGGATGGCGCCGAATACCCCAACCACAACGTCTTTCAGGAAGTGGTTAAGCCCGAGCGCATCGTTTTCACCCTCGGCGGCGCGCGCAAAGGCGGCGGCACCGAGGTGAGGGCGCTGTCCACCTGGACCTTTGTGGAACAGGACGGCAAAACCGAAGTCACCATCCGCATGGTTTTCGAATCGAAGGAAAAGCGCGACCAGGTCGTCAAGGAATACGGCGCGATTGAAGGCGGGAAGCAAACACTCGGGCGCCTCGATGAATACCTCTCCAGTTTCGCCCAAAAATAAAACCATCATCCATGAACGCGAAAAATAATCCCGCCCCGCACCCGATAACCCGGCAAGTCCGCTTTGAGCGCGTTCTCGACGCGCCCCGCGCATTGGTCTGGAAGGCTTGGACGGACCCCCGGCACTTGGCCCAGTGGTGGGGACCGCACGGGTTCACCAATCCCGTCTGCAAACTGGCCGTTCGCCCGGGAGGCTCTTTGCGCATTGTCATGCGCGCGCCTTACGGGGTGGATTACCCCATGACCGGTGTGTTCCACGAGGTTGAAAAACCCGGGCGGCTGGCGTTTCTCTCGGTGGCCTGGGATGAAAATGGCGGCGCACTGCTGACTTCGCTGGCCACCGCGACCTTTGCCGCACAAGGCGCCAAGACCAAACTCACCGTGCTCGCTACCGCCATCGGGTTGGTGCCGGTAGCAAAGCCCATGCTCGGCGGCATGAAAGTCGGCTGGTCCCAAAGCCTTGAGCGCCTGGCGGAACTAGTCAAAACCCGCTGAACGCCCGCCTAGTTCGAGCACGAAAGCACACTGCGGCGGCTGGCGCGCCATTTGTCGCGGTGGTGGCGGATCCAGTCCTGCAACGCCTGCTCGAAGCCGATGTCGTGGCCGGCTTTTTCCGACTCGAGCCACTTGTGGCGAAGGATTTCTTCGCGTTCCGCCAGAAAGTCCTGATAGACGCTGGACCGATTGACAAAATCATTGCTGCTGGAGGGGGTCGTGGAGTCGGGGTGTTTCATCTTCTCGTCGAGCAAACGGGAGTGGGACGGGGCCGAAAGCCGGCTGGAGGCGTGTGCCGATAGCCTTACCATTGTGACTAATTTTTAACAAAGTCTTCCCGCCATGGCAATGTCAATTTCCAAAGCAATTTGGCCGCCTTGATACGAATTTCAGCCCCGCCTGCCGGTGCCGGCGGCGGGCGCCTGGGCCAGCTTGTCCAGCAGCCGTTGGGCGATGCCCAGGAAGGCGTGTCCGGCCAGGGTGTCGGGGTGGCTGACCACCAAGGGGATGCCGCGGTCACCTCCCGCCCGCACGCGCGGGTCGAGCGGCACCTGCCCGAGGAATTCCGTCTCGAGATCAATCGCCGCGCGCGGGCCGCCGCCCTCGCCAAAAATATACTGCCGCGTGCCATCGGGGTTTTCGAGGTAGCTCATGTTTTCCGCCACGCCCAGCAGCGGCACGTTCACCTTGTCAAACAGCATCGCCCCGCGCCGCGCCACCGACACCGCGGCCAGTTGCGGCGTCGTCACAATCACCGCCCCCGAGAGCGGGACGGTCTGCGCGAGCGTGATGTGCGCGTCGCCCGTGCCCGGCGGCAGGTCCACCACCAAAATTTCCAGCTCGCCCCAGTTCACCTGCGTGGCGAATTGCTGGATGGTCTTCATCACCATCGGCCCACGCCAGGCCACCGGCATATCCTCGTCAATCAGCAGCCCGAGCGACATCAGCCGCACGCCGAAATTTTCCACCGGCTGCAGCATCTCGTCGGCGATTTCCGGCCGCGTGTTGACGCCGAGCATCAGCGGCGTCGAGGGGCCGTAAATATCGCAGTCCATCAGGCCCACGCCGCGCGCGCCGCCTTTTTGGGCCAGCAATTGGGCAAACGCGCAGGCCAGATTGACGGCGAAGGTGCTTTTGCCCACGCCGCCTTTGCCGCTGGCCACGGCCAGCCGGTAGCGGACTTTTTGCAGTTGGGAGGGCAGGGCGGCGGTCGTGCCGCTCGCCGCTGCCGCGGGGGTTTTGGGTGGCACCTTTACCGCGACTTCCACTTCCGCCCGCTGCACCCCCGGCACGGCCTTGAGCGCGGCCATGGCGGCGTCATGGAGCTTCTTCGGGACCTCCGGGTCGGCGGTCGAGATTTCCAGCCGCACGCGGGCGACGCCGTCTTGCGCCTCCGCCGAACGCACCAAGCCGAACGACACGATGTCGCGGCTGAAGCCGGGATATTTTACGGCGCGCAAGGCTTCCGTCAGGGCGGCAGGAGTTGGGTCCACGGCCGCAGTCTCGGGATTTGGGTTTCAAGATTCGAGTTCAAAATGCGCGGCTTCCTTCAGGCTCGCGTTGGCGGGCAATCAGCCGCTAGAGGTTCCGCACTTCGGCATGAGCGACCAGACCCCCGTCGAACCCCCGGCGCCCGCCCGCCGCACCCGTTGGCTGGCTCGCGCCATCGTGGTCTTGGAGCCCCTGTCGGTGGCGCTGGGTTTCATTTTCATGCTGGAGAAATCATGGATGCGCTGGGGCGACCCGCTGATTGATTTCCCGCGCGACCTTTACATCGCCTGGCGCATGAGCGAGGGCGATTTGCTCTACGAAAGAATCGCGAACTGGTATGGGCCGCTGGCGAATCTCGTCGAAGCCGCCGGGTTCCGGCTGTTTGGCGCCGGCCTCGACACGCTGGTCTGGATGAACATTGCGCTTTCCGTCGGCATTCTGCTGCTGCTGCGCGGGATTTTCGGCCTCATCGGCAATCGCCTGATGGTCTGGCTGTGCTCATTGCTGTTCGTGTTTGTTTTTCTGGTCGGTCACTACAACCCCTTTGCCAATTATAATTACCTCACGCCCTATGTGGCCCAGTCGAGCTACAGTTTTGCCGGCTTGTTGCTGGTGCTTTGGGGCTTATTGAAAAATTTAAAAACCGGAAGGGCCGGCTGGTTGGGGGTGGCGGGCTTCGGATTCGCGGTGGCCTATCTCGACAAACCGGAGGCCGTGCTTGCTGCCGGCGGTTCGCTCATTTTCTACCTCGCCGCGCAATGCTTAAAACAAGCGCACGCGAACTGCTCCGCCCGTCGTTGGCTGGCCGGTGCGGTGGGCTGGCTGGCGGGCGGCTTTTTCACGCTTTGGCTGCCCGTTTTTCTGTTTTTAGTGGCGCAAGGAGGGCTGGTCTACGCCGTGCGGGCCGCCAATTTTGTGCTGGTTTCGGTGCTCGATCGCTCGATTCGGGACACGGCGCTGAACTCACAATCCCTGGCGCACTTCGCCGGTTTTGACCAGCCCTGGGCCAATTTCGTAATGCAGCTCGAGATGGGCGCCGTGCTGGTTTTGGTCTGCGCACTTATTATCCTGGCGGGCCGGCTGTGGAGCCGGGTTCCGCGCTTTAGTCCGGCCTGGTGGCTGTTGCCGGTGGTGGCGGCTGGCTGTGCGGTGGCGGGAGTTTGGCTGGCGGTTTTAAGCAACGAAGATTTCCACCGTGCCTTGGTTTTTCCCGTCGCCGTGGCCTCGGCTATTTACGCGGTCCGCGGCTTGCGCGCGGCCCGGCGGAATGAGCCGGGTTATGCACGGCTGGCGGCCCTCGCCGTGGTGGGATTGGCGGCAACGCTGATGATGGCGCGGATTTTTCTCAACGTCCGCGCCGGCTATTACGGATTTTTCATGGCTCCGCTGGCGGCCTTTTTCTGGCTGGACTTGCTGGTCGTCGAAGCCGCCCGGCCGCACTCCGCCGATTTGCGTCCTCCGCGTTTGGTGGCGGTGGTGTTTGCGTTGGTGATTGCGGCGGAATGCACCAACGCGGCCAGGCTCAACCTCACCATCTACCAGTACAAAACCTTTGCCATCGGTGAGGGCCGCGACCGTTTTTTGACCGCGTCGGAAACCTCCTTCCCCTACGGCTGGATGCTCTCCGATATGCTGGAGGCCTGCCGCAAGTATGCGCCGCACGCCCGCTCGCTCGTGGTGTTTCCCGAGGGCGCCGCCGTCAATTATCACCTTCGGCTGCCCACGCCGCTGGCGGAACTCGAATTCCAGCCGATCGCGCTCAATTATGCCGGTCCGCAGCACGTGCTCGACGAACTCAAGGCGCATCCGCCGGATGTCGTCCTCGTTTATTCCCGGGAAATGGAGGAGTTTGGCGTGAAATATTTTGGCGCCGACCGGGCCAGCGGCCGCGACATCCTTGAGTGGCTCAATGATCACTACGTCATCGCCCTGCGCTATCGGACGGCGTCCAACACCGCCCCCGTATACACCGCCAATGGCGATGTCATTGACTTGTTGCTGCCCAAGGCCGCCGGGGCTCAAGGGGACCGGTTCTTGCCGCAAGGCCCCTGAGGGCCGCTTCACGGCGGCCTTGTTGTCCGCCGCCGGGTAATAATTCCGGCGGTTATTGCTTCTTGCTCGCCAGCCGGGAGGGCTCGGCGTAAAAGTCCGCCGGCCCATGAGTGACGCCCCCCCGGCCCCGCCGCCCGCCGCTGTCCCCGCAACGGCGTCAAAACTCCGGCTGAGGGCGTTTCTGGCGGTGGCGGAGCCGCTTTCCATCGCCGGGTGGTTCATTTTTCTGTTGGAAACGACCTGGCTGCGCTGGTGCAACCCGCTCGTTGATTTTCCCCGCGACCTCTACCTGGCCTGGCGCATTAGCGCCGGCGATGTGCTCTATGCGCAACTGGGGCATTGGTATGGCCCGCTCGCGCCTTTGGTCGAGGGTGCCGGCGACAAAATTTTTGGCGTCGGTCTCGACACGATTGTCTGGATGAATATCGCCGTGACAGCTGCGGTGTTGTTGTTGCTGCGCGGCATCTCCTGGCGGCTGGGCAACCGGCTGACGGTATGGCTTTCCTCCGCGGCCTTCCTCAGCGTTTTCGCCTTCGGTCATTATGGGCTGTGGGGCAATTATAATTTCATCACCCCTTACACCGCCACGGCCACTTATTGCTTTTTGGGGCTGGTATTAATGTTGTGGGGTTTGCTGAAACATCTCGATACGCGGCGGCCCTTATGGCTCGGTCTCGCCGGATTGGGGCTGGCGATTGTCTATCTGGACAAAGTCGAGGGCGTGTTGGCCGCTGGCGGCGCCTTGGGGGTGTATTTGTTGGTCCAATCCATCCGGGTCGCCCGTCAGGATGGGGCGGAGGCGGACTGGCGGGCGGCCGGGCACTGGCTGATTCACGCGCTGGGCTGGCTCGCCGGTGGATTCCTTGTTTTATGGCTGCCGGTATTTGGCTATTTCTTGTTCCACGGGGGCTGGCTGTTTGCCTTATCCGCCACAAATTTCACGGTAGTCTCGCTATTGAACCCCACGGTGCGCGCAGGCGTCGCCCAATCCCCCTGGATGCGAGCGGTGGAGGGCATCGACGAGCCTGGAGTCAATTTTCTCGCTGAATTATGGCAGGGTTTTTTATTTGCGTCCTTGTGTGCGGGGATGGTCTGGGCTGCAAAAAGATGGCGGGACGTTCCGTCCGGGGGGTTGCGCGGCTGGCTGTTGCCCCTTGTGGCGATTGGCGCCGCGGCGGGCGCCGTGTGGCCGATGTGCCAATACGTCAGCGCCGGCACGGCATTGACGTTCCCCGTTGGGGTGTCCGCATTCATTTTTGTTCTGTGGAGTATTCGCCGGGCCTGGCAACGCGGGACGGACGTTTCCCGCTGGCTGCGTTTGGCCCTGGTGGGGGTCGCGGCAAGCCTCATGCTCGCTCGCATGATTTTGACCACGCGAATCATGCATTACGGCTTTTTCATGACGCCGCTCGCGGTGTTTTTTGGGATTCACGTGTTGGAGGGAACCGCAGTTGAGGCCCGCCTCGGACTTGGCCGGCATTGGTTACGGTCCGCGCTGGTGGCGGGATTGGTGCTGGTCGGGACGGTTTCTTTGCTGAGTGTCAGCCTGACCTATTACCGGAGGGAAACGTACGCGGTGGGATCGGGCCGCGACCGTTTTTATTTCTACCCGCCCGAAGTTTTTGATTCCGGGGAGTGTTTGAACACAATGATTGCGGCCTTCCAAGAGAAGACCCCTCACGCCCAAACCCTGGCGGCGTTTCCCGAGGGCATTGCGGCGAACTATCACCTCCGGGTGCGCAGCCCGTTGCGCGAGTTGGAGTTCAACCCCATCATCCTGCAATTTGCCGGTCCGCAAAACGTGGTCGCCCAACTGCAGGCCCATCCGCCCGATGCCGTGCTGTTGTATCATCGCAACTATGCCGATTACGGGACGCCCAATTTTGGCGTCACGGAAGCCACCGGCCGTGGCATCGCCCAATGGCTCGTCAATCATGACACGGTAGTCTACGCCATCGGTCGGACGCCCGACTCGCTCACCGGCTACGCCATTATTTTGATGGTGCCCAATGACGCGGCGCAACCACCTCCCGCCGTGCCGACTCAACCCGGACCCTAGGTTGTGATTGGCCGAGCCCCTTAGATTTCCGCCTTCGCGCTCGCATTTTTCATCCTGGCATTTGAACATTCCCTGCCCGATGCCAGCCACCACCCCAGATGCTCCTGTTGCCGATGCCGCAGTGGTTCGCGGGGCCGGATGGCGGAAGGTGCTCGCAATTGCCGAGCCCTTGTCCGTGGCGATGCTCTTTGGCTATTTGTTGCAGCAAACCTGGTTTCGTTGGTCGGACCCGCTGATTGATTTCCCCAAAAACCTGTATATCGCCTGGCGCGTGAGCGCGGGCGATTTGCTTTATCGCGACGTGGACAATTGGTACGGCCCGCTGGCCAATTTGATTCAGGGCGCCGGGTTCAAAATTTTTGGCGTGGGGATGGACACCATGATGGCGATGAACATCGTGACGACGGTCGTCATTTTGATTTTGCTGCGCGCCGTTTTCGCCCTCTTAGGCAACCGCCTCATGGTCTGGCTGGCTTCGGTGTTCTTTTTGCTCGTGTTTGCCTTTGCGCAATACGGTGTTTACGGCAATTACAACTTCATCGCCCCCTATGTGTCGCAGTCCGAGTACAGCTTTTTGGGGCTCCTCCTCGTGCTATGGGCGCTGTTAAAACACTTGGCCACCGACCGCCGGACTTGGCTCGGCGTGGCCGGCGCCGGGTTGGCGGTGTGTTATCTGGACAAACCGGAAGCGTTCTTTGCGTCCGTAGTGGCAACCGCCGTTTATTTTTTCACCCGCGGACTGGCGCTGGCGTGTTCCCATGCTCCGGAAATGGATTTTAACGCGCCGCGCCGTTGGCTGGTCAGCGCTGCGGCTTGGGTCTTGACTGGTTTTGCCGGCCTCTGGTTGCCGGTATTGATTTATTTTTGGGTGCGCGGCGGACTGGCGTTTGCGTTGTATGCGGCCAACCACGATCTCGTTTTCATGTGCGGCAACGCCTCCCGCGTCGTCGCCAACGCGCATATCATGCAAGTTTACATGGGCTTTGACCAGCCGTGGACGAACTTTTTCACGGAACTGCGCCAAGGGGCCATTTTTTTCCTGTTTTGCGCCGGCCTGGTCTTTGCGGCCCGGCGCTGGACGATGGCGCCCGCCCACAGTTGGGGGTGGTGGTGCTGGCCGGCGCTGGCAATGTTGGCCGCCGTGGGTTGCGGTTGGTTTTCCCATCGTGGCGACGATATCGCTCCGGAATTCGTCTTTCCGGTCTGCATGGTTGCTCTTGTCTGCGTGAGCCGGGTGCTCTGGCACGCCCGACAGGGGGAGGTGCCCATTCACGCGTTGGGCTTGGCGGTGACGGGAACCGCCGCCAGCCTGATGATGGCGCGCATGCTCCTGAACGCGCGCACCTTGCATTACGGCTTTTTCATGATGCCGCTGGCCGTCTTGTTTTGGCTGCATTTGCTTGTGGTCGAATCCGCGCGGCCTGGCGCCGGCGCTTTGCGCCGCAACAGGCTGGCCCCGGCGCTCGCGGTGGTGGCCTCGCTGGCTTTCGGGTTCGCGACTTGGCATACCAGCGCCTACTATTACGGCCTCAAAACTTACGCCGTGGGCGCCGGGCGAGACCGGTTTTACGCCTTTGCTCCCGAAGCTTTTACCACGGGCCAGAATCTGAGCATAATGATGGATGCCGCCCGACGCCTGTCCCCAAAAGATGGCACGCTGGCGGTGTTTCCCGAGGGCATCGCGGTGAACTATCATCTGCGGCGGCGCTCGCCGCTTCGGGAATTGGAATTTAATCCGGTGTCCCTGCGCTTTGCCGGCATCCCAAACATTGTCGCCGAGCTGCAAAGCCACCCGCCCGACACGGTCATTTTGTTCGACCGGGATTTTTCCGAGTTCGGCACGGACAATTTTGGCCTTAGCGAGGAAACTGGCCGGGGCATCATCCGCTGGCTGGGCAATCGTTACCGCATGGTCTATAATATCGGCGTGTCTTCCGCCACCGTCACCGGACACACAATTGATTTGTTCCTCCCGGCGAATCCCGCCGATTAATTCGTCGGGCTGCCAGACTTCGCCTCGTGCGCGACGCTTGCGGAAATTTGCTGCGCCTTGGCGGCGGCGCGCGCCTGCTCGGTTTGCAGGCGCAACTGGCCGCACGCCGCCGCGATGTCGTGGCCCTTTTCCCGGCGCAGGGTAACGGAGATGCCCGCGCGCCGCAAAATGTCGGCGAAAGCATCCTGGCTTTCGAGGCTCGGCCGCTTCCACGGCAGGCCGTCCACCGTGTTGTAGGGGATGAGATTCACGTGCGCGTGCAGCTCGGCCGCGATGTTGGCCAGGGCGTGCGCCTGTTCCGGGTGGTCGTTGACCTCCGCGATGAGGATGAACTCCAGCGTCACCATGCGCCCGTGCTTTTCCGAAAAATGGCGCACCGCCGGCAGCAGTTCCGCCAGCGGGTATTTGCGGTTGATGGGCATGATTTGCGTGCGCACCTCGTCGGTCGCCCCATGCAGGCTGATGGCCAGCCGGAAGCCCAATTTCTCCTCCGCCAGTTTTTCAATCTGCGGCGCGAGGCCGGAGGTGGAGATGGTCACGCGCCGCGCGCCAAAGCGCAGGCCCCACTCGGCGTTGAGAATGCCCAGCGCCCGCAGCAGGTTGTCGTAATTCGCCAGCGGTTCGCCCATGCCCATCACGACGATGTTGTCGAACGACGCCAGCTCGGCGTGCGCGCGCGGGGTGCGCGCGTCCTCCTGCCGGCACACCTCGAGCAGTTGCGCGACGATTTCACCCGCTTCGAGGTCGCGTTTCCATCCCGCCAGACCGGAGGCGCAAAAACGGCAGCCGTAAGCGCAGCCCACCTGCGTGGAAATGCAAATCGTCTTGCGCGAGCGCTCCGCCCCCAGGCCTTGCATGGGCGCGCGGATGACGACCGTCTCAATCAACGCGCCATCGCGCAGCTCCAGCAGGAGTTTGTCGGTCACGTCCGAGGAGGTCTTGGTCAGCACCGGCCGGGCGGGCTCCAGCTCAAAGGTTGCGGTGAGCCAGGCGCGCAGCGGGGCGGAAAGGTTGGTCATCGCCGCCGGGTCGGGCACGCGCTTTTTATAGACCCATTCGAGGATTTGCTTCGCGCGGAACGCCGGCTCGCCCCGCTCCGCCAGGCGGGCGGTGAGCGATTCGAGAGTCTCGCCATAAAGGATGGGCTTGGCGGGTGCAGTCGGCGTCATGGCGGGGAATTCTAGCGCTGGCGTCCGGCCTTCGCCAGCGCAAAGCGGTTCGCGGCGGGCCCCGCGCATACCGGGAAAAATTATCGTATTTTTTGTTCAAAATGGCCGCTTTTTATTGTCTTTCAACCGGCGCGGACGCCACTAGGCTTGCCCGCGAGCGGCCCGACGCAAAAACTGCACCTCTCACCCCCCTGAAGCCATGAGCGACTGGAATCCCCCTGCTCCCGACCCCGCAAACGTCCCCCCGCCGCTCCGCCCCACGGCGCAGTGCGTCGAATGCGGCCAAACTTTTCCCATCGACGAACTCATCCAGTACGACAACGTCCGGGTCTGCGCCAATTGCAAGCCGGTCTTCATGCAAAAACTCGCGGAAGGGGCGCAGATTGACCAGGGGGTGATGCGTTACGCCAGTTTTTGGCTCCGTTTTGCGGCTTATTTCGTGGACGGATTGATTGTGGGGCTCCCAGTCGGGGTCATCATGGCGATTTGGTTCATCAGCACGGGCCTCGCGAGCAACCATGGCGCGCCGGCTACTCCGGAGGAGATTTCCGAGAAAATCACCCCCTTGATTTGGCTCGTGATGTTTGGCTCCGCGGCGCTGTTCATCATCTATGAGACCCTGATGCTTGGGCGTTGGGGCGCGACGCTCGGCAAGATGGCCTGCAAAATCCAGGTGGTGACGGCCGACAACGAGCCGATCTCCTATGCCCGGGCCTTTGGCCGCGCTTGCTGCAAGGGCTGCAGCCGCTTTCTCAGTATTTTTGCCCTCGCGGTATTTTTGCCGGCGGCTTTTGACAAGGAAAGGCGCGCGGCCTATGATTTCCTCTGCGGCACCCGCGTGGTTTGCCAACCGGCGGCGACCGCTCGCCGCGGGTATCCTCGCTGACGGCGCCTGATGGGTGAAGCGGTCTTTTTTTGTCTTTCATCCCGCACGGGCCCCGCTAGGCTTGCCGGCGCCCGGCCTGCCGCGAGAACCGTCCACGCGAACCACTCCTGAAGTCATGAGCGATTGGAACCCCCATGCCCCGGCCGATTCCGCGAGCGTCCCGCCGCCGCTGGCCGCCACGGCGCAGTGCGTCGAATGCGGCAACACTTTTCCGGTCAATGAACTCATCCAGCATGGCAACGTCCGCATATGCGCCAATTGCAAGCCGGTGTTCATGCAAAAGCTCGCCGAGGGCGCCCCGATTGACCAAACCCAGTTTCGTTACGCTGGGTTTTGGATTCGCGCGGTGGCGCTGTTTGTGGATGGGTTCGTCTTGGGGATGGTTTTTATCGTGCTGGCTTTCATCGTGGGCGCCATCATGACGGGGGCACGCTCGGGCGATGGCGAAACCTCCCAGGCGGTAATCATGGCCATCGGCCTGACGATTGATTTGGGCATGATACTGGCCCTGGCCGGCTACGAAACTTTCCTGATTGGCCGCTATGGCGCCACGGTTGGCAAAATGCTTTGCCGCATCCAGGTGGTGACGGCGGACGGCGGCAAGGTCTCCTACCCGCGGGCGCTGGGCCGCTTTGGCGGAAAACTGATAAGCAACATGACTTTTTACATCGGCTACATCATCGCCGGTTTCGACAAACAAAAACGCGCCTTGCACGACCACATCTGCGGCACTCGCGTGATTTACAAATAATCCGCTCCGCCCATGACCATGGCTGTCGTGAAGTGCCCAAAATGCCAGTCCCCCCTGGAACCCGGGTTGTTCAATACGGGGGTTTTACAGCCTTGCGGCTCCTGCCAGACGCCCGTGCAGGCGGAGGTGTTCCCCGCGCTGCTGCGCACCATCGCGCCGGGCGCGGAGGGCGAGCAGGTGATGCTCGAGGGCGAAGCGAGCTGCTTTTACCACCCCGTAAAAAAAGCCGTGCGCCCATGCGATGCCTGCGGCCGCTTTTTGTGCGCGCTGTGCGACTGCGAGCTGCACGGCCAGCATTATTGCCCGTCCTGCCTCGAGGCCGGCCGCAAAAAGGGGAAAATCAAAAACCTCGAAAATCGCCGCGTGCTGTATGACAGCCTGGCCCTGCGGCTGGCCCTCTATCCCTGGCTGTTCATCATCACCTATATTTTCAGCATTTTTGCCGCGCCCGCCGCGCTCTTCATCGCCATCCGCTATTGGAACGCCCCGCGCAGCCTCGTTCACCGCACCAAAACCCGGCTGGTGTTTGCCGTCATTCTGTCCGTCCTGCAAATCGCCTTCTGGATTTTTGTCGGCGTCATGCTCTTTACCCGGGGGGCCAACGATGTCTGAGAAAGAATACACCCGGCTGACTCGCGCTCGCCGCCGCTTGGGCGAAGGCGTCCTGACTGTTTCCGCCAGTTTCGCGTCCCTGTGGCTGGGCCGCGACCATCTGCTGTGCATTGACGGGACGGGCTTTTCGGAGGAGTACAAACGCTTTTATTTTCGCGACATTCAGGCATTCACGCTGCGCCGGACGAGCCGGCGCCTGGTCATCGCGCTGCTGCTCGGGGTGCCGCTGGCTTTGCTGTTGCTCATGGCCGCCGCCAATCTTGGTTCCACCGGCGACGAAACCGGCTTTTGGGTTTGCACCTGCTTGGCGGTGATTTTCGGCGTTCCCTTCCTCTACAACCTTTTCGCCGGGCCGTCCGTGCGCTGCTACCTGCAAACCGCCGTGCAGACGGAGGAATTGCCGCCCCTCAACCGCCTGCGCCGCGCGAACAAAGTCATCAACCGCCTGCGCCCGCTCATCGCCCAGGCCCAGGGGGAAATTTCGCGCGAGGAATTGCCGCAGCGCGTGGCCGAAGTCCAGGCGGCGGCTGCCGCCGAGGCCGCCGCCAGCACCCGGGCGCAAAACTATGTGGCCCCTTCCGTTTCGCCGTCTTTGTCCGCGCCTTCGCCCCTGGTTGACACCCCGCCGCCCGGCGAGGTGCCGCCGGTCTTGTAGCGCCGGGCCTTGCCTCGATTTCTTCTTCCCATGTCCAGCCTGCTTCACCAGCGTTGTTTCAACCACGCCTCGCGCGAGGCGGTGGCGCGCTGTCCGTCCTGCGGGCATTTTTTCTGCCGCGAGTGCATCACCGAGCACGACGACCGCGTGATTTGCGCGGCCTGCCTCGTGAAAATCACCCAGGCCGCGCCCGCCCGGCGCCGGGTGCTGGCGGCGCTGCGCCGCGGGGCCTGCGCCGCGCTCGGCGTGCTGGTGGCCTGGTTTTTCTTTTACGCCCTCGCCCAGGTCTTGTTGCAAACCCCCACGCCCACGCACAGTTCCGCGACCTACCAGTCGCGCTAGTTTCCGATGAAGCCGCCCCAGCCCCTTTCGCGCCGCGCGCCGGACCTCCGGGCGATGGACCTCGTCGAGGAGGCCACGCACGCCCTGCGGGCGGCGCCGGCGGCGACGCTGGCGGCTTATTTCGCCGGAACGCTGCCGTTTGTGCTGGCGATGGTTTACTTCTGGGCCGACATGAGCCTGAGCCCGTTTGCCCGCAGCCACGATGCGGAGGCCGCGCTGGGTCTCGCCGGCCTCTATGTCTGGATGAAATTCTGGCACAATGTTTTTGCCCGGCGCATCTGGGCGCAGATTTCCGCCACGCCGCCCGTGCCATGGAGCCTCGGCCGCGTCCGCCGGGTGGTGGTGACCCAGGCCGCGTTGCAACCCTTGGGCCTGCTGCTGCTGGTGCCGCCACTGCTGATGGTTTGGGTGAACCAAGGCGGCGCGGGCGGCCTCCTGGCGTTGTTCCCGCAGTTGTTGCTGCTGACAATTTTATTTTTGCTGCTGGCCACCGTCCTGATTTTTGCCGTGCCGGTGGCTTTTTTTCAAAACCTCGGCGTGCTGGACGCCGGGGACGCGCAGCCGCTGGCCGAACTCGTCCAGCGCGCCGGCCTGCTGGCGGGCTTGTGGAAACGCCAAAACATCACCGCGCTGATGTTTCTCACGCTGTTCGCGTTTTTTGTGTTCCTGAACTGGATGACATTTTTCATCCTGGTTCCCTATCTTGGGCACATGCTGCTCGGCATCGAGTCGTCCTTCACCCGCGCCGGTTTTTCCAGCATGATGAATTCGACCGCGCTGGCGGCCATGGTGGGCCTGACGTACCTGTGCGTGGACCCGTTGCTCAAGACCGTGTTCGTGCTGCGTTGTTTTTACGGCGAGGCCCGCCATTCGGGCGAGGACCTCAAGGCCCGCCTGAAAATCATCGCGGCGTCCCGGGCCGCGGCCGTGCTCTTGCTCGGCGCACTCTTGCTGGCCCCGCCGAATCTGCGCGCCGCGGATGCCCCGCCGCCCGCGGCTCCGCCCCCCGCGGCTTCGCCGGGCGTCCCGCCCGACGAACTGGACCACACCATCAACGACGTGATTCACCAGGACAAATACGCCTGGCGCCTTCCCGGCGAAGAAAAAACCGGCGACGAGGCCAATCAAAGTTTCCTCACCCGGTTTCTGGCTTCCATCCGCGAGATGATCCACAACTGGGCGGTGAAATTTCGCGACTGGCTGGACGACCTTCTCGACCGGCTGCGGCCGCATCCCCGCCTGGGCGGGGTGGCGGCGGGCTTGGGGATGGGCGGCATCACCCTGTCGCAAGCGTTGATTTTCACGCTGGCCGCGCTGGTGTTGTGCGTGCTGGGCATTTTTCTTTACCGTTATTTCCGCAACCGCCGCGGCAAAAACAAGGTCGTCCAGCTTCAGCCGCTCGCCGCCGCGCCGGATTTGGCGGATGAGAACACCGGCGCCGAGGCGTTGCCGGAGGACGGCTGGACGAAGCTTGCGCGCGAATTGCTGGCGCGGGGCGAATACCGGCTGGCCCTGCGGGCCTTTTATCTCGCGTCGTTGGCCGGGCTGGCCGCGCGCAACCTCATCAGCCTCGCCAAATTCAAATCCAACCGCGACTACGAGCGCGAATTGCGCCGCCGCGGCCACGCCTTTCCCCAAATGCCGCCGGTGTTTGCCGAGGTCGTCGGCACCTTCGAGCGCGTGTGGTACGGCCTGCACGATGCCAGCCCGGAAATGGTCTCCGCCTTCAGCGCGCAGGTGGACAAGCTCCGGAGGGCCGAATGAAGCGCGCATTGCCGCTGGTGCTGCTCGTCTTAGGCGCGCTGGTATTTGCGCTCGGCTTGGCGTGGATGCTCGAGGTGCGTCTCGAGCGCGGCGACACCTACCCTCCGTCCTCCTCCCTGCGCAGCGACCCGCTGGGCACGATGGCGCTGTATGAAAGCCTTTATCGTCTGCCGTCCTACACCGTGGCGCGCGATTTCGGCTTCACCAACCAGCTTCCCGGCGGGGCCGGCACCGCCTATCTCCACCTTGGCGGCGACTGGCAAAGCTGGGAGTCGCTCCCCGCCGATTTGTTTGGCGAAATCGAGGCCTTTTTGAGCCGCGGTGGTCGCCTCGTCGTCGTTTTCAGCCCGGTGGTCAATGGCCGCACTTATGACCGGGTGGTAAAAGCCCAGCAGGCCGCCGACGACAAAAAAAATCCGCCCGATTCGAAAAATCCACCGACGGCAAAAAAACCGGAAGGCACCGGCGGCCAGGGCGCGCCCGAGAAGCCCGCGGTGAAAAAACCGACGAGCCCCGACGACCGCGATGATGACGAAGCGCCCACCGTTTCGCTCAAGGATAAATGGGGCGTGAATTTCGACTTTGACGATTTGCCCGCCGACGACAAGGACCCCGTCGTCGAGGTGAGAAACGTTTCCGGGCTCGCGTTGCCGGCGCAGCTCGACTGGCGCAGCGGCCTGCATTTTAAGGAGCTCGATCCGGCGTGGCGCGCCGTCTATTCGCGCGGCCAGGACCCGGTGGTCATCGAGCGGCGCTTTGGCGCGGGCACCATGGTGATGTCCACCGACGGCTATTTTCTGAGCAACGAGGCGCTGCGCAAGGAACGCCATGCCGATTTGCTCGCATGGCTCCTCGGTTCCGCGCACCACATTGTATTTGACGAGGCGCACTTCGGCATCGTCGAGATGCCCGGCGTGGCCGGCCTCATCCGGCGCTACCGGCTCACCGCGCTCGTCGGGTCTTTTATTGTGATCGCGCTGCTCTTTATCTGGAAAAACAGCTCGAGCCTGGTGCCGGCGCACGCTGGGGACTCCCGCGAAGATTTTGTGCAGGGCCGCGCTTCGTCCGTCGGGTTTGTCAATCTGCTGCGCCGCAACGTTCCCCCCGCGGATTTGCTGCCCACCTGCCTCGCCGAATGGAAAAAGTCTTCGGCCTCGGGCCGTCCGGGAGTCAAGCTGGCCGAGGTGCAGGCCGTCGTTGACGAGCAACTCGCCCAACCCGCGCGCCAGCGCGACGCCGCCCAGGCCTACCGACAAATCGTCGCCATCCTGAAACGCCCCGCTTTTTCCACCACCGCTCCGCCAACCCCGCCGAAAATATCCGCTTCGCCATGAACCACACCCACATCCTCGAAGTCCTCGCCCGTGCCCGCTCGGAGACCGCCAAGGTCATCATCGGCCAGCAGGACGTCATCGACAAGGCCCTCATCGTCATCTTCACCAGCAACCACGCGCTCATCGAGGGCGTGCCCGGCGTGGCGAAAACCCTCCTGGTGCGCACGCTCGCCCATGTGCTTGGCTGCGATTTCGCGCGCATCCAGTTCACCCCCGACCTCATGCCCGCCGACATCACCGGCACCAGCATCTACAATCTCCAGCGCAACGAATTTTCCGTCGCGAAAGGCCCCGTGTTCACCTCGTTCCTGCTTGCGGACGAAATCAACCGCGCGCCGGCAAAAACGCAGTCGGCCCTGCTTCAGGCTATGCAGGAGCGCGTCGTCACCATTGACCGCGACACCTACCCGTTGCCGGCGGATTTCACCGTCTTCGCCACGCAAAACCCCATCGAATACGAAGGCACCTACCCGCTGCCCGAGGCGCAGAAGGACCGCTTCATGCTCAAAATCACCATGACTTCGCCCGAGCGCGAGGATGAGCTGGCCCTCGCCAAGCGCACCATGACGCGCGAGGCGCCGGAAGCCGTGCTCGCCCAGGGCGCCGTGCAGCCGGTCATCCGCCGCGAAGACCTGGCCGAATTGCGCGCGCAACTCGGCGTGGTGGCGCTGCGCGAGGAATTGCTGGCCTACCTGGTCGATGTCGTGCGCGCCACGCGCCGCCATGAAAGCGTGCTCGTCGGCGCCGGGCCGCGCGCGACGCAATCGCTCATCATGGCCGCCCGCGCCTCCGCCGCGCTGGCCGGGCGCGATTTCGTCACGCCCGACGACATCAAGACCATGGCCACGCCGGTGCTCGAACACCGCCTCATCCTGCGCCCCGAATTTGAAATCGAGGGCCTCGGCATCCCCGAGGTCATCCAGCAAATTTTGCAACAAATCGCCGTGCCGCGATGATCGTCCCGCGCAACCAATTGCTGATCTGGACGGCGCTGATCGCGCCGCCCTTTGCGCTGCTGGGCGCGACCGGCTCCGCGGGCGCGGCGCTCGCGGTGGTGGCGGTGGGCGCGCTCGGGGTGGCCGCCATCGCGGACGCCGTGCGGACGCGCCACCGGCTCGACGGCGTGAGCGTGGTCCTGCCGCCCATCGCGCGCATGTCCAAGGACCGCGACGCGAAAATTGACCTGCAGGTGCGCAATGCACACCCGGGCTCCCGCCGGTTGCGCATCGGCCTGGCCTGGCCGGCGGACATCGGGTCGCCGCACGAGACCATGGAGGTGATGTTGCCGGAGAACGCCGCGGCCGCGCATTTTTCCTGGCCTTGCCGCCCGCGCCAGCGCGGCAGCTACCCGCTCAACGCCGTCTATCTGGAAGTGGATTCGCCGCTCGGATTTTGGAGCCTCCGCCGCACCCTGCCTGCGCGCGGGGAAATCCGCGTTTATCCCAACCTCATCGAAGAGCGCCGCAAGCTTTCCGCGCTGTTCCTCAACCGCGGCGCCTATGGCACGCACGCGCAGCGCCACGTCGGCAAGGGCCACGAATTTGAAAAACTGCGCGAATACGTCGCGGGCGACGGCTACGACGACATTCATTGGAAAACCACCGCCAAGCGCGGCCGGCCGGTGACGAAAGTTTTCCAGGTCGAGCGCACGCAGGAGGTCTATGTCGCGATTGACATTTCCCGCTTGTCCGCCCGGCCCGTGCCACGCGGGGAGGACGCGCCCCCCGCGCCCGCGCTCGAACAATACCTCACCGCCGCGCTCGCGCTGGGGCTCGCCGCCGAGCAGCAGGGCGATTTGTTCGGGCTGCTCGTGTTTGGTGACAAGGTCGGCAAGTTCGTGCGCGCGCGCAACGGCGCCGCCCACTACAATGCCTGCCGCGATTCGCTTTATACGCTCCAGCCGCAGCTCGTTTCACCGGATTTTGACGAAGTCTGCACCTTCATCCGCCTGCGGATGCGCCGCCGCACGCTGCTGGTGTTTATCACCGCACTCGACAATCCCGAACTCGCCGCGGGCTTCGTCAAGAACGTGGATTTAATCCGCCGCCAGCACCTGGTGTTGGTCAACATGCTCCAGCCGCCGGGTGTCGCGCCGTTGTTTTCCAGCGACGACGTGGCCGCGGCGGACGACCTCTACCAGCGCCTCGGCGGACACCTCGCCTGGCAGGAATTGCGCGAGCTGGAAAAAGTCCTGCAGCGCCGCGGCGTGCATTTTTCGCTGCTCAAGAACGAACGCTTCAGCGCCGACCTCGTGTCCCAATACCTCCGCGTCAAACAAAGGCAATTGCTGTGATTATTGACCTTGAGCGATTCCTGAACCAGGAGCGGTCCGCGTGGGCCGAACTGGAGGCCATGCTGGACCGGCTCGAGGCCGAGCCGGGGGAGCGGTTGTCCCTGCATCAATTGCGGCACTTCCATGAGCTCTATGAACGCGCCTCGGCGGCGCTGGCGAAAATCACCACGTTTTCCGCCGAACCGCAGACGCGCCGCTACCTCGAAATCCTGGTGGCGCGCGCCTACGCGGAAATCCACGAGACCCGCGGCCGCCGCCAGCGTTTCCGCTTTTACGACTGGCTGTCGCGCGAGTTGCCGCAGACCTTTCGCCGGAACGTGCGCGCGTTCTGGTTGTCGCTGGCCATCACGATGGTCGGCTGCCTGTTCGGCGGCCTGGCCATCGGACTGGACCCTGACTCCAAGCCGGTGCTCATGCCCTTTGCGGGGTTGATGCAGGACCCCGCCAAGCGCGTCGCCCAGGAGGAAAAGGCCGACCATCCCAAAATCGAGGGCAACAAGGCGCCGTTTGCCGCCGAGTTGATGACGCACAACATCAAGGTGAGCATCCTGACGCTGGCGCTGGGCATGACCTTCGGCCTCGGCACCATCATCATGCTTTTCTACAACGGCGTCATTCTGGGCGCGGTCGCGGTGGATTACCTGCGCGCGGGTCAGGCGAAATTTTTGTTCGGCTGGCTGCTGCCGCATGGCGCCATCGAAATACCGTCCATCCTCATCGCCGGGCAGGCCGGGTTGTTGCTGGCCGGCGCCTTGATCGGCTGGGGCCGGCGCGTCCCGCTGGCGCAGCGGCTGCGGGAAATTTCCCGCGAATTGCTCACGCTCATCGGCGGGTTTTCGCTCCTGCTGGTCTGGGCGGGCTTCGTCGAGTCCTTCCTCTCCCAATATCACGAACCGGTGCTGCCCTACGCCGTGAAAATTGCGTTTGGTCTTTTTGAACTCGGGTTGCTGACGCTCTTTCTCGCCAAATCAGGTTCGAAGCCCGTGCCTGCCGCCCCGCCGCCATGAGCGCCCGCCAGCAGCTTCATATTCGCACGCCCGAAGGCATCGTTTTTTCCCAGACGCTGGCCGGGCCGGTCGCGCGCGCGGTGGCGTGGATCGTGGATGTTCTCACCATCGGCGCCGCCATTTCCCTGCTGCAGACCATTTTGATGGCGTTCGACGCCCTCAGCCCCGGCATCGGCCTGACGCTGTTCGTCCTCGCGTATTTCATCGTTTCCCTCGGCTATTTTATTTTTTTGGAATGGCGGTTGCGCGGGCAGACGCTGGGCAAACGCCTGTTGCGCCTGCGGGTGGTGGACGCCGAGGGCATGCGCCTGCAGTTCAACCAGATTGTCATTCGCAATCTGCTGCGCTTTGTGGACGATTTGCCGTTGTTGTATTTTCTCGGCGGCCTGGTCTGCTGGTTCAACGGTCGGAGCCAGCGCTTGGGCGACATTGCCGCGAACACCGTGGTAATTCGGCTGTCCCAGGTCGGCCAGCCCGACTTGAGCCAGTTGCTGGCTGGCAAATTCAATTCCCTGCGGCTTTATCCCCACCTGGCTGCGCGGCTGCGCCAGCAGGTCGGCCCGGCGGAGGCGGCGGTCGCCCTGCAGGCCATCATGCGGCGCGACGAATTCAACCCCGTGGCCCGGGTTTTGCTCTTTGGCGAGCTGGCCCGGCATTTTGCCGCCAAGGTGGAGTTTCCCGCCGACGCGACCGAAGGCCAGGCGGACGAGCAATACATCCGCAATGTGGTGGATGTGGTTTATCGTCCGCGAGTTGAGACGGGCACAGCCCGGGCTAACGCAAGCATGATGAGTTAAGAAAAATGAGGTAACGCCGATGAATGGGCTACAAGGTAATCCCTTGCCTTTTTAAGGGAAATACCCCAAAAATAGCCTAGATGTCCATCCGTCGCTTTTTTGAATTCCTGACGCATCGACGCTTTCTGGTTCAGACGGCTTTTGTGGTTATTGTCACCGCCGTCTATATTTGGCTGATTCAGGACAACAATGACTGGGTGAACAATTTTGAGAACGTCATGCTGGAGGCGCGGATGACTTGGCCCCCGCGCGACCCCCCGCAGGATGTCGTCATCCTCGCCATCAATCGCGGCGATTTTCAAAATGCCGGCTACGATGCCGCGACCCTGCAGCGCGCCCCCGAGCTCGCCTACATGAACAATTCGTGGCCGTGGGACCGGCGGATTTGGGCGTTGCTGACCGAACGGCTCGTTAATGCCGGGGTCAAGCTGGTGGGTTATGACTTGGTCTTCAACGACCCGAATAACCAGCCGCTGCCCGGAGACAAGGAATGCGGCGAAGTGTTTGCCAAGGACGCGGACAAGGTCGTCATCGCCTCGCACTGGGGCACGATTACCCCCGGCAGCAACATGATTTTCGTCATGCCGGGCGACCTGCTCGTCCCGCGCACCGGCCCCGACATCACGGGGCTGATTATCGCCGACCGCGAATCCACCAACCGCTACCAAAGCAATTACAAACAGGCCCCCAAAATCCTGATGCGGCAGGTCCAGCAGACGCCCGGCCGCGCCCTCCGCGATCTGCCGGAGTATTCCTTTGCGTGGCTGGCGGCCAAGAAGGTTCTGGGCGTGTCCCCGTTGCGCAACGCCGAACAGCTGATGCTGCTCAATTACTACGGGCCGAGCGGCACCATCGAAACGCGCGACCTCGTGGACGTGCTGAAAGAATGGGACACCACTTACGACCATGGCGCCTATTTCAAAAACAAGGTGGTTTTCGTCGGGCCTTACGACGTGCTGCACTTTAACCAGGACTTTTACCCCACGCCGCTGGATTACAGCATGCCCGGGGTGGAAATCCAGGCCACGGCGTATTCCAATCTGGTGCGCAACGAATGGCTGGAATGGGCGCCGGACTGGATCGTGCTCGTGCTCGCCATCGGCACCGGCGCGCTGGCGTTGATGGTCTCCCTTTGGGTGCGCTCGGTGCTGCTCAAACTCGGGTTGTTCGCCACGCTCGGGGTGGTCTTCCTCGCGGCGACCCAGGATATTTTCTGGACCCACCTTATCGTCACGCCCGTGGCCGGCGCGGCCTTCATCCTGATTTGCTGCGGCGCGTTCGGCACGCTTTACGATTACATCCTCAGCCAATATGAACGCCAGCGCATGCTCGGCATGTTCGAGAGCATGGTCTCGCCCGGCGTCGCCGGCCTCATCCTCAGCCACCGCGGTGATTTCGAGCAACGCTTGGGCGGCCAGCGCAAAGAAGTCGTCGTGCTCTTCAGTGACATCCGCGGCTTCACCTCCTGGAGCGAGCAGGTGGGGCCGGACGCGCTCGTGGCCCAGCTCAACGAATACCTTACGGCCATGGTCGGCGCCATCCAGGAAGAAGGCGGCACGCTGCAAAAATACATCGGCGACGCGCTGATGGCGGCCTGGGGCGACGTGCGCGACCAGACCCCCGCCGATGGCGCCGAGCACGCGGTCCGGGCCGCCTTGCGCATGCAAGGGGAACTCGCCCGGCTCAACGCCACTTGGCAGGGCCAACCCAGCCGCCAGCAACTCACTTGCGGCATCGGCATCAATCACGGCGGGGGCGTCGTCGGCCAGATTGGCCATCCCCGCCGCCAGGAATTCACCGTCATGGGCGACGCCGTCAACCTCGCCGCGCGGATTGAAAGCGCCACCAAGCAGTACCGCCAGCCCATCCTGGTCGGCGAAAGCGTCCACGACCTGACCAAGGATATTTTCCTCTACCGCCTGGTGGATAAAATGCGCGCCGTCGGCAAGACCCAGGCCGCCTGCATCTATGCCCCGCTCGGGGAAATCGGCGCAACGCCGCCGCCGGGGCTGCCGGTTTACGAGACCGCGCTGGAAAAATATTTCGCCCGCGATTTTGCCGGCGCCGCCGAACTGTTCCGCATGGCCAACCAGCAGATGGGCGGCGCGGATTTCCTCTGCCAGAACTTTTCCGAACGCTGCGATTATTATCTTCGGGTGCCCCCGCCGCCGGACTGGGATGGCATCTGGACCCTCAAGGAAAAATAACCGTTCGGAGAATATCCCATAACTTCCACCCACTTTTGGCCGACAATATGCTTCTCTCCTCCTTTTCTTTTATGTCCTTGGGCAATGCTTGGACGGGTTTGACCGTCCGCTGGGTCCGGCGCCGTCCGGCGGTTTTCTCGACGATGTTGGCGGCGTTGGTTTGGTTTGGCCAACCCCTTTCCGGGGCGGTTGCGACCGTGGACGCCGGCGATTTGGCGAAAACGGCGCCAGCGGCGGCCTCCGGCGCCGCGCCCAAACCCGCCGAGGATGACGCCAAAACTATCGAACGCGCCGAGTTCACCTTGAAATACCCCCTCGGCTGGACGGAAGACACCCAGGCCAAGGATTACGACCCTAACGGCAACTTCATGCTCTTCAGCCCCAAGAACAGCTCCGTCCAAATCATCATCATGAACAAGGCGGACGACCCGAAGAAGGTCGTGGACAACGCCATCAAGAAAATTGACAACGTGCAAATCACCACACTTTCGCGTTCCAACCTCACAATGTGGGGCACCCACCGCGGGGTGGGGCAGTATTTGAAGGGGAAAATCGTGGACAGCTTCCCCGGCGGCATCAAGGTCTTCTGCTTCAGCAGCGCCCGCCATAATGTGCTGATCATCGAAACCTCCTTTTCCGACGACCTCAAGGACGTGCAACAAGACCTGCAATACATCAGCGACCACTTCACCATGGCCAAGTAGCGCGGGAGTGGTGCCCGGGACAGGGGTCGAACCTGCAAAGCCTTGCGGCCAAAGGATCCTAAGTCCTTCGCGTCTGCCAATTCCGCCACCCGGGCCGGTCCAAGCCACAGGCTAGGGCGTCGCCCGCGGAATCGCAAACCAGGAATGCGCCGGCAAGTTTGGGTGAGAAAATCCTTGTCCCCTGCGGGGCGCGGCGGCAGATTCTCCCGCGTGTTGCAAACTATGCCCTGGCGGCCGCGTGGGACGGCCCGGACGTTTTTGGCCGCGCTGATCAGCGTGGCGGCAGGGGCATCGGTTGGAGTGGCGCGGGCCGATCCGCCGCCATTGGTGGTTCCCGCGGCGGAACCGGCTCCGGTCGCCAGCCCGGCGGCCCCGGCGGCGGCTCCCGCGGCGGGCAATGAGAGCGTGCACATTGATTTCGGCCACGGCGTCGAGCAGGCCAACGGCACCATGCTTTATGGCGACGAGAAGCCCGTGGAAGTGGACCTGTGGAATTTTCGCCTCTTTGCCACCCAGGTGTTGAACAGCGGCAATGTCCTGCAGGCCACCGGCGAGGTCGAGCTGGCCTACGAATCCAACCGCGCCATCATGCGCAAGGCGGCGATTGATGGTGAGAAGCGCGTCATCATCGCCGACCAAATCCGCCTGGGCAAGGCGCCCGCCTACATTGACGGCGCGCAACTCATCATGGGCGCGCAGCAGGGCGAATTGACCAACCCCACCATTTATTTCGGCGAGCCGGACCCCTTCGGCCTCAACATCAAGGCCAACCGCGCCACCCTCGACTTCAAGAACGATGAAGTGGTGCTCCACGGCGCGACGCTGCGCCTGGGCTCGGTGCCGTTCTTTTATCTGCCGGAATACACCCAAGGCCGCGAAAGCCAGCCGCCCATCAGCCTGCAGGCCCATTTCGGCTATCGCAAGGACCTCGGCGGCTATGTGCAATCCACGACGTATTTTACCAAGAACGCCGCCATCCAGCCCGGGGTGCTGCTCGACTTTTACAGCCAGCGCGGCCCGCTGGCCGGCCCGGCCTTGCGCTACGACCTCACCAAAGACCCCGACTGGCTCCAATACGGCCAGTTCGAGTCCGGCTACATCCATGACTATGGCAGCCGCGGGCTCGACCTCCTCAACAGCCAGATTCCCAAGGACCGCTTCTGGGTGAACTGGCAGCATCAAGGCGAAATCGGCGGGATGCTGGACGTGAACGCCTCGATGGCGTGGTGGCGCGATTCTTATGTGTTGCGCGATTTCCGCCAGAGTGAATGGCGCGACAACCAGTTGCCGGACAATTTTGTCGAGCTCAGCCACCGCGAACAGAACACCCTGACTTCGGCGTTCGTGCGCTACCGGCCCAACGATTTTGAACTCGTGCAGGAGCGCCTGCCCGAGACGCGCCTGGATTACTTCGCCAGCCCGTTGCTGAACACCGGCATTTATCAGGAAGGCTCCGCCGGTTACGTGCAGCTCATCCAGCCCAACTTCAACGGCACGCCGACCCTGCATAGCAACCGCTTCGATGGCTACTATGGCTGGCGCCGCCCGGTGAATATCGGCGATTGGGCCACCTTCACCCCCGTTGCCGGCGGCCGCATTACCCAATATCAGGACACGCTCGGCCAGCAGGGCGACTTCACGCGCATGCTCGGCCAGGTGGGCTTTGACAGCGAGGTGCGCGCCTTGGGCCGCTGGGATTATTCCAACCCCACCTGGGGCATCAATGGCCTGCAGCACGTGCTCCGGCCCATCGTGCAATACCGTTACATTCCCGCCGCCCAGCAAGGCCAGGGGCTCATCCCCGTCATTGACCAGGACTTCAACTCCAACTACCCGCCCATCCTCGACCTCGGCGACACCCGCAGCATTGATTTCCTGCACAGCGAAAATGTTTTGCGCTACGGCGTCGAAAACCTGTTGCAGACCCGTGCGGACGGTTACGGCTCGCGCGACCTCGCCTCGTTCAATGTTTACAACGACATCCATTTCCAGCGCGCCAGCGGCCAGGAGGATGTTTCCGACGTGTGGGCCGGCCTCGGCCTCAACCCGGCCAGCTGGCTGAGTTTTCAAGTCTACGACCGCATTGACCCGACCGCCTTCACCAACCGCGAGGTGCGCACGAGCACGATGATCACGGATGGCGACCGCTGGAACATTTCGCTCAACACGAGTTCGCTGCAGCACCAGTTCAACCAATACTGGCTCGACGGCCAGTACCGCGTCTCGGAGCGCGTGCGCCTCTATGGCCGTTGGCGCTATGACGAGCACGTCGGCGGCCTCGTCGAGCAATTCTACGGCATCCGCCAGCGTCTCGGCGAAGCGTGGGACCTTGAATACGGCGTCTCCTACTACCGCAGCGCCGCCAACCAGGACGGCTTCGGCTTCAACGTGAAATTGATTTTGCTCGCGGAGTAAGCTAACTTGAAGTTTGCCATGACCACCGCCGTCCAGGAGCCGCTGTTGCAAACGCTCGACCAGCCCATCCGGCTGCCGGTGTTCGAGGGCCCCCTCGACTTGCTCCTGTTTCTCATCCGCAAGAACGAGATTGATATATACGACATCCCCATCGGCGAGGTCACGCGCCAGTACCTGGAGGTCATCCACGCGATGGAGAAGCTCGACCTCGATGTCGCGGGCGATTTCTTCGTGATGGCTGCCACGCTCATGCACATCAAGAGCCGCCTGCTCCTGCCCAAGCACGAGCAGGACGCCCAGCCGCTCGAAGGCGAGGACGACGCGCACCTCGACCCGCGCTGGGGCCTCGTTCAGCAATTGCTCGAATACGAAAAAATCAAGGAGGCCGCCGCCGGCCTGCAGGGCCTCATCGCCCGCGCGCAGAATATGTTTCCGCGCGAATACCGCGAAAGCGACGAGGACCGCCTGCTGCGCCCCCTCGCGCCCGCCGACCGCATCGAGCTCTGGAACACGTTCAATCTCCTGCTGCGCCGCCTTTCCGAAAAAATGGTGCACGGAGAAATCCACCGCGACCATGTCACCGTCGCCGACCGCATGGAGTTCGTGCTGCACCGTTGCGGACGCGAGGCCGCCTTCACGTTCACGAGTCTTTTGCCCGAGCACCCCAGCGCCGTGCTCGTCGTCGCCACGTTTTTGGCCATTCTCGAACTGACCCGCCTGCGCAAGCTCGACCTGCGCCAGACCGCTGATTTTTCCGACATTGAAATCCTGAAGCGTGAGGAAGCCCCGCCGCCACCCGCGCCGGAGCCTCTGGCCGCCAATTAGAACCCGACCTCACCGTGCCCAGCCGTTTGCCTGAATCCAAAAAGCCCAAGCCCAAACTTCGCGGCCTCCTCGGCGTCGGACTGGACCACCAGGACGGCCACAAGCGCATCACCCGGGGCGAGAAGTTCGCCATCGTCGGCGGCTCTGCCGAAACCCATGAGCGCATGACCGAAGGCGTCGTCAAGACGATGGAAAAGCTCCGCCGCAAGGGCCGGGAACTGGAGGACGCCGAGCCCGGCGAGGTCGCCGAACTGCTCCGCGAGAGCCTGCCTGGCAAGAAATAGCGAGCGTGGAAAAAAACTGCGGCCCGTTCTTGACAACCCGGTAAATCTGCCAAGACTCAATGACCCAACCCCTGTCATGAGCACATCGCCCGACCAACCCCCTCCTTCCGCCCCAAAGTCGCCGCTGAGTGGCGCGTCCACCCCGCCTGCCCCGGCCCCGGCGCCCGCCCCTTCGGGGAGCGGCCTGACCAAGTCCGCTTTCAAGGTGACCCGTTCACCCTTTGCCCCCCGGATCAGTGGCGCGGGTGGTGCTTCCCCGGCGGCTTCGCCCTTGGGTTCGGGTGGGGCCTCCCAGCCTCCCGGCCGCGTGGCTTCGCGGAAGATTGTGACGGCCACGGGTGATTTCACCAAGCAGGAGAGCCCCGGCCTCGTCGTGCTGGATTTCATTTGCGCCGCCGTCGCCATCGGCGCGGCCGTGATGATGGCGCTCGATTATTTCAAGCAGTAATGCCTGGAAGGTTTTGTTTTTCTCCAAGTCTCCGTTCCCTATCATGGCTTCCGATAAAATTATCGCGCTCGACGCCGGCTCGTTCGAATCCGTTGTAAAAACTCCCGGCAAGCCGGTCCTCGTGGATTTCTGGGCCCCGTGGTGCGGTCCGTGCAAGGCCATCGCGCCCATCCTGGAAGACCTCGCCAACGAGCTCGGGGCGGCGGTGCAAGTTTGCAAAGTGGACGTGGACCACAACACCGAGCTGGCGCAAAAATACAACATCCGCGCCATTCCCACGCTGCTGCTTTTCAAGGACGGCCAGGTCAAGGACCAGATTGTCGGCCTCAGCCGCTCGGATTTGAAGACGGACTTGAAGGCCCGGTTGCAGGCGCTGGCTTAGGCCAAACGGGACGGGGTGCCCGCCGCTTTTACCGCGGCTGTTTTCGCAACTGGCTTTCCATCAGCCGCTTGCAATGCTTGTTAATTTCAAGGATATGGAGTATGCTAGTGCCAGGCCGCCAATTCAAACGGTTGTTTGTTTTTAACCATGAAAACTTCCCGCCTGGTTCCGGCCGTAATTTCCCTGGCGTTTTTGCTCTGCGCGTGTGGCGAAAGTGGACGTTACACCGCGTTGGCCCACGTGGTTGACCAGCAAAACAAAACCATTCTCGACCAGCAGCAGACCCTGCTGGACCAGCAGGAGAAGCTGCTCGACCAGGAAGTCCGCCTCGCCGTGCTCACGCAGCAGGTCGCCCTCGCCACGGACGAATTGAAAAAACTTCAGGACCATCCCGTCGCGGCGGATGCCCCCGCGCCATCCAAAGTGGACCAGCAGAAGGTCGCGGTGGTGCGCCTCCTTTCCGGTTTCAGCGCGCGGCTGGCCGCCAACATCGGTTACGGCGCGTATTCCGACGGCCTCAGCGACCTCAATTCCAGCCTGATGCAGAATATGCTCGATATCAAAGACCAGGCATTTATTGACGAGGTCAATCGCGTGCTGTGCCTTTACAATTACGCCGGCGATTTCTGGCAACGCTTTGGCGCGGACGGCGTGGATGAAATCCGCCTCACCCCGACCGACCGCTACAAATTCGCCGCCGTGGGCGTCAATTTCGTGGACAATTACAATCCCCGGCCCTCCGACGTGAAAAAATTCTGGCTTGCGGCCGCGGACGAGATGCAAAAGCTCATGGATTACAACCGCGAGGCTTTGGGTCGCGACGACAATAACGTGCGGCTCTTCGCCCGTTAAGCCCGCTGGGTGGCGGCCCCGCCGAATGGTTTGAAGCATGGAAGTTACGCCGCCAGCCACTCCCCCGATAACGCCGGCGGCCGCGCCCGACTTGGCGGGCCCCGCCCGGGAAGCCACCTGGCTGGCGCGCTGGCGCCGCCAGATTCATTGGAAGGAATACTGCTTGGTGACCGCCGTGGTGGGCGCGGTCACCCTCGTGGGCGATTTGTCCCCGCTGGAATATTACCACGGGCTGGGCTTTGTCTATTTGCTTGCGGTAATTTTGGTCAGCTTGCGCGTGGGACGCGTTGCGGCGCTGTGGGCCAGCTTTCTGAGCGTCGCGGCGTGGGACTACGTCTTCGTTCCCTACCATTATTCCTTCGTCGTTCAGGACATGGCGGACGCGCTGCTGCTGGCGCCCTACTTCATCGTCGCCCTCCTGCTCGGGCAGGTGACCGTCTGGGTGCGCGACCAGGTGCGCGAAAAGCAATTGCGCGAGGAGCGCGCCACCAACCTCTTTCACCTCACCCGCGCGCTGGCGGCGGCCCGCACGCTCGACGAGGCCGCCATCAATTCCCTGCGGCTGCTCGAGGAGCTCTTAAAAACCAAGACCGCCCTGGTGCTCGACGCCGGAGCGGAGGGGCCGCTGGCCGTTCACGCCGCCAGCAGCTATCAGCTCGATGAACGCGAAAGCACCGCCGCGCAGGCGGCCCTGCGTTTGCGCCATCCCACCGGCCGTTTCACCCAGTCGTATTTTGGCCGCGCCGGCTACTACGTCCCGCTGCTGCGCGACGACCGGGTGCTCGGGGTGCTCGGTGCGCGCGTTCCCGCCAACGCCATGCTCACCGACCGCCAGCGCGAGCTGCTCGACGTTTTCGCCGGGCAACTGGCCATCATCGTCGAGCGCGAACATCTGCGCGCGGCGGTCGAGCGCGACCGGCTGCTCACCGAGTCCGCCAAGCTGCACCGCACCCTCCTCGAAAGCGTCTCGCACGAATTGCGCACGCCGCTGGCCGTCATCACCGCCGCGTTGGAAAACCTCGGCCACGCCGACTCCGCCCTGCGGGACAGCCTGCTCGGCGAAGCCCGCACCGCGGCGCGCCGCCTCAACCGCCTGGTCGGCAACTTGCTCGACCAGACCCGCCTGGAAAGCGGCGCCGTCAAGCCCCGCCTTGATTGGTGCGACGCCCGCGACCTCGTCAACGCCGCGCTCGAAGGCGCGCGCGAATCGCTGAACGGCCATCCGCTGACCATCGCCGTGCCGTCCGAATTTCCATTGGTGCGCGCGGATTTCGCGCTCACCGAGCACGCGCTGGCCAACTTGCTTTTCAACGCGGCCCAACACACCCCCGCCGGCACGCCGGTGACGGTCAGCGCCGGGTTGGAGAACGATGGCGGCCGCGTCTTTTTCACCGTGGCCGATGCCGGGCCGGGGTTTCCCGCAGGGTTGCGGTCGCGCCTGTTCAGCAAATTTTCCCGTGGCGAGGCGGCGCGGGCCGGCGGCCTCGGCCTGGGCCTGTCGCTGGTGCGCGGGTTCATCGCCGCGCAGGGCGGGGAAGTCGTGGTGGGCGAAAATTCCGGCGGCGGGGCGTTAATAACGCTTTACCTCCCGCATGTGACCGCCGAGAATCCTCCGCCAGATTGAACGCCGCCACCCAGCCGCTCCTGCTCGTCGTGGATGACGAGGTGCAAATTCGCCGCCTGCTGCGCGTCACCCTCGAAGCCGGTGGTTTCGGCGTCTGTGAAGCCGGCACCGGCACGCAGGGCCTCAGCGAAGCCGCCGCGATGCGCCCCGAGGGCGTCATCCTCGACCTCGGCCTGCCGGACATGGATGGCATCGAGGTGCTGCACCGCCTGCGCGAGTGGTCGCAGATTCCCGTGCTGGTGCTGACGGTGCGCGACAGCGAGGACGATAAAATCGCCGCGCTCGACGCCGGCGCCGACGATTATCTGAGCAAGCCCTTTGGCGGCCGCGAGTTGCTCGCGCGTCTGCGCGCCATCCTGCGGCGCATTCGCGGTGCCGCCGACCCCGCACCCGTCACGTTTGGCGACATCGAGGTGGACCTCTCCGCGCGCCTGGTGCGCCGCAACGGCGAGGAAGTGCATTTGACCGCGCGCGAATACGGCCTGTTGCGCATGCTCGTGCAGCACCGCGGCAAGGTCGTCACCCACCGGCAGATTCTGCGCGAGCTTTGGGGGCCCGAGGCCGAGGACAACACCCACTACCTTCGCGTATTCATGACCCATTTGCGCCAAAAACTGGAAACCGACCCGAGCGAGCCGCGCCATTTGCGGACCGAGTCGGGCATCGGCTACCGCTTGGTGGAGGATTAGCGCCGTTCGGCGGTTATGCCGGCGCCGGTTCAGCATTTCCTTCGCCGGGACGATTTGCTAGCATCCTGGCCTACCCTGGCCGCCATGAAGCAACTTCGGAGTGCATTTTTCCTGACCCGGTGGTTATTTTGTGCCGGACTCGCGGGGATTCCCATGGCGCGGGGGCAATCCCCGGCCGCCTCCGCCGCGGCTGCGGCGCCCGCCGTCCTCGCCGAACTCCACGCCGGCAAGGAGGTCTATTACAATGCGCGCGTGGTAAACGTGACGCCGGTCACCGTCGTCATCGCGCATCGCGACGGCATCGCGTCAGTCCCGCTGGCGGATTTGCCGCCGGAGTTGCAGAGGCAACTCGGCTACGACCCCGCCCGCGCCGCCGCCGAGGAAGCCCGCCGCGTGGCTGCCAATGACGCCCGCAAAACCCAGGCCAGCGAAGTTCCCGGTGACAAGCGCCCGCCGCAACTGAACGCCCAGCAAATCCTCGAGCGCTTCGGCACGCCGCCGAAAATTTACGCCGAAGTCAACATGCAGCCGCGGTTTGAACATCTGGGCATCAGCGCCAAAAGCCAGGGCGCGCGGCCCAGTTGCTCGGTCTTCGCGCTCGTCAGCGCGCTCGAATATCAAAGCGCGCCACCCGACGGCCCCGCGCCGGATTATTCCGAGGAATACCTTATCTGGGCCACGCTCAAGGCCCTCGGCAAAATTGGCGTCGCCGTGCCCAAGGGCGAATCGGAGACGCTCGACATCGGCTTCGCGCTGCCCGAGGTCGTGCAGGCCCTGCGCGGCTACGGCATCGCGCTGTCGGACGATTTGCCCTACCATTTCAAGCTCGCCGACCCGCGCGTTATCGAACCGTCGCCGGACGTCATCGAGCGCGCCAAGAAGCGCACGCCGGCCAACGGCTATTACATCATGGGCCGCGAGCCGGCCGCGCAAATCGCCAATCTGATTCAGGTGCTCGACGCCGGCGTGCCGGTCATCGCCGGGGTCAAATGGCCGGAGCAAAAGGCCTTTGCCGACAACGCGCTGCTCGACGCGCAACCGGCGGGCGACAATTCCGGCCACGCCATTCTCCTCGTCGGCTACCGCACCAAAACCGGGAAAATCGAGGACGCCGAATTTCTCTTCAAGAACTCGTATGGCGAAAGATGGGGCGACCACGGCTACGGCATCGCCACCTACAAGTACCTGTTGAAAAACCTGGAGGACGCGCTGTTTCTCGATGTGCGCTGAAAACGCGTGCTTAAACGCCCGCTTCGCGCGTGAGCCGGCACGAGTGCGCGGAAAAACCCGCCCCAAACGACGTCAGCCACAAATCCTCCGCCGCGCTTTGGCCCGGCGCGGCGGGCCGGCGCAGATGCTCGCCGAGCGCGAACATCACCGAGGGGCTGCTCATGTTCCCGCAGCGCCGCAATACTTCCGCGCTTTCCGCGAGGGCAAAGCGCCCGGCCAGCGCGGCGCCCACCGCCTCCAGCACTTTCTTGCCGCCGGCATGGGCGAGGACGTGGCCGATGCGTTCCGCCGTGCCGTTCTGCCGGGCAAACAATTCCCGCACCGCCACGGCGGCGCGCTCCGGCACGGTTTTGTCGAGCTTGTTGCGCAACTTGCCGCCGCGGTTTTCAAAACGAATGGATTCGCGGTCGGCGGGAAGGTGCAGGGTGTCGAAATCCGCGCAGCGCAGGCGCGTCGGCCCCGGATGCCCGTTCCAGATGCTCGCGGACGCGCCGTCGGCAAACAAACACAGCGACACCAGCACGCCCGGGTCGTCGTCGAGGTAAAATGCCGCCGAGCAAATCTCGACGGCGATGAACGCCACCCGCGCGCCCGGCCGCGCCGCGAGCAGGTGGCTCACGCTGCGCAGCGAGGGAATTGCCGCGCCGCAACCTTGGCCGACGATGTCCTGCAAAAACGCGTCCGGGCGCACGCCTGCGCGCTCCGCGACGAAGCTCGACAGGCCGGGGCATAAATAGCCCGTGCAGGTGCACATCACCAAGGCGTCCAAATCGCCCGGCGCGAGGTCCGCTTCCGTGAGCGCGGCGCGCAGGGCGCGTTCGCCGAGCGCCGGCGCCTCGCGCTCAAAGGCATGGTTGAGCGACTCCGCGTCGAGGTCGAAAATGCGGTCCAAATCATTCACCGCAAATTGGCGCGTCGCGATGCCGTTGTCGCCGGTGAGGATTTTTTCGAGCAACTTCCGCGAACCGGGCCGCAGTTTTCGCGCCGCGGGCGAGCGGCGCAAAATTTCCCAGCACTCGCGCTGGGTCAGGCGCTGCTCGGGCACCACATTGGCGAGGGCGTGGAGAAACATGGCGCGAAGATAAAAATTCAGGCGGCCGCCGGCGCGTCGTGGGTGACGCGGTAGAGCAATTTAAACGGCAGCAGCCGGGTGTCGGCCAGAGCCAGCAGGAGCGTTTGGCGGGCGGGTTGCAGCAGCCACGGATGCAGCGCGCGCGCCCAGCGCAGCCGCGGACTGGTTTGAGCGCGCACGGCGGCGCGGATGCTTTGCGCCGTTTCGGGCCAGCTTTTTTCACCGCGCGCATATTGGCGCAGGGGCGCCAGCGCGGCGGCGGCGTGCTCGAGCGCCAGGGCCATGCCGTGGCCGGTGTAGGGAGGAATCGCCGCCAGATGGTCGCCGAGGGACACGCGGGCATCCTCCGGCCAGGTTCGGGTGAAGTCGAGGCCCGATACGGCGGCGGCGCTGGCCGGGTTGGGCATTCCGCGGGTCAGACGCTCCGCAAATTTTTCCAATCCGCAGGCGGTCAGGTAGGCCGGCAGCAATTCCGCGCGCGGCCCGCGCACTTCCGGGCGGATGCGAAACAGCCCGCAAATATTGACGCGCCCGTCCTCGATGCGCGCCGCGCCCGCATAGCCGCCGCGGCCCAGGTGCAATTCGAGGTCGTGGCCCAGGCGCAAATCCTGGCAATGCATTTTCAAACCCAGCCACGGGCTGGCCGCATCGGCGCGCCGGCCGGCGGTCCAAATCTGGCCCGGCCCGTCGCCAGTTTCCGCCACGCGTTCATTGAGCCGCAATTTCCCCTTGGAATTCAAAAAATCCTCCAACAACCGGGTTTCGAGGGTCATGCGCGATAGGCCCGGCGCCGGCGCGGGCAATGCCGCCGCCCAGCGCAGCCGCCCGCCGGCGTGCCAGCCGGTGGTGCGATTCTCCGCCGCGCTGTGCAAGTGCGGCGCAAGGCCCAGGCGCTCGACGGTTTCCGTCCGCAACCCGCTGATGAATTCCCCGCAAACGCGCGGCCGCGGCAATCGCCCGGCTTCACAAATCGTCACCGCCACCCGCGAACGCGCCAGCGCCGCGCCGAGGGCCAGCCCAGCCAGCCCGCCGCCGACGATCGTGATGGAATTTTGCGTGGGCATGAAATGAAAAAAAACTAATCCCTCACCGCGACCAGCCGATACGCGCCAAGAAAAGTCTGGTGGATTTCCACGCGCCAGGGCGGTGCGTCCACCCCGAGCAGACGCGGCAGTTCGTCTGCGGAAAAGCCACCTTCGATGCTCACGCGGGCGTCGTGCGCACTGACGTAGTTGATGCCCGCAAGGCGCGCCAGCGGCAGTTGCCGCAAATGCAATTCCCGTCGCGCCGGCTCGCAAAAGATGAGCAATCGCGCATTTTCGCGCCATTGGCGGCCCAGTTTTTCGAGCACGTCGTCCTCAAACTGATGCAAAATCAAATTGCCGAGCACCACGTTGAATTCGTCATTGCCGGCAAAATCCGCCAAATCCTCCCGCCGCCAGTCCCACGCCGCCGGCCAGTCAGTCGGCCGCGGCCATAAATCCAGCCCGCAGTAATGGGGCAGCGCCTCGCCCAATTCGCCCCGCAACCGCCGGCCCAGGTCGCCTTCGCCGGCGCCGAGTTCGAGCAGGTGGTCGCCGACGCGCAATTGTTGCTGAAGCACGCGCGTGAACCAGCGAAAGTTGCCCATCAGCGCGTTGAAAAACCGCAGGTCGCGCCGGTTGTGCAAGGCGTCGGGATGCTCCGGCGGCAGGCGGTCGAGAATCTCCGGTTGCACGCGCCGCGTCAGCATGCCCGCACGATGCGCCGGGGGCCTGTAAAAGTCAAACGGCGGAAGGTTACGAAGAAGTGGCCCGAGTGGGGGTCGAACCCACACATCTTTAGGGGATACTGGATTTTGAGTCCAGCGCGTCTGCCAATTCCGCCATCGGGCCGGGTAAAAACGTGAAGGGTCACTAAAGATTATCGCGCGCCGCTTGGCAAGCTTGGCGCACCAGGCAAAAAATGGCGTCCCCTTGGGGATTCGAACCCCAGTCGCCAGGATGAAAACCTGGTGTCCTAGGCCGGGCTAGACGAAGGGGACGTGGAAAAACA
>DASZWY010000206.1:0-5064 GCA_035546135.1 Opitutales bacterium
CATCAAGCACGGCGAGGGCGTCATCGACCACGAACAATTTCTCGAAAAAAACCACGAACGCCTCCTCGGCTTCCACCTCCACGATGTCAGCGCCGAAGGCAAGGACCACCAGCCCATCGGCACCGGCCTCGTGGACTGGAACATGCTCCGCCGCTTCGCCCGCCCCGCCGACCACACCTTCGTCATCGAACTCAGCCCGAAATTGGACAAGCAACAAGTCCTCGAATCCAAGGCGTTTATCGAAAAGTGGCTGAAGGAATAAGGCCGGGATAAACTGCGTCGCCTAGCGACGCTTGAGCTTGCGCGGAAAACCATGTGCGGGAAATCAACTCCGCACCGCGTATTTCCCATCGGTCGTCACCGCCTGCTGAACCTTTGCAAACACGGTGTTCACTTCGTCGTCCTTAAGCGTGCGTTCGAGCGAGCGGAAGCGCAGCGCGCAGGCGAGGCTCTTCTTCCCGGGGGGCAGGCCCTCGCCTTGGTATAAATCGAAAATCGTGACGGATTCGACCGCGAACGCGCCGGCGGTGGCCGCTTTGGCGGCGGCTTCGACGTCGCGGCGCACGGTTTCAGCCGCGGCGGTTTCATCCACCACCAGCGCGAGGTCGCGCGTGCTCGTCGGGAACGAGGAGAAGGGCTGGAAGCGCACCTTGATTTTTTGCTTCGCCAGAAAATCCGGCCGCACCAGCAGTTCGCCGGCATAAACGAGGCCGTCGAGTCCCTTTTCCTTCGTCAGCGCGAGGCTGACCAGCCCGCACTTGATTTGAAAGCCGTTCTTCACCCAACAGCCGGATTCCGCCGCGTGGCCGCTTTGCCACAGCGGGCGCGGCCCGATGGGCTGGAAATCTAGTGCAGCGATGTCGGCGCCCAGCAAATGTGCGGCCAATAATGTGGCGAGACCCTTGGCGGCGTAAAAATCCGGCGCGGGCGTTTGCTTCCACGAGCGTTCGCCGGTCGTGGCGGGGATGATGAACGCGACCGCTTCCAACTCGCTCAGCACGCCGTCGTTTTCGCGAAACACGCGCCCGCACTCCGCCAGGCGCGGCAGGCCGTTGCCGTGGTCGGCATTGCGCCGCAGCGCTTCGAGCAGCCCCGGCACCAGCGTGGGGCGCAGGTGGCTCATCTCGGTCGTCAGCGGATTCGCCAGCGTCAGCGCGGCGGTCGCGGTGTCCGCCTGCCACTTCGGCATCTCCGCGCCGTCGCGGATCGAATAATGCACGCACTCCGCGAATTGCCGCGCCGCCAGAAATTCCGCCGCGCGCAGCCCGAACGTGCCCTGCGCATCGTCGTCGCGGTCGCCGCCGGCAATCGCAACCGCTGTCGCCGGAATTTTGTCCGTGCCGTGGATGCGCAAAAATTCCTCGACCAAATCAATCGGCCGCGTGATGTCGCCATGCGCGCTTGGGATGGTCACGCGCCAGGGCGCGCCGGCGTGGCCGTTGGCGATGCCGAAGCCCAGCCGCTCGAACACGCCGCGGATTTGCGCGTCGTCCACCGCAAAGCCCAGGCGCTCGCGCACAAAGTCCGGCGTGACCTCGATGACATTATCCCCGCGCGGCGGCGCGCCGTGCACCGCGAGGTGCGGGACGAGTTCGCCGCCCGCGGTTTCCAAAATCAAATCAATCGCGCGCCGGGCCGCCAGCAGCACCCCCGCCGGGTCCACGTCGCGGGCGAAGCGCTGCGAGCTGTCGGTGTGCAGGCCGAGCAGGCGCGTTGCGCGGCGGATGGCCGCCGGACGGAACCACGCGCTTTCCAAAACGATGTCGGTAGTCGCAGCATCCACCTCGGCGTCAATGCTGCCCATCACGCCTGCGACCACGAGCGCCCGCGCATTGTCGGCGATGACGAGCACCGACGGGTCGAGTACGCGTTCCTTGCCGTCGAGCGTGGTGATTTTCTCGCCCGCGTGCGCCGCGCGCACGACGATTTCCACGCCGCCGATTTTCTTCGCGTCAAAGGCGTGCAGGGGCTGGCCGAGCTCGAGCATCACCCAGTTGGTGACGTCCACCACGTTGTTGATCGCGCGCAGGCCGGCGGCTTCGAGGTCGCGCTTCAGCCAGTCCGGGCTCGGGCCGATTTTCACGCCGCGAATCGCCGCCGCCGTGTAATACGGGCAGTCGGGCGACGTCACTTGCAGCGCGGTGAGCAAATGGCCGGGGCCGGGCGCAGGCCGGGCTTCGAGCACGGATTTCGGCGCGGGCCGCGAAAGTTTTTGCCCATACAGCGCGGCCAGCTCGCGCGCAACGCCGACATGGCTCCAGCAATCGCCGCGGTTGGCCGTCAGTTCGAGCGTGAACACCGCGTCCGGCTCGGGGAAAAGCTGGTTGATGGGCGTGCCGATTTCCGGGCGATTTTGCAGAATCATCAGGCCGCCGTGGTCGTCGCCGAGGCCGAGTTCCTTCGCGGAGCACATCATGCCCTCGCTCTCGACGCCGCGCAGCTTCGAGCGCTTGATGACGAAATCGCCCGGCAGTTTTGCGCCCGGCAGCGCCACCGGCACGCGGTCGCCCACTTTATAATTTTTCGCCCCGCACACGATCTGCCGCGGCGGCTCGTTGAGCGACGTCTTTACCGTGCACACCGACAACTTGTCCGCGTTCGGGTGCTTGTCACTCATCAAAATTTCGCCGACGACCACCTCCGGCAGCGGCGGCAGACCCTTGACCTCCAGGCTCTCGACGTCGAGGCCGATCATCGGCAGCGCGCGCTTCAGCTCCTCGGGCGTCGTCGCGCCGAGGTTCACGTATTTTTTCAGCCAGGAAAGCGAAACACGCATGGGAGATAAAATGAATGGAAAATGGAAAAATAAAAATGGAAGAAAAGATCCGGGAGCCAATTCAGTGCGAGTTGGGTTTTTCCATTTTCCCTCTTCCTTTTTCCATGATTAAGTTCATGCAAACTGCCGCAGGAACCGCAGGTCGTTTTGGTAAAAGTAGCGGATGTCGTCGAGGCCGGCGCGCACCATCGCGATGCGCTCGAGGCCGAAGCCGAAGGCGTAGCCGCTCCATTCGTTCGGGTTCAGGCCGACGGCCTTGAACACCTCGGGGTCCACCACGCCGCAGCCGCCGAGCTCGAGCCACTTGCCCGAGAGCTTGCCGAGGTCCGGCGAGGTGAAGTCCATTTCGAAACTCGGCTCGGTGAACGGGAAGAATGACGGCCGCAAACGGATTTGCGCGCCCGCGCCGAACAACCCGCGCACGAGATAGTCCAGCGCCGCTTTCAGGTCCACGACGGTCACGCGCTTGTCCACACACAAGCCTTCGACCTGGTGGAAATTCGCGCTATGCGTGGCGTCCACGTTGTCGCGGCGGAACACTCGCCCTGGCGCGAGGATGCGCAGCGGGGGCTTTTCCTTGAGCATGGTGCGGATCTGCACCGTCGAGGTGTGCGAGCGCAGCAGGTAGCGCTCGTCGCCGTGCCGCGAAACGTTGCCCACGCGCGTCGCGTCGGGCAGATAAAAGGTGTCCTGCTCGTTGCGCGCGGGATGGTCGGGCGGCGTGTTGAGCGCGTCGAAATTGAACCACTCCGTCTCCAGCTCCGGCCCCTCGGCGATGGTGAAGCCGATTTTGCGGAACAGCGCGCAGACCTCGCGGCGCGTCTGCGTCAGCGGGTGCAGCAGGCCGGGCGCGGCATCCGGCACGGGCAGGGTGGGATCGAGCGCCGGGCCCAGGCGCTGGGCCATCTCCGCCGCGTCGAGCCGCGCGAGGGTCTCGGCGAAAAGTTTTTCGAACTCCTGCTTGTATTGGTTGATGAGGCGGCCGGCGGCGGGTTTCTCCGCGGGCGGCAGCGTGCCCATCACCTTCATTGTGACGGTGAACGAACCCTTCGGCCCCACGTAGCGCGCCTTGAACGCCTCAAAGTCCGGGCGCGTCGCCAGCCCCGGCGCGGCGGCGCGGGCTTCGGCAAGCAGGGCGGCGAGTTGGGGTTCCATGAGGAAAAGGGAGAAGTAAAAAGTAAGAATGAAAAAGTAAGCCAAACGGCAAAGCAGCGGACGTTTGATCAGTTGGGCAGAAATTTGGGCATGGGGCAAGAATGTCCGGGCAATCAGCCCGAGAGGAGAGAAACCGCGGTAGCGTCCGGCTGGGGGGACGCTGGCCCTTGGCTTACGCCTTCGCCGGGGCGGCGAGGGCGGCCTTGGCCTGGTCGACAATCTTGCCGAAGGCGGCGTTGTCGTGGATGGCCAGTTCGCTGAGGGCCTTGCGGTCGAGGCCGATGTTGGCGGCCTTCACGCCGGCCATAAATCGGCTGTACGTCATCCCGCATTCGTGCACGGCGGCGTTGATGCGGATGATCCACAGGCTGCGGAAGTCGCCCTTCTTGCGGCGGCGGTGCGCGTAGGCAAACTGCCCGGAGCGGGCCAGCGCGTCCTTGGCGTATTTATACAGCTTGGACTTGTTGCCAAAGTAACCCTTGGTTTTGCGCAGGGTGCGCTTGCGGCGCGCTTTGGTGTAGACGGCGTTGGTGACGCGTGGCATGGCGGATAGGCGTTAAGAATGGAAGCGGGAAAAAAGAGAAGGAAAAAACAGGCGTTTATAGAGTGGAAGACAGGAGGGGCGGCACTTTTTCCATCTGCCATTTTCCATTTTACTCAGAATGCGTGGGGCAGGGCCTTGCGCACATTGGCGGCGATGCCGGGGGAGACGGCCTTGTCGCGGCGGGACTGGCGCTTCTGCTTGCGGGACTTGGCGCCCAGCAAATGGCGGCGGCCCGGCGTGCGGCGCAGGATTTTGCCGCGACCGGTCACCTTGAAGCGCTTGGAAATGGATTTCTTGGTCTTACGCATGGCGGGAGTCGGAAAGGGTGGAAACCGGCTAACAAACCACTTTTGCCCGGGGCTGTAAAGGGTAAAAGCAGCATTTGGCGGGTGGTTGACATCCAGGGGGCAGAATGAGAAGATGCGGGGATGAAATTCCGTGTCATTATTGAGCCGGATGAGGATGGCGTCTTTGTGGCCGAATGTCCCAATCTTCCGGGCTGTATCTCTCAGGGCGGCACTCGCGACGAGGCGCTCGCCAACATTAAGGACGCCCTCAAGGGCTATTTGGCCAGCTTGAAGAAACACAA
>DASZWY010000207.1:0-4076 GCA_035546135.1 Opitutales bacterium
GGGCGCACCGGCTGCGCCAGCAATTCCCGCGCTTCCGGAAAGCGCCGCAGCTCAATCAAGATGCGGATGCGGTGCAGGCGGATGACTTCCTGCTCGACCGCGTTGGTCGTCAGCGCGGCCAGGCCGTCCCACGCCCCCAGCGCCGCGTTCCAGTCCGGGTGGCTCATGTCGTAGTAAGCCTCGGCATGCCGCCAGACAAACGCGCGCACCTGCGGCGCCAGCGTCATCGCCCGCGCAAATTCCGTCACCATGGTTTTGTCGAGGTCGGCCTGGTCCAGCAGCTTGTCCTTCAAAAAACCTTCGTAAAAAATGGTCAGCAGCTCGCCCATTTCGTAATGGTAAACCGGCTCGTCCGGCGCGAGCGCCGTCGCCTGGCGGAACCGCTCCAACGCCGCCTGGTAGCTGCCGTTTTCCGCGAGGAAGTTGCCCAGTTGCTGCTTCACCACCGCGATTTTCCCGTTCAGCGCGTCCGCCCGCATGAACGCCGCATACGCCGCGTCGCGCTGGCCGGTGTGCGCCAGCAGCTTGCCGTAAAGGATGATGGCGTTCACATCATCCGGGTATTCGGCGATGTAGAGCCAGTATTCGTCATGCAAAGTTTGCGCGCGCCGGTCGCGCTCCGCCTCGGGCCACGCGTCGGGGTTTTTTGCCAGCGCCTGGAAAAAGTCCCGATCCTCCAGCGCGATGGCCGCCAGCCGGTCGTCATTGCTGCCGGGCTTGGGCTTTAACGCCAGCGGCGCCTTGGTCGCGCCGGTCTTGAGATTGAACGTCGGCGGCGGCGCGGACGGCGGGGCTTCCTCCGGAAGGAACGGCGCATTCCCGTCGTCACCCTGAAACGCATGGCTGCGCGTCGGCGCCACCGGCGACTTCATGTAAGCCTCCCAGTTGTCCAGCGTGAAGCCTTTGGCTGGCGCCGCCGGAGTGGGGGCGGCGGGCGGCGGCGCGTCCGCGGCCACCAATCCCAGCGGCAACGCCAGCGCCACCCAGCCCATTCGGAAAAAAGTTCGCATTCCCCGCCAGCCTGACACCCCCCAGTTCCCGCCGCAAGGTCGGCGTTGAGGGGGAAATCCGCACGGGCTCTCGCGGCCACCCTTGGTTTCATGCTTGCGGCAGACGTCGGTCAATTTTGTAATATTTTGCAAAGGTCAGCGTCGCTGATTCGATGAAAACCGCATCCCAGCTGACCGCGCTCCTTCTTTTTGCCAGCTTGGCGTCTGCCCAGAATGCAGCGCGGGGAGCGGAAGGCCGATCGGTCTCCGCTTCCTCCGACGCATATAGCATTGCCAAATTTAGTGTCATTGGCGGCGAGATTAACATGCTCAATGGCCTTAACTCCGAAGGAGAAATCATTGCTACGGTCGTTATGCTGGACCAGAGTTCGGTTGGCGCGGTGATGCCGACCATGGGCGTCTTTGTCTCCCGGAAGGATGCTTTTCAGGATATCGGGCGTTTTGGCGGATTGGGGATGTGGGGCGCGGCCATCAACAACGCCGGCCAGGTAATCGGCAGTGGCGAGACCGTCCCTAGGGACCCCGCTGCACCCCCCGCCGAGGGGCCGCCTTCGCATGCGTTTCTTTATGACCATAACCGGCTGCAAGACCTCGGCACGCTGGGCGGCAAGAGCAGCCGCGCAAATGCAATCAATGATTCCGGCTGGATCGTCGGCCAGGCCGACACCGCCAATGCCAACCATCACGCCTTTCTTTATCGCAACGGCAAAATGCAGGATTTGGGCGTGCTGGGCGGCCTCAATAGCGAAGCGCTGTTTGTCAATGCGGCGGGGCAAATAGTCGGCATCGCCGAAGCCAGCGTCGATCCGTTGGGCGGCCCGGGATCACAGCCGCCGCGGCACGCCTTTATTTATTTGAATGGCCGGATTCAGGACCTCGGCACTTTTGGCGGGGACAATTGCATGCCCGGGGGCATCAACGCGGCGGGCGATGTTGTCGGGTCGGCGGACGTTACTCGGGAGATAACCGGCAATGGAACTTTCCGAGCGAGCACGCGGCACGCCTTTTTGTATCGAGTGGGAAAAATGACCGACTTGGGCACGCTGGGCGGCCTGAATAGCCGGGCCAACGCCATCAATGACGCCGGGCAAATTGTCGGGGCATCCGATGTCGGTGCTGTAATCCACCGGCCGGATTCATGGGATCTGCCTGTTCAACATGCTTTTCTCTACACTAATGGCAAAATGCAGGACCTGGGCGCCATTGGCGGCAAAAACAGCGTTGCAACCGCGATTAATTCTTCCGGACAAATCGTGGGTTATCTGTCGCCCGATTTTAGTTTTGTCAACGATCATGCATTTCTCTGCGACCATGGCAAAATGCAGGACCTTAATGTTTTGATCGGCGAAAAGGTTTTGGCAAAAATAGGCATCAAGGTTCTGGTCAGCGCGGACGGCATTAATGACCGCGGCCAGATTTATGGCCGCGCCTTCGATGTCAACGGCCTGAAAGTGGCCTATGTTTTGACGCCGGCCAAGACTTCGTTCCTCACTTTTCATTAGCCATCGATTCGGCCTTCGAGACGCCCCTCAAGGACGGCGGTTTGATTTGCCTGCTGCGGGGTGGGCCTCGCTGGCCAGGTTCTGCCGGGGCTGGAGGGGGCCGTAATTCCGCGCTTGCTGCCCCCCCGCCTTTGCCCCACTGTAGGACAAAGCGAACTGAGACCAGATGCCGGACCACGACACCTCCGCGCCCACGCCGGCGCCGGATTCCACTGTGCCTGAAACTCCCTCCACGGAGCCGGGCGTTGACTTGAGCGTGCTGAAGAATCTTTCCTTCGGCCCCGACTGGAGCGCCACGCCCTCCACCGACGCGCTCGCCCGCAAAATGGGCAACCGCGGCTTGGGCAAGCCGGGGGACCGGCCCCGCGGCAACGAAAACGGCGGCCCGCCCCGCCGCGACCGTCGTCCCACCCGCGCTCCGGGTGCTCCCGGCGCCGTGGGTTTTGCTCCCGGCCCGGGCGACCGCTCCGGCCCCGGCGCGCCTGCTTCAGATGGCCCTGGGGACCGGCCCCGCTTTGCTCCCCGCGGCCCTGGCGGTCCGGGCGGTTCCCGCCCCCCGCAACGCGATTTTGGCCGTGGTGAACGCCGTTTTACGCCGCCGCCGTTCCGCCCGACCCACGAGGTGCTCTTTTATCCCGACGACGCCACCTTCCGCGCCCTCCTCAAGGCCATCCGTGGTTCCTGCCGCACGTATGAGTTGTTCGAAATCGCGCAACTCATTCTCCAAAAACCCGAGCGCTTTGTCATGGTCATCAAGGCGTTTCCCCGCGCCGACGGCCCCTCGCCCAATATCTTTGTCAGCCAGCCCGACCACCTGCCATTCGAAACCGAGGATGAGGCCATCGCCCACGTCTTCGACAAGCACCTCGCGCAATTCCTCACCGTCGAGGAAATCGAGGTCGAGCCGCCCAAGGGCAGCTTCGTCGGCGTCAGCCGCTGCGGGCACACCGGCGAGCTTCTCGCCCCGCCCAATTATCACCTCTACCAGCAGATCCTGCGCGAGCACCACGCCCGCCGTCTCTCGCGCATGCCGTTCGAGCGCTTCACCTCGCGCATCGAGCTGGCCAAGGAGCCGGAGCAGCTCGCCGCGTGGCTGGAGAAAATGAAAAAGTCCACGCGCTACAAGCTCGTCACTCCCGCCGAGGGCGCGCCGGAATTTTTCGAAAGCCTCGACGCCGCCCGCCAATTCCTCCTCGCGCGCAACAAGGACGCCATCGTCCGCTCCCTCGACACCGTCCGCTATTCCGGCCGCTCCCTCGAGCAGTTTCCGCAGGGCAATATTCGCTATTCCGTCGAGGGCCTCCTCGCCCAGCAGCGCCGCTTCCCGCTCGAGACCGCCAACAACCTGCGCGGCCGCCTGCGCCGGATGAAGTTCAACCTGTATAAGAAGGGCTCGAAGGGCGTCTCCTACGTCTGCGCCGTCAAGCGCAAGTTCCGTGATACGCAGACCGTCCTCGCCGAGCACGTGCAAAAGCTCATCACCTTCATCGAGCAGCACCCGATGATCCCCGCGGCCAAGCTCCCGCATCTTTTCCTCGGCCTGCCCCTGCCCGCAGAGAAGCCC
>DASZWY010000208.1:0-8444 GCA_035546135.1 Opitutales bacterium
GGCGACATAGTTGATGTGCAGCGAGACATCGCCGAGGCCGCTGAGGGAGTTCTTTTCATTCACCCCGCCGACCAGGCGCTGGTAGGCGCGGTAGATGTAGGGGATGTTCAACTGGAGGCTCAGCCGGTCGTTGATTTGGTAACCGACGATGAACTGCGTGATGGAGCTGTCCTCGTATTCATTGCCCGGATTGGGCACGGACGCACCCGAATCGCGGAAACTGTGATACGAGGTGAACTGCTCGGAGACACCGCCGAAGACGTAGGATTGCGACGCGGCGATGCCGGAGACGGCATACGGATTGCCGGCCGCAGCGGAGATATTGCCGAGGGAGCCCGGCTCGCACAGCTCGCAGCCGCAGGAATCGCAGCCGAGCACGGCCGCGGGAGTGGCAAGAAACAACAGCGACGGAAACAAATATTTTTTCATGGAAACAAAGCGTTGAGGTAACAGGGATTTTTCATTCAGGCGGGCGCACGCCGAGGCACGGGTGCGCCAAGGAAGGAATGCCGCCAAACGGCGCCGCTCTGGGGCGTCAGACATTCCGCATCGTCAAAAACCCCGCAACATGCGGGGCGCGCTTACGCCGCCCGGGGTGGCGGAGTTTCCGGCTGGGCAAAGCCCGCCGGAAGACAAACAAAAGGCTCGAAACGAATCGAGCGCCGGGAAGCCGGGGCGGCGAGGCTAATCGCGCCCAACTGCGGCAGCGGCAAAAGCAATGCGCGCTCCGAAGAAGTAATCAGCCCGGCGCATTGGTCGCGCGCGGTTTCAGCCGACTGGACGATTTTGCAAAGCGCGCAGGGATATTGGCCGCTAAAAGTGATCTGCAATGCCTGGCCGGCGGGGAAGTGCTGGCGGTATTGGGAATACATCCGCGCCCAGGCGATGGCCTGCACGACCGGCAGATGCAAATTGGCGGCCCCGGCCACTGCAATGAGCAGGAGCACCGTAAACCCGCGCTGGAAACGATGGCGCAACAACGCCACCTTAAGCGCCCGGCGCGCAAGGTGTCAACCCGGTGACGGCGGGTATTAGCAGAGTTTCACGGCTGCCTAAGCGGGAAACGCCGGATTGCAGACCGTGATGTCGGCGCCGGCCATGACGCAATTTTCACCCAGGCACCAAATCTGGTCGTTGATGAGGAACTTGAATTCCTTCGGCGCGTGGTCGGCGTGGCAGGACCAAACCCAGCGGTCATCGCCGGAGCAGACCATCGGCACGCCGACATCCCAACTCAAGTCGCCCCCCATCCCACGAAGGTAGAGGGTATTGCCCCACCCCACGTCAATGCGGGCGATAATGGCCTGGGTTTTGTCGGAGACGCCGCTGCCGGGGCCAGGTTGGTCCTCAGACACATCAGCGTTCAGGGGTGCGGGCTTGGCGGTCGGCAGCGGAGGCGTTGATTTCCTGCGGTTATTTTGGCGGGCGGTCGATGTGACGGGCCGGGGAGGTGGGTCGAGGACGTTCATGGTGGTCTCCTTTCCAATCGAAAAGTGGTGATCATGCCGGATGTCCGGCAAGAGAAAGTGGTCGCCTTAAGTTAGCACAGGAATGAAAAATGCAACATGGGCTGCATACCCTAGCCTACCACCTCAAATGATGGAGCCACGCTGGCGTATTCGACCTCAGGCTGGCCAGGAGTTGGCGTAAAAAAATCGAGGCCGGCCCGGCGCACGGCGTTCTTGAGGAATTGCAGGCGCGGCGAGTCGGGCGGGTCGGACTCATCCATGGAGCCCAGGAGGGCCACGACGGCGGAGTCGCCTTCGCGTTTTTGCGTGGTGCAATCCTGGATCCATTGCTTGAGCGCCGGGGACAGGCCGCCGGGACCGTTGATGGAGACGATGATCATGTCCGCCAAAGCGGCGGAGACCAGGGAGCGGTCGTAGCAGGCGGGGTCGCTCAATTGGCTGAGCGGGAGGGGCTGGAGGCGCGGCTCCATCCTGCCCTGATATTTTTTGGTGAAGCGCTCGATGACTTGCGCGGCCCGCAAGGCGGCGTGCATGTCGTTATAGATCACGATGACGGAGAGCGGAAAAGGCGCGCCGGCCTTGTCGAGGAAGGGAGTCCAGTCAACGGGAATGGTGGGGATGGCGTTCATGCTGAGCATAGGATACATCAGCAGTCCTAATTCGCCTATTGGGAACGGGCCTACATGTCATTAAAGAATTTTCCTAGAGGCATTACCCGCAAATCAACAACTGAAACGGCCGACGCGCCGATTACCGAGCCGTGCCGGAAGAGTCCTGCGTCTCCACCCAGCGGACGGCGTGGCGGACGAGCGCGGTGGCGTCGAGCAGGCCAAGCTTGTCCTTGATATTGGCGCGGTGGACGTCGACGGTTTTGGGGCTGAGATGGAGCTGTTGGGCAATTTCGCGAGTGTTGCGGCCCTGGCCGATGAGCTGAAAGACCTGGAACTCACGGTCACTGAGTTTTTCGATGGGAGAACTGGAACCGCGCGGGTGGCGGGACGTCATGCTGTCGAGCAACTGGGCAGAGAGCCGCTCGCTCACATAAACCTGGCCGCTGAGGACGTGGCGGATGGCCGCAAGCAATTTTTCCCCGCCGGCCTCCTTCATCAAATAACCGCGCGCGCCGGCCCGCAACGCGCGCTCGGCATAGAGGGTTTCGTCGTGCATGGAAACAACCAACACGGGGAGGTCCGAATGCTGGGCGTGGACATCCTTGATAAATTCGAGGCCGCCGCGGCCCGGCATCGTCAGGTCGGTGACGACCAAGTCCGGCACGGCATGGAGCGTCGCCTGCAATGCTTTGGCGGCGTCCTCGGCCTCGGCGCAAACTTCGAGGTCGGGCTGCTTGTTAATGAGCGCCGCGAGGCCGGCGCGCAACATGGGGTGGTCATCCACCAAGAGGATGCGCTTTTTTCGCGGAGCCGAAGGAACGGGGGTGGGAGATTTGGGCTTCATGGCGTTTTCCGCAGGGTGCAGGTGATGCAGGTGCCTTTGCCGGGGGTGGAAGTGAGGTCAAGCTCGGCGCCAATCAAATCGGCGCGATAGCGCATGACGTGCAGGCCCATGCCGTTGCCGGGAGTTTGCCGGAGATTAAAGCCCTGGCCAAAATCCTGGATGGCCAACTTCAACCCTTGGCCGGCGCGAGCGAGCGACAGGGTCATTTTTTTGGTCCCACTGTGTTTGAGCGCGTTGCCCACCGCCTCCTGGGCGATGCGGTAAAGATGCGTGGCCACCACCGGATCCTTCACCGTGAGCGAGGCCGAGCACGCGAATTCACATTCGACGCGGGCGAGAAGCCGGGTGCTGTCGGCCAATTCAAGCAAAGCGTTAACCAAGCCGTGGCCCTCGAGCGGCAGCGGGGACAAGCCATGCGACAAGGCCCGGGCACCGCGGACAATCTCGCGAAGCTGCAGGCTCATTTCGCGGGCCGTAACGGCGAGTTTGGGCGCCTGCGCTTCCAATTCCGGCACCAATCCCGCGCAATAGAGCTCGAGGGCAATCAGTTGCTGACCGAGGCCATCGTGGAGGTCGCGGCCAATGCGATTGAGTTCGCGGTCGCTGATTTCCAAAATCTCGCGCTGCAGCCGGCGGTGTTCGGTGACGTCGGTGCGGATGGCGACGTATTGGACGGGCTTGCCGGCGGGGCTGAGGAAGGGGAAAATCGTGGTGTCGACCCAGTAAAAGGTGCCGTCCTTGGCCCGGTTCATGATTTCGCCATGCCAAACTTGGCCGCGAGCAATGGTCTTCCAGAGGTCGCGGAAAAATTCCTTGGGATGGTGGCCGGAATTGATGATGCGGTGGTTGCGGCCCAGGAGTTCCTCGCGCGAATACTTGGAAATTTCGCAAAACTTGTCGTTGACGTAGGTGATGTCGCCGCGGGCGTCGGTGATGGCGACGATGGAATGGGCGTCGAGGGCGGCCTTGATGTCGCGCAACTCGTTGAGCGTGGCCTGCATCCGCTCATCGGCGGGGGCCGGCGCCGCGGGCTGCGCCGGAAGCTTGCGCAAGCGCTTGATCAGCTCGGCTTTGGTGAGGCGCGCAAGGTCGTCCATGGCTCGGAAGGTAATTTACCGACTCCGCTCAACTGGGCAATAAGCAATGTCGGCGGAGCCCGGGGCGGACAAGCAATTCGCTTTACAAATCATGCCGGAAAGGTAGGTTAAAGCATTGCGCGGTTGGCGATGGCGCCGCCGGGCAAGCATCTCCAGATTCTCCTTTTTCATTTTCCCAACCACCATGTCCGCCGCCACGTTATCCTCGCTGCAACAGCTCAAGCAATTCACCACGGTGGTGGCCGATTCGGGGGACTTTGCCAGCATCCGGCAATACGCCCCGCAGGACGCCACGACCAACCCGTCGCTGATTTACAAGGCGGTCGAGATGCCGGAGTACAAGCCCATCCTCGCGGCGGTGATCAAGGAAGGCCAGGGCGAGAACCTGCCCAAGGACAAGAAAATCAAGCTGATCGTGGACCGGTTGCTGGTGGCGTTTGGCTCGAAGATTCTGGAAATCGTCCCGGGGCGCGTTTCGACCGAGGTGGATGCGCGGCTGTCCTACGACACCGAAGCGTCCATTGAAAAGGCGCGGTTCATCATCGGCCTTTATGAACAACGCGGCATCAAGCGGGAGCGCGTGCTGATCAAGCTGGCTTCGACGTGGGAGGGCATCAAGGCGGCGGAGGTGCTGACCAAAGAGGGCATCCACTGCAACATGACGCTGCTGTTCTCGATGGCCCAGGCGATAGCGTGCGCCGAGGCGCGCGTGCAGTTGATCTCGCCGTTCGTGGGCCGCATTTACGACTGGTACAAGGCGAAGGAAAAGAAGGACTACACCGGCGCGGACGACCCGGGGGTGCAGTCGGTGCGCAAAATTTACGCTTACTACAAGAAGCTCGGCTACAAGACCGAGGTCATGGGCGCGAGCTTCCGCACGGTGAACCAGATCGTGCAACTGGCCGGGTGCGACCTGCTGACCATCAGCCCGGCGCTGCTGGCGGAATTGTCGAAATCCGACGCGCCGGTGCCGCGCCAGCTTTCGCCCGAATGGGCCGCGCAACAGGACGTGCAGCGCGTCGAGATGAACGAGAAGGCGTTCCGCTGGCTGTTCAACGAGGACCCGATGGCGGTGGACAAGACCGCCGAAGGCATCCGGCTCTTTGCCGCGGACATCCACAAGCTCGAGGCGCAAATCGCCGCCGCGCTGTGAGCGAGAAATTGCATTTTCAAGCCGCGAAATTTTTGCTTATTTAAAACCATGTCCACCGCCACCCACGCTACGTCCGGCAAGCTCAGCTTCGGCGGGCTTGCCGCCCGGATTCTCCTCATCCTCGTCCTCTGGGCGGGCCTCGTTGCGGGGCTGCTGTGCTACGTCGGCTACACCTTGCCGCGGGATTATCAAATCAGCCAGGCACGGACGGAAGCGGCCACGGAGCAAGCCAAGGAACTGGCCAACCCGGAACCGGTCCCGGCAGCGCCGGCAGCCAGTGCCGCCCCGGCCGCTGGCGCCAAGGCCACCCCCGCGGCAAATGCCTCTGCCACACCGGCCAAAGCCGCCGCCTCGGCGAGCGCGGCTCCTGCTCCGGCCCCCGCCCCGGCCGGCGGCGCAAAGAAATTGCCGCATGACCCCTTGCTCGCCGGTTACAACCGCACGGCGCTGACCAATGTCGCGCGTTTTTACGCCATTGTGGTCAGCGTCCTTTGCGTCGGGGTCATCCTCCTGCAGATTTTCAAATACAAGCACGTCGAGGAAGAAGAGCCGGCGCATTAATTGCCGGCGGTGATTCAGCTTGGCGGGGCGGCGGGATTGCGCAAAAGTGGGCGGGTGGAAGCTCTTGCGCGCAAACGGCTTTGGGTGCTCGCGGCACTGGCTGTGCTAGTCGTGGCGCTAGCGATGATTTCGGCGTCCTATGGTGCGTATGAAAAAGTGCGCGCGCCGGAGGTCTGGCGGGTGCTGGTGAGTAAAATCGGGCTGGGACACAGCCAGCCGGATGCGCGGGTGGAAACCGTGGTAATGGAATTGCGCCTGCCGCGGGTCGCCCTGGCGATCCTGGCCGGGGTGGCGCTGGGGCTGGCAGGCGCGACACTTCAGGGGCTGTTTCGCAATCCGCTGGCGGACCCGGCGCTGATTGGCGTCTCGGGCGGAGCGGCCTTGGGCGCGGTGGTGGTGATCGTGTTGCTGCAGGATTCACTGCACAACTGGCTCGGCGAATTCGGCGTGCCGGTGGGCGCGATGGACGGCGCACTGGCGGTGACGTTTTTGATTTACCATTTGTCGCGCGTGGACGGGCGCACCAATGCGGCGCTGATGCTGCTGACGGGCCTGGCACTGAATGCGCTGGTCGGCTCGGCGATTGGCATCACGGTGTATCTGGCAAGCGACGAGCAGTTGCGCGAATGGATTTTCTGGTCGCTGGGGAGCCTCGGTCATGCGGACTGGGTGCAGATCGGCGTGGCGGCGTTGTTCATCGGGCCAACCGCGCTGGGTTTGCTGATGCTGGCGAAACCGCTGAACGTGCTGCTATTGGGCGAGGCGGAGGCGATGCATCTCGGCGTGCCGGTGCAGCGGGTGAAGCGCACGCTGGTGCTTTGCTCCGCGTTGTTGGCGGGTGCGGCGGTGTCCGTGTGCGGCACGATTGGGTTTGTCGGGCTGATGGCGCCGCACCTGGTCCGGCTGATGCTGGGGCCGGACCACCGCACGCTGCTGCCGGCGTCGGCTTTGCTCGGGGCGGCGCTGCTGCTCGCGTCGGATATTGCGGCGCGCGGCGTGGGCGGGTTTGAAGAGCTGCCCATCGGGGTCGTCACGGCGCTGGTCGGCGCGCCGATATTTCTGCTGCTGCTCTTGCGCGCGCGGCGAAAGGGGGAGTTTTAAAAAATGCTCGCCGCGCATGACATTTATTTTTCCCGCGGGCCGCGAAAAATTCTCGCGGGCGTCACCGTGGAATTGACCCCGGGGCGCGTCACGGCGCTCCTCGGCACCAACGGCGCCGGCAAATCGACGCTGTTGAAAATTTTGGCCGGAGAACTGACGCCCCGGCAAGGCGTGGTCGAGTTTGGCGGACGGCCATTGGCGGCGTGGCCCGCACTGGAAGTGGCCAAGCGGCGCGCAGTCTTGCCGCAGGAATCGCAACTGGCATTCGCGTTTGTGGTGCGTGAAGTCGTGATGATGGGCCGGTTCCCGCACCTGCTCGGCGGCGAAACGTCGCGCGATTGGGAAATTTGCGACGCGGCGCTGGCCAGAACCGGAGCGGAGCATTTGGCGCAGCGGCCCTACCCCGCCCTGTCGAGCGGCGAAAAACAACGCGTACAACTGGCGCGCGTGCTGGCGCAGGTCTGGGAAGCGCCGGCGGAAGGCGGGCGCGCGCTCCTGCTCGATGAGCCGATTGCCGGGCTGGACCTCGCGCATCAGCACGAGGCGCTGCGCGCGGCGCGCGAATGGGCGCAAAACGGTGCGGCGGTGCTGGCCGTGCTGCATGATTTGAACCTCGCCATGGCTTATGCCGATGAAGCGTGGGTGCTGGAGGACGGTAAAATCGGCGCAGCGGGCCCGATTGCGGAAGTGCTGACGCCGGCGCTGGTTACGCGGGTGTTTGGCGTCGAGGCGGAATTTTTGCCGCGGCCCGGCGAGGCGCGGTCCGCGATTCTCACGCGTCCCCGCCCGGTGCAGCTTTAGTAGTCGTCGAAGCAGACGAGCATCACCCACGTCCATCCTCCGGAAAAAAACGCCATCATGGCTAACGCAACAATGGGGGCGTAGAACAACATTAAAGCGAAAATCAGGTTGGCCCCAAGCAGGATCGCAAGGTATTCGCGATTACGGCGGGATCTCCGCTTCACGGGCGCCGGGCTTTGGTCATAAATGGAATGATGGGCCTTTTCGTGTTCGCGGTTCTGACGGAGCAATTCCAGCGGGTCGGGCACGGCGGCCCCACCGTGCCCAGTGGGCGTATTGACGCTCTCGAACTCCGCGGCCTTGAGCGTGAGCTTTTTCGGCGGCGGGTTGGGGTCGGCGGGCATGACCCAGCGGTAAAGGCCGGGAGGCGGGCGGGCAAATAATTATTTTGCCTTCCGCGGGGGTTTTTCGGCATGCTGGGCGGCTGCATGCCCCAACCTTCCGTCGATATTGATTACGTGGCCAACCTGGCGCGGCTCGACCTGAGCGCCGAGGAAAAGGCCCGCTTCGCCGCGCAACTGGGCGACATCCTGGCGTATTTTGAGAAGCTCAACGCCGTGGACGTCGCAGGCGTCGAGCCGATGGCGCACGCCTTCCCGGTTTACAACGTGCTGGATGACGACGTGGAGGAACCGGGGTTGACGCCGGCCGAGGCGCTGCAGAACGCGCCCGCGCAGCGCGACAACCAATTCCTGGTGCCCAAGGTCGTGGACGACGCCTAAACCCGCCCCATGTCCGAAGCTTTGCATACTCTCACCCTCGCCGAATTGAGCCGCCGGCTGGCGGCGCGGCAAGTCACCTCGGAAG
>DASZWY010000209.1:0-9670 GCA_035546135.1 Opitutales bacterium
GCGCGGCCGCCCCAGACGCGTTCCTGGTAAATTGGCGCGAAACGCAACAGTTGCGGAGCCATGCCACCAGCATGAGCCGCCGCAGCGGGTTGGCAACGGGATAACGCGTTGACAAATTGCTTTATCCAGAAAAAAGATATCCCCCCACCCGCTTCCCGTGAAAATACTCCGGTTAATCTCCCTGCTTGGCGCCACAACCATAACCGCCTTTGGGCAAAATGCGGCGGCGGCCGCAGCCGCGGCGGGGGTCGCCCCGGGCATCAGCGAACCGGCCAAAACCGCCCCGGAGGCATCCGCGCCGTTTCGTTTTGTGGGCACCCACTTTTCCGTGCTCACCCCAGTGGCGATGGTAAAAGCCGTCAAACCCACCGATCCCACGACCAAGACCGCGGGCTATACCAGCTGGCGGGGAAAGAAGGACGGCAATGAATACGCCGTCAATGTCTTCGAAGCGCCGGGCGCGCAAGGCAACAGCTCGTTCGCGCAGGACATGCTCGATAAAATGATCGCCGCCGTGGCCCAAGGGATGCATGGGAAAATCCGGTCCACCCAAACGGTTACTTTCGACGGCTATCATGCGCGGGACGCGGTCATGACCGCCTTGAGCCCCGGGGGCGAAGTCCAGGTGGATTGCCGATTTATCTTTGCGGATGGCGCGATGTTCCAGGTCATCCTGACCCAACCGGCGGCCAAGGCCGACCCCGCGATTGCGCAGGCCTTCTTCCAGTCCTTCCAGCTAACGGACCTGCCCGCCGCGTCGGTGGCGAAGCCAGCGCTCGTCGAAACGAAATCCGAAGCGGGCCAGTTCTCGGTCATGGCGCCTTTGGCGCTGACGGAATCCGAGAAGGCGGGCGCGCACTCCTTTAACGGCGACCAAACTTTCACCGATTACCTCGCGGTGTATAACGCGAACTTTTTTACCGAAGGCCAAGCCGCGGCCCCGCTCCTGGCCGCGCGGGCCCAAGCCCTGGCGGACAAGATGAGCGGCAAAATCGTTTCGCAAAAGACCCTGGCCCTGGATGGCAACCCGGGCTTGGAAGCCGTCATCCAAGCGACGAAAAACGGCATCGCCGTCACCCAAATCGTCCACCTATACGCCGTGGGCAAGCGGTTTTATTTGCTCCAGTATCTCAAACTCGGGGACGTGCTGGACCGCTCGGCGGCCGACGACTTCCTGAATTCGTTTAAATTGCTGCCGGCGGCGAAATCGCCGCCCTCGACCTAACGCGTTGACGCCGTGGAGGAGGCCGTTAGTGTTCGCGGCATGGCGCCGGCCCCGTGAGGTATGCAACTCTTCCGCCCCATGTTATGCCTGGGTCTGGCCGCGGTGCTCGCCGGGTGCGGGGTGAAGACGACGGCGTTTAAGTCCGTGGACGGGCGGTTCAGCGTGCAAACGCCGGTGCCCCTGCAAGAAGCCAGCGTGCCACAGGACAGCGACCTGGGCATGCTGATGATGCATACTCTCACCGGCCGGGGCCGAACCCATGTCTTCAGCATCATGTACCTGGATTCGCCGTTCAATTTGGAAAAACTTCCGCTTCAGGCCGAATACAAGGCTTTGCGCGAACACTTGGTGAGCAACACCCAAGGCACGTTGATTTCGGAGCAGGAAATTTCGGTTAGCGGGCACCCGGGCTGGGACCTCGTTTTGCGGGCGACGCCGGCGGGCCAGAAACCCGAGCGATTTCGCGATGTCGCGGTCATCGTGGGCCACCGGCTTTATCAATTTTCCGTGGAAGTACCGGTCGGCGCAGCCAACGAGGCAGCCATCAACGCCTTTTTTCAATCCATCAAAATCCAACCGGCGCCGCCGCCCGCGGCGGTGACCGGCCCAACCAGCCCGGAGGGAGGAAATTTCCGCGTGCTGGCGCCCGTTCCGCTGCTGGCCACGGTCAAAAAGGAAAACAGCCAGGCCGGGATACTGACGATACACTTTTTTAGCGGCAGTGAGGCGGATGCATCTTATATTACGATGTATTACGACAGCCCGGCGGCCGCCGGCCAGGACCCGGCGGTGTATTTAAAAACTTTCGCCGACCACCTCGTGCAGTCCAGCCACGGGGAGATAAAATCGGATGCCATCCTTGCCTTGGGGCCGTATCCCGGCCGGGAGGTGATTTTTACCTACCCGGAATTGGGCACAACCTTTGTGTCCCATTCCCGGCTCTATCTTGCCGGCAACCGGCTTTATGAGCTAAAAATAACGACTTTTGGAAAATCGAACCTGCCGCCGGAGGCCGAGGGGTATTTTAAATCCTTCATCATCACCGCGCCGACGAACCTGCCGGCCACGGCGGCTCCCACACCGCTTTCGGCCGCCGCCGAAGGGACGCCAGTGGCATTTTGGTCGGGGCCGGGCGGGTTTTCCGTCATGACTCCGGCGCCGATGAATACGACAAACACGAACACCATTTACACGAACAACCACCTCAGCACCTCCCATGAATTTTTGGGCGTGGCGGGGCACCGCCAATATGCGGTGGGCTACACCGATTCCGACAACTACGACGAGAACTCCAATTATGCGCAGCAACTGGCCCAGTTTGGCAGCGATTTGGGGAAGAAGCTGGGCGGCGAAGCCAAAATGCAGCAATCCGTCACCGTCATGGGCCATCCCGGGGCGGAATTTTTGATCACCGGGCCAAATACGGTTACGAAGGCCCGCATTTACCTGGTTGGGCAGCGGAGCTACCACGTGCTCGTCACTGCGCCCAAGGGTGAGGAAAATCCGCCGGCGGCCGAAGCTTTTCTCGACTCATTCAGCCTCCTTGCCGGCGAATCGGCAAAATGACGCGCCGGCTGGCCGGGGGATAACGCATTGACGCGCGGGAAGCGGCCATTAGTGTGGGCGGGGCGGCGGCCATTCGCCGTTTGTTTTCATGAGGAAATTTTACTCCATGGCACTGGCGGGTTTGGCGCTGATCTTGGCGGGGTGCGGGGTGAAGACGACGGCGTTCTATTCGGTGGAGGGGCGTTTTTCGCTGCAAACGCCGGTGGAATTGACCGAATCGGTCCAGCCGGTGCCCAGCGAGATTGGCGAAATTCCGCTGCATTTGTTTTTTGGCAAAGGCCAGACGCACGGTTTTGCGGTGTCGTATGCGGACTCGCCGTTCAACCAGGAAAAGCTGGACCCCGTGGCGATGTTGAACATTGCGCGGGACAGTTCCGTGGCGAACCTCCAGGGCAAGGTAACGTCCGAGACGAATATCACGGTGGACGGGCATCCGGGGCGGGACATCACCGCCACCGGGCTGGATAGCGGCCAGGACGTGGACGTGCGGCTGCGGATTGTGCTGGCGGGACACCGGGCCTACGAATTTGTGGTGACGGCGTTGAAAGGAAAGATGAACCAGGCGGTGATGAACGTGTTTCTCAACTCGGTGAAAATCGCACCGCCGCCCCCGGCCGGGCCGGGGGGAAAACTGGCGCCAGCCAACGGCAACTTCACCATCACCACCCCGGTGCCGTTGATGGCGACTTCACGACGCATGAATGTCGCCACCGGACCCTACACCGTGGGCTTTTTCAATGGCGGGGAAACCGGGCCAACCTACATGGTGCTGTATTACGACAGCCCCTACATCACCCAGCATGATCCGACCTCGACCCTAAACCTGCTGGCGCAGGAGACGGTGGCGGGGGTCGGGGGAAAACTGCAAGGGCAGCGCGCGATCAAGCTGGGCCCCTACCCCGGCATGGAACTGGTCTACGGCTTTGAGAAATTCGGCCGCCACCTCACCGCCAAGAGCCGACTCTATCTGGCCGGCAACCGGGTGTATCAGACGCAAACGGCCACCCCTGGCGATGCACCCAGCCCGGACACCGATGCGTATCTGGATTCTTTTGCCATCACGGCTGCGACCAATCTGCCCGTTTCCACGACGCCACCAGTAGCCCCGGCGGAACGCCCGCCGGTCTTGTTCAAGTCGGCGGCCTGCTCGTTCAGCATCATGACCCCCGTGCCGCTAAATGAAACCAGCCGGGCGATCAACACCAACGGCAGCTCGCTGCTCATGCATCAATTTGCGGGCGACGCGGGCAACCGGGCATATTTTGTGACGGAGCTGGACTCTGCCGTGGATGCGGAAAAGGACAACCCGGCCCAGCGCCTGCGTTCGGGCCGCGACGGCATCCTGCAAAATCTCGGCGGCAAGCTGGATGCGGAACGGTCCATCGCCCTCGACGGCCATCCCGGCACGGAAATTTCGGTGTCGGCGCAAAAATCCGGCGTGGCGATGGTGTGCAAGGTACGGATGTACATCGTGGGCCATCGGGTTTACCAGATCATGACCATCTCCCAGACCGGCGACGAAAACCCGCTGGCGGCAGAAGCGTTTTTGGACTCGTTCAAGTTGCTGCCGGAGGCGCCGGCGAAGTGACCGGCTCGCGCGTGGATTGAGGCCAATCGAGCAGAATCTTGCCCAGGAGCCGAACACCCGCGGACAGCGCTTTTTCGTCGAGGTTGAACGTGCTCGTGTGCAGCGGCGTGATTTTTTTGCCGGGCGATTTGACCCCGAGCAGCATCATGCAGGCGGGAACAGGGTAATTGGCGAAGTCCTCGGCGCCCATGCTGGGGCGGCGATTTGTTTCCACGCGCTGCGGCCCGACGAGTTCGCGCGCCGCCTGAAGACAAATGGCCGTTACCGCGGGGTCGTTGACCACTCCGGGGAGCAAGGGATCAAACCGGGGCCGGATGGTCGCCCGAAAGGCACGGGCCGTCCCCGCACAAAGGCGCTCGATGGTCTGGCGGGCGTGCTCGGACACCGCGGCAGCGAAGGAGCGAATGGTTCCCTTCATCATCACCGTGTCGGGAATGACGTTTGAGGCCTGGCTCCCTTGAATGACTCCGATGGTCACGACGACGGGGTCGCGCGCATCGGTCTGGCGCGGAACAGCCTGATAGATGAGGGTGATGAGTTGGGCGGCCACGGCGATGGGGTCGATGGTGTGGTGCGGGCGCGCACCGTGGCCGCCCCGGCCGCGGACTTCGATGATAAAGTCCTGACAAAAGGCCGACTGCGGCCCCGGCGTGATGCTGACGTGGCCTGCGGGCAAGGTGGGGTCCACGTGAAACGCGAGAACGGCTTGCGCGCCTCGGACGGCGCCCTGCGCCACCATCGCGCTGGCCCCGTCGCCGGTTTCTTCCGCGGGTTGAAAAATGCTGCGCCACGCCACCGGCAGCCGGCCGGCACGATGCAGGGCCAGGGTCGCTCCAAGTAAAATCGCGGAATGGGCGTCATGACCGCAGGCATGCATGACCCCGGGGTTTTGGGAGCGGTAGGCGAACCGGTTTTCTTCGGTAATCGGCAGGGCGTCGATATCGGCGCGCAAGGCGACATAAGGCGTGGCCGCCGCTGCCGGAACAATGCCGGTGATGAGTCCGCGCTTTCCGGCGCCCAGTTGGTAGGGAATTTTGGCGGCGGCGAGTTGCCGGGCCAGATACGCCGTGGTTGCGTATTCCGCGCCGCTTAATTCGGGGTGTTGATGCAGGTGGCGACGCCAGCCGGCTAGCCGGGGGACGGCGCGTTCGATCTCGGCGACAAGGGGCGCGGTGGAAGCGGGTGAGGCCATCGGGTTTTAACGAAGGATGTTGAGTTTTTTCGGAGGGCGCTGTTCCTCAAAAGAACCGCAGCGCGGGGGAGCCGTCGAGACGCCGGGACAGGTCAATCGGGTCGCCAATGGCGACTTGCTGGGGATTGACCTGGTAGGCCCAGACTTGGAAATAAGTCAGGTTGGCCTCGCCGTAAATCGTGGCGAAAGCGCCATCCACGGCGTCCGCCCCGTGCGCGACTTTGACGCGGCCAATCCGCGGGACATTGTAGCGCGCGTCGAAGGTGAGCCATTCCTGCCCGAGATAGACCTCGCAATAGGCGTGAAAATCCATGGGGGTGCCCGGATCGAAGTAACCGATGTCCGGCAGGTGCCCGGTCACATAACGGGCGGGCAAATTAAAGGCCCGGCATAGCGAGATGACGGCGTGGGCAAAATCGCGGCAAACGCCGTAGCCGCGCTGAATGACCTCGGAGGCGGACAGGTCGGGGCGGCCGGAGAGAAAGCGGTATTCGATGTTTTGGTGCACCCAGTCGCAAATGGCTTGCACGCGCGGCAGGCCGTGCGGGATTTGACCGAATTGATTCCACGCAAAATTCATCAATTTGTCGGAGTCACAATAGCGGCTCGGCAAGGTGTAGCGCAACAGTTCCGAGGGCAGTTGGCCGACCGGCACAAGGTCGCCGGAAATATTCCGGTGGTCGGGCAGGGAGGAAACGGCGACCAAGGCGTCGTGCCGGATATCGTTGCGCCCCGGCCGAAACATCACCCGCTGGGTGGGATTGCCGTGGGCATCCTGAAACTCGGACATCAACTGGGCGCTGCCAAACGAAAGCCGTTCCTGCATGACATAGACCTGGCGTTCCAGGCGCGGTTTGAGCACGAAGAGCACCGGCGTCGGCACCGTGGTCTCGTAAACGAGGTTGCAACCGACGCGAACCGTGAGATTCAATGGAGGCCGATCCATAAGCGGCGGGAGGATTCAATTTGGCGCATCATGGGATGGCGATAACCCACCTTGAGCCACGTTGGAAGAAAAAGCAAGAGACGGGTTTAGCTTCCCCTGCGCGCAAAATCTGCTAGCGTGGTGGTTTTCCCCCGCATCACCATGAGCACCCGTTTCCCCCGCAGTTGTTATGACCTTACCGGCGGCGTCGTGTATTTCGCGCGCATGCTCGACAAAATCCGCCTGCACGCCAAGGGCGAGCTCGGCCCGGATTACCACGCCAACCTCGGCAAGGGTTTCGACGAGCGCACCTGCCAGTTCCTCGGCGTGAAGTATGACGACCTGAAAAAGCAGGTGCTGGCCGGCGCGTCCGACGAGGCCGCGCTGAAGTGGTGCTTTGCCCAGAGCCGCACGCCGTCCGAAGACGACATCATTGAATTCAACGAAACCATCCAAAAACGCGGCTGGCGCGACAGCGGCACGCTGCGCCTGCGCACGCGCCTCAAGGAGGCCAAGCTCGACCAGCGCACGGACATTCTGACCTTTTTTGACTTTATCGAGGCGGACGAACACCGCCCCCTGCCGAAATTCCCCTAATTGATGAATCAACCTGAAAAATCCAGCGCACCGGGCGCCAACCTCGAGGAGCGCCTGCTGGAGTTATTGCGGCGCAAAGACTACACGCCGCTGCGTTTTGAAGACCTGGCCGCGGCCCTCCAGCTCGACCGGCGCGGCGAAAAGAAACTGCGGCCCCTGCTGCACCACCTGCTGAACAAGGGCTTCATCGCCAAGGTCAAGCAGGACCGCTTTGTCATCCCGCGCGATGCGGACTTGCAGAGCGGCAAGGTGAAATTCCGCCAGAGCGGCGTGGCACTCTTTTTCCCCGAGGGGCCGGACGGCTCGCCGCCCGAGGCGCCCTGGCACATCCCCGCCGAGGACACCGGCACGGCGATGCACGGCGACCGCGTGCTCGTGCGCGAAAACAAGCGTCCGCGCCAATGGCGCGGGCCGGCCAAACCCGGGCAGGCGGAGAAAATGGGCCGCATCATCAAGGTGCTCGAGCGGGCAAATGAAACGCTCGCCGGCACCCTGCAACGCGACCACCAGTTTTGGAACGTCACGCCGGACGACCCACGCATCGTGCGCACGGTGCTGGTCGCCGACCCGGCACAATCGGGCGTGTTCCCGCCGCCGAAACCGGGCGACAAGGTGCTCGTGCGGCTCGCGGAATGGACTCAGCGCCACCTCAATCCGACCGGCGAGATTATCGAGAACCTGGGCCGCACGCACACGCCGGGCGCGGAGTTCAAGGCCATTCTGCACAAATTCCATTTGCAGCCGGAATTTCCCGAGCCGGTGCAGCGCGAAGCCGCGGCCATCCCGCCCGAAGTCCGGCCGCGCGACCGCGCGGGGCGCGAGGATCTCCGCGAGATTTTCACCCTCACCATCGACCCGGACGACGCCAAGGACTTTGACGACGCCTTGTCGCTCGAGCACTTGCCCGGCGGCGACATGCGCGTGGGCATCCACATTGCCGACGTGAGCGCGTATGTGCGCCCCGGCACGGCGCTGGACAAGGAAGCGCGCGGGCGCGGCAATTCGACGTATCTCGTCGGCTGCGTCATCCCGATGCTGCCGCACGCGCTGTCGAACGGCCTGTGCAGTCTCGTCGAAGCGCAGGACCGGCTGACCAAGAGCGTGTTTGTGACGTTCGGCGCGCAGGGGAAAATTCGCGCGACGCGCTATGCGAACACGGTCATCCGCAGCCGCAAGCGCCTGACCTACCGCCAGGCGTATGCGCTGCTGAAAGAGGACGATCTCAACGTGCTGCGCGCACTGCCCTTGCCGCCCGCGCACGCCACCGGCTCGACCGGGCGGGCGCTGTCGAGCCTCACCGACGCGGAGTTGATCGAACTGCGCGAGGCCGTGCGCGCCATCTGGGGCATCGCCGAGCCGCTGCGGCGCGCGCGCATGCAGAAAGGCAGCCTCGATTTCGATTTTCCCGAGGTGAAAATTTTCACCGACGCCGACGGTTACGCCGACCGGCTGGAACTGATCACCAACGACGAGAGCCACCAGCTCATCGAGGAGTTCATGCTGCTGGCGAACGAAGTCGTGGCGCGCGCGTTGCACGAGGCCGGGCTGCCGTTCCTCTCGCGCGTGCACGACCAGCCGGACCCGGAGCGCCTCATCGAGTTGCGCGACCTGCTGGCGACCTACGGCGTGCAGGCGGGCGATTTGACGCAGCGGCAGGAAGTCGTGCGGCTGCTCGAAAAAATCCGCCGCCACCCGCAGGGGCACGCGCTCAAGACGCAGTTTCTGCGCAGCCTGAAGCAGGCCTGTTACCGCGCCTCGGTGGACGGGCACTACGGGCTGTTCAAGAAATTCTACACGCACTTCACCTCGCCCATCCGGCGGTATTCCGACCTCGTGGTGCACCGGATTTTTGACGGCTATCTGGCGAAAACCGGCAACCCGACCGCGGGCAGCTCGCCGGTGCGTTACACGCAGGCCGAACTGGATGCGCTGGCGCGGCACCTCAGCCTCACCGAGCAGAACAGCACGGAGGCCGAGCGCGAGACGGTGAAGCTGAAGCTGCTGGAATTTTTTGAGCGCGAAGCCCAACGCACGCCGCGGCAGACCTTCCCGGCCATCATCACCGACATCCGCAACCACGGGTTCTTCATCGAACTGCGCGAGTCGATGGCCTACGGGTTCGTGCCGCTGTCGTCGCTGCAGGACGATTTGTATTTCATGGCCGGCGACGGGCGCGAGCTTATCGGGCGGCGCACGAAACGCAAATTCGCCCTCGGGCAGGAAGTGCCGGTCGAGGTTTACCGCGTGGACCGCTTCAAGCGGCAGATCGACTTCCGCATCGCGGGCACCCGCGGCGCGGCGCCCGCGCCGGACGGCGCCATCACCCCGGCGATGGTCGAGCGGCACAAGAAAATGCGCCCCGCCCACCGCCATGAACAACGCGGCCCGCGGCATCACCAGGATAAAAACCGGCGGCGGCGGCGGTAGCTACGGATTCACCACGACGCGGTAAAAGCGGATGGGGCCGGCGGTGCCGGTGGCGTCGGCGAGGGTGAGGAGGTCGTCCACGCCGGGCTGGGGATCGCCGATGTTTTGCCAGTCGGGCGCGGTCAGGGAATCGCTGCGCTGGAGCTGGTA
>DASZWY010000210.1:0-3099 GCA_035546135.1 Opitutales bacterium
CATTTCGAGCGACGGGACCAGCTCGGCGAGCGTCTCGGCCATCGGCACCTCGCCCGGGTGCGGCGTGCCGAAGCTGGCGCCCTTTTCGAGCGCGGCGGCGACGGCCAGCTTGAGGCGCGGGTGGTTGTGGCCGAAGAGCGCGGGGCCCCAGGTGCAAACGTAGTCAATCAGCTCGCGGCCATCGGCGGTGTAGAGCCGGCAGCCCTGCGCGCGGACGGTGAAAAACGGCGTGCCCCCCACCCCGCGAAACGCCCGCACCGGCGAATTCACGCCCCCGGGAATGAGGCGCTGCGCGCGCGCGAACAAGGCATCGGACAGAGGGGCGGACATGGGGAAAGTGTGCGATTATTCGTAATGATACCGCAATTGAGCAAGCATGAGGTTGTTGCCGTCAACCTTATACACCATGCGGTGTTCGTCGGTAATGCGCCGCGACCAATAGCCCGCCAAGGCGTGGCGCAACGGCTCCGGCTTGCCGATGCCGGTGAAAGGATTGCGCGTCGTGTCCTTGAGTAATTCGTGAATACGGCGCAGGGCCTTCTTGTCGGTTTCCTGCCAATAAAGATAGTCCTCCCAAGCGTTCTTGGAGAAAACCAAGTTCATGAGGCCAAATCGATTTTATGTGCACGACCCCGGCCTTTTTCAAGCGCCGCAATGGAGTTGAGCAAACGACGGGCATTGGCCGGACTGCGCAGCAAATGCGCCGTCTCGCTTAACTGCTCGTATTCCGACAACGAAATCATGACGACCGATTGGTCGCGCTTGCGAGTAATGACCACTGGGGCGCAATCTTCGCAGACCCGATCCATCGTCGATGCCAGGTTCTCCCGGGCCGCCGTGTAGGTGATAGCTTTCATATGGACAGGATAACGTCCAGATGGTAAAAATGTCAAATAGTTATCCAATTCATTTCGCTCCCCGATTATAAAACGGTTGATGGCCAATCACGAAAATAATGCGTCCCTCCTCCTCGCCTCGGCTTCTCCTCGGCGGCGGGAGTTGCTGGCGAAATTGAGTCTGCCGTTCGAGGCGGTGGTCGCGCCGGTGGTGGAGCACGAGGAGGCGACAGCGGAGCCGCGGGCGATGGTGCTGCACAATGCGGCGCTGAAGGCGGCGTGGGTGTGCGAACGGCATCCGGGGGCGCTGGTGCTGGCGGCGGACACGACGGTGGCGCTCGATAACGAGGTGCTGAACAAGCCGCGCGATTTGGCCGAGGCGCGGGCGATGCTGAAAAAATTGTCCGGGCGCACGCACACGGTTTATACGGGGGTGTGCTTGTGGCGGAAACCCGGCGGCCCGGAGATTTCCCATTGCGAGACGAGCCGCGTCACTTTCCGCCCGCTGGAGGACGCAGCCATCACGCGTTATTTCGAAATCGTGAACCCGCTGGACAAGGCCGGAGCCTACGGCATCCAGGAGGGGCGTGAATTGATTTTGCACAAATACTCCGGCTCGCTGTCCAACATCATGGGACTGCCCCTCGAGTGGGTGGCGGCGCAATTGCGCGCGCTGGCCTTGCTTCCGGCCGGGCCGGCGCCCATAATGGAGGACTCCCTGTATCATGACCGCGCCGACCCAGCCGCCCCCGCGCCCGCCCGCCCGGCGTGAGTTCCGTCCGTGGACGGATTTCGACCAGCTGATCGCGGCGCGGCCCGAGGACCGGCGGACGATGGGCTCGGCGCTGTTGCTGGCGCTGCTGTTTCACGGGATGCTGTTCGCGTGGGTGCTGCCGTGGCTGGATAAGGCGGTCATCCAATCGCCCGCGGCCGCGAATGGGCCAGCCACGGTGGCGCCGCCGCCGGTGGAGTATGATTTGACGCCGGTGACGAAGGAGGACCTGCAGTCGCTGCGGTTTGTCGAAGCCAACCCGAACGCGCCGGTGGCGAAGCCGGTGCAGACGAACAATATTTCCAACCGCGACCAGCGCGTGGCCCAGCCGGTGCCGAATCCCGACGGGCAGTCCGACCGTCCGGCGGTGAACGGCACGCTCGAAAATTCGCCGAAAATCATCCAAGGCGCGAGCCGCGCGCCCACCCCGCCCGCGCCGCCGCCCAGCCCGCAGCCGGTGGAGCAGACGCCCACGCCCGCGGCCCCCCCGCCGACTGCGCCGCCGCCGGCGCAAGTGGCCTCCGCGCCGCGCGCGCTGGAGGGCGAGAAGTCCACCACCACGGGCGAAGGCGTGCCGCTCTTTGAAAAACCCGGCGACGACCTCACTAAGAAGCCCAACGATCTGCCGCCGAGCGTGCAAGCGCAGCAGGAGGAACGTCCACTGCCCCCGGGGCCGCTGACGCCGGAAATCGTCGCCCAGCGCGCCGCCGCCGTCACGCCCAGCACGCGGCCCAACGCGCCCGCCCAAACGCACGCCGGGCCCATCCTGAAAAACATCCAGGGCACCCACCTCGGCGGGCTGGACTACGCGCAGGACGCGAAGCTGACGCCGTTTGGCGAATACCTGTCGCTGATGTACGAGGCGATTGCGGCGGACTGGTATGCGCACTGCGACCAGTTCAACTTCAGCCCGCGCGACTGGGGCACGCAGGTCGAGGTGGCGTTTGTGCTCAACGCGCAGGGCGAAGTCGAGGACGCGCGCGTCGAGCGCTCGACCGCTTCGCGCGGGGCGACGCTGCTCGGCCTCAACGCGGTGAAATCGCCGGCGCCGTATGCGAAATGGACGCCCGACATGCGCGCGATGCTCGGCGAGCGCTACACCATGCACGTGACCTTCTTCTACGAATGAGCGCCGCCACCGAAAGCCCCGACTGGGAAAAAATCCTGCCACTGGCGCACACCGCGCGGGTGGTGGCGCTTGCCGGCAAACTGCTCGCGCTGGAAAAGCCCGCGGGCATCATGACGCACCCGAACAAGGATGTGGACCGCAATTTTTCGCTGGTGCGCGCCGCCTATGACCACGAGCGCGAGCGCTACCATTGGTCGCCGGCGTCGCCGGATGCGCCCGGGGAATTGTTTTTGCTCAACCGCATTGATTCGCCGACCTCGGGACTGGTGCTGGCGGCGCTCGACGAGGAAACGGCGGCGCAGGGCCGCCAGGCTTTCGCCAACGGCGAGGTGGACAAAACTTATTATGCGCTGGTGCTGGGC
>DASZWY010000211.1:0-4814 GCA_035546135.1 Opitutales bacterium
GTAAACTGGGAACCAGCCGCCGTGTTCAGGGCTTTGACTTCGCCCTGGAGGGTGCCATTTTTCAAGTCGAGGTTGGTGATGGACTGGCTCGGGTCGCGCTGCAGGCGGATAAAGGTGCCTTCCTTGGCTTCGTCAAACGGAGCCTGCTGAAAGTTGACGACCGAGAGCTGGCTGTTTTCACGAACGCGCATGGTGGCGCCGTTAGAAAACACGAGGGTGGCGCCACTGTTGGGGCCCGCGATGACGGTGTCGCCGATGGAGACATTGTCACCCTTGGAGATGGTCTTGCGGTTGCCGGTGCTGTCCACTTCCACGACGTCACCCACAACGAGGAGAGCCTGAACCTTGCCTGCCTGCATGGCCGCCGCATGGAGCGAGGGCGCAAGCGAGAGCGCAGACAGGGCCATAAGACAAATTTTCAAGTGTTTCATGGTCATAAATTTTGGATAAGGAGCTAAAGGGTGAAAGGGGAATTCCTTTAACCGGGTCTTTTTCTATCAATTCAACGATGGTCACGCAAGCTGAAATTCCGGATTTTTTACGATTATTTTCAGGTGCGGCACACCCGGGAATAGGGGGAAAACGAGGGGCGGAGTTTTTTCGGCATCGCTTTCAAAGCAAATATGCTTTTTATGTCCGGCAGCCAAGGCAAAACCTAATCTCCACCGCTGGTTTCCCGCTCAACTTTCTGTTTTCAATCTATTCATAATCTTATATTCGTTATGCAAAAAGTGAAAATGCATCCCAACTTGTTGCTGGGCATTGATATAGGTGGAACAGGCATCAAGGGCGGTTTGGTGGATACCGCCAAAGGCTCGTTGATTGGTGAGCGGGTGCGCATTGAAACCCCCCACCCCGCCACGCCGGCCGCGATTGGTGATGTATTGAGCGCGATTACCAAGCATTTTCAATGGAAGGGCCACATCGGCTGCGGTTTTCCCGGGGTCATCCACGATGGCCGCGTGCTGACCGCCGCGAACCTTGACGAGACACTCATCGGCGTGGATTTTGCGCGGCTGGCGCACGAACGCACCGGCTGCCCGGCGCATGTGATCAATGACGCCGACGCGGCCGGACTGGCGGAAATGACCTACGGCGCGGGCCGGGGCCGGCGCGGGGTGGTGCTGGTCATCACGGTGGGCACGGGGATTGGCTGCGGATTTTTCTACAACGGGATGCTCGTGCCGAGCACCGAACTCGGCCACGTGAAGATGAAGGACAAAGACACCGGAAAAATTTGCGACGCCGAGGACCTCGTGTCCGAACGCGCGCGCGAGAAGCACGACTTGTCGTGGAAGGCCTGGGCCAAGCGCTTCGACCGCTATTTGAAATATTTGCACCGGCTGCTCTGGCCCGAGCTCATCATCATCGGCGGCGGCGCGGCCAAGAAGGGCGACAAGTTCATGCCGTTGTTGACCGTGCCGTGCGCGACCGCGCTGGCGGCGCTCGGCAACAACGCGGGCATCATCGGCGCGGCGGTCGCGGCGAAAAATGCCCAGGGGAAGAAGTGATCGGTCATTTCGCCGGAAACTGCAGGTCCACCCAGATGAGGCGGTGGTCGCTGGCCTTGAGGCTGGCGGGCAGGTCCGCGATGCCGCCGCGGTTTTTCTGGAACAGCGCGAGCGCCGGCGAAAATAAAATATAATCGGAGCGGTCATATTGATCGGCCTGGCCAAACGAGGCGGTCCAGGTCTCGCCGCGCGAATCGGCGGCGGGCGCGATTTTTAACAAGGGCTGGCCGTTCAACTCCGTAAAGCGCTTGAGCGCCGGGGAGTCGCGCGAATCGTTGAAATCGCCGGCCACGGCGACGAGCGCGTTATCCTCGAGCGGTTGCTCCTTGCGCACAACATCGCGTACGGCCCGGGCCTCGCCTTCGCGCTCGGCGGCGCTTTGCGGGTCGACGGCGGTTTCGGTCAGCCGGCTTTTCAGGTGGACGACATAAAGCGCCCACGGCTGGCCGTTGGTGAGAAAGTCCACCTCCAACAGGCCGCGTTTCACCGCATCCACCTGCCCCTTGTATTTAAAGGGGATATTTTCGTGCGGATGCACCGCGGCAAATGGAACGCGCGAAAGCAGCGCGACGTGGCGGTCGGCGTCCGGGCCGAGCACGAGCGCGGTGTAGGGATAGTTGAGGCCTTGGGCGGCCAAGTCGTGCGCGAGTTCGGCGAGCTCGCCGTTGGCGCCCATCTCCTCCAGCGCGAGCACGTCGGGGTGCCCGGCCAGGATGACGGCGCGCAGGGCGGTCTTTTCCTCCTCGGGCTTGGGCCAGTGCGGCGTGAATTCGCCGTCCATGCGCCGGTCAATCGAATTGTAATTGCGGACGTTGTAAGTGGCCAGGCGGAGCGTGACGACCGCGCCGGGCGTGGACGCAACGGTGGCCACCGGCGTGGCAACCGCATCGTTTTTCCGGCAGGAACCCAGCAGGAGCCCGCCGCACAGCGCGCCGCACAGCAGGAACTGGCGTTGGCGGAAAAATTTCATGCCGGCGCGGACTGTTTCAACGCCGCCTCGCGTTCCAGCAGCGTCGGATGCGAGTAATGGAAAAAGGAAAAGGCCGGATGCGGCGTGAGGTTGCTGAGATTCTTTTCGTGCAGCTTGCGCAGCGCGCCCACCAGCGGCGCGGCCTCGCCCAGCGCCGCGCGGGCAAAGGCGTCGGCCTCGTATTCATGGCGGCGCGACCACCAGTTGCCCACCGGATGCAGCCAGAAGGTGACGAGCCCGGCAATCAGCAGGAAGAGCAAGAGCGCCGCCGGCATGCCGTCCGCCGGTGAAAAACGAAAGCCTTCGTAAAATCCATTTTGGCCCGCTAGCCACGCGACGACCCCGAGGCCGGCCAGCGACGTGAGCGCGGAGAAGGCGAGCATCTTCGGCACGTGCCCGCGGCGGTAATGGCCGATTTCGTGGGCGAGCACGGCCTCGAGTTCGCGGGCGGAGAGTTGGGCAATGAGGGTGTCGTAAAGCACGATGCGGCGGAAACGGCCAAAGCCGGTGAAAAAGGCATTCGAGTGCGACGAGCGCTTGCTGCCGTCCATGACGTCAATCGCGGAGCAGCGGAAACCGGTGCGCTGGGCGAGGGCGAGCAGGCGTTCGCGGAGTTCGCCCGCGGGCATGGGCGTCAATTTGTTGAACAACGGCAGAATAAGGCGCGGCGCCAGCGCCACCATGACCAGTTGGAAAATCAGCAGCGCGCCCCACGCCCACAGCCACCACCACTGCGGCTGCCAGCGGAAAAACCACAGCACCAGACATAGCAGCGGAAAACCAATCACCAAGCCCAGCGCGGTGCTTTTCAGCAAATCGACGACCCAGAGTTTCGGCGTGCTCTTATTAAACCCAAACCGCGCCTCGAGCCGGAATTGCGCGGCCCATTGCCAGGGCAGGCTCGGAACCGCCAGCAGCAGGCCCAGCGCGCAAAGCGTGGCCGATTGCCCGGTAATGGAAGCGCCAAAAGCGCCGGCCAAGTAATGATAAAGCGGCGGCAACAGGCCCAGCCCTAGCCAGGCGAAAAGCCACGCGGCATCATACCAGGCCTCCCACTGGCCAAAGGAATTTTTGGCGAGCGTGTACTCGACCGCCCGGGCGTAGGTGGCGTCGTCCATCACTTCGCGCAGCGCCGCCGGCGGGGCGACCGCATGGGCGCGGACGTAGCGGCGGTTGAGGGCGTCGAGCCAGGTGTCCACCGCCACCTGCGCGGTAAGCACCGCGGTGAAGGCGGTCAAAACAGGCGTCCAAGTCATGCCCGCAGATTAAAGACCACGGACGGCCCGGATGTCACGGATACTTTATCACCGACCCTGGCGGCACCGCGGCTTATTCCTTCGACGAATGAAGCGCGATGCGGTTGCCTTCCGAGTCGAGGATGACGGCGCGGAAGCCGTAGGGCCCGATTTGGTGCTTGTCGACCAGGACCTTGCCCCGGGCTTTTTTCACGGCCTTGAGCGCGGCATCGAGCCGGCCCTCGACACTCAGGTAAACCAGCGGCCCGTTTTTCGAAGGCTTGTTCTTGGACATTTTGACCAGACAGCCGGAGACATTCTGGTTTGCGTGCGGCAAGAGGCCGAATTCCATGCCGGGCATTTTTTCCTTGGTGACTTTTTCGCCGAGGACGGCGGCGTAGAATTTAATCGCGCGGGCAAGATTGGCGACGGGAATATCCACCCAGCAAATGGTGTTGGCGCTCATGGGCATTGATTTTGGTTGAAGTTAAAAAAAACCAAACTTGCCGTGGAAAAACGCCGACGCCAGCCCAAAATGCCCTTTCGCCCGTTCGTTGCCTATTTTTTACTTTTCTTTGCGGCGGGCTTGGCGCTGTCAGTGGCGCGCCAGAGATACCAGGCGGCCAGCGTGCGGTGGGGCGCCCACTTTTTGCCGTCGCGCGCCACGCGTTCCGGGCTGGGCATTTTGCGGAGTTTGTGCGCGATTTGGAAGCCGCGGCGCACGCCGAGGTCGTGGTGCGGCAGCACGTCGGGCCGGCCAAGGTTGAAAATCAGCAGCATTTCGACTGTCCAGGGCCCGACGCCCTTGATCGCGGTGAAGACTTCGACGAGCTGGGCATCCGAAAGCCCGTCACATTGGTCGAGGGTGGGCACAAGACCGGCGTGGGCGCGGCGAGCCAGGTCCATGACGGCGTTGGCCTTGGCCTCGGACAGCCCCGCGCTGCGCAGTTTGCGCTTGGGGAGCATCAGCACGTCCGCCGGCTCGGGGAATTTGTTGCCCGGCTTGTCGAACAAGGCGACAAAGCGGCCGAAAATTGTTCCCGCGGCCTTGCTGTGAAGCTGCTGGTAAATGATGGCGCGGGCAATGGACTGGAACGT
>DASZWY010000212.1:0-3808 GCA_035546135.1 Opitutales bacterium
CGCCGTGAACAGGTTCGGCAGGAAGTAAATCCGCGCGGCCTCCTCCGGGTTGCGGTATTTCATCGCCGCGGGCGCCGGGGTCGGAGCCTCGTCGTCCTCGGGCGGCGGATTGGGTACAATGCGCATGGCGTCAACCCGGCAGAACCGGGTAAATGGCTGATGACAAGGAAACAAGCAAACGCCACCCCTGTCAAACCCTGGCTAGGCCCAGAAGTGTCTCACTTTGGGCCGTCGCCATCTAGGCCTTGCTCAGCCTTGGTCCCGACGCTACTTTTTCAGTCCTTCGAGGTATTTCCAAAACGACTGGTGCTGTTCGATGAGCGTCTCTTCCGTGAACGGCAGCTTGAAGCGGAACACGAAATCCGCCAGCGAATGCTGGTGCAGGATGTAGTGCATGTAGAGGGTCTCGCCCATCGCCTCGAAATAGATGCGGAACTCGCCTGCGCGGAGCCGGTGGAAAATTTTGCCTTCGCGCGAAAAGCGCCCCATGTGCTCCGCGCCGCGGTTCAGTTCGTCGGGATGGATGGCGCTCATTTGCTCCATCAACAAGAGTTGGGCGGTTTTGGGCAGCCGTTTGAGTTCGGCCATCGCCTGGTCGCTGAAATTGAGTTGATACACGGGCGGAACGACGGATAGGAAAAGTGGGCGCGGACCGGGCCGGGCGGCGGCCAGGTCCGCAGTTGCAGGGAAACTTTGAAAACGAATGCTGGTTTGATGGACTGTATACTACGTTAGCACCCCGTCTGTCAGGGATTATCTCGCGTCCCGCCCCTTCGCGCCGCTGCGCCATCCTGCCCCATCTCCATGAAAGCCAAATATTTAAGAATAACCGTCGGGATGCTTTTTGCCGCCTTGATGCCCGGCCTGTCGGCAGCCAATGCGCCGGCTCCGGCAATTCCCGCCAACCCCTTTGGACCGAAGCCAACTGTTCCGGCGCAAACCCCGCCGCAGGCCACGCCGCCTCCCCCGGCCACTCCGCCGCCACCCACACCGGCTGCGCCGCCGGCGCCGGTGGACCGCGCCGCGGAAAACAACTTTACCCGAACCACCCGTCAGATGCTTATCGAGCGCTTCGACAAAAACCGGGATGGCCGCCTCGACGCTTCCGAAGTGGCCGAGGCGCGTGCGCTGTTTGCCAATGCGCTCGGTGCGCGGCCCGGCGGGCGGGCGGGCCGGGCCGGGGGTGGCGGCACCAACATCAGCGGCGTGCTCTTCGGCTTGCGCGGGCTCATCCTCGCCAATTTCGGCAAAAACCCGAACGACACGCTCAACGCCGACGAACTCGCCAAACTCCACGATTTTCTGTTCAGCGCCAAGGATGCGCCCGCCAAATCCGACCCCGCGGCGGTGGACCAATTGCGCGCGCAAATCGTCCGGCAGTTTGACCGGGACGGCGATGGCAAGCTCGACGCCACCGAGCTCGCTGCGGCCCAGGCGTTTCTCCAGCAAGTCATGGGCGGCCTGGGCCCGGGCAACCCCACCAATCCGCCTCCGGCGCAAAAGAGCGTTGCCACCGATGGCGCCGAGGCCGCTGCCGCCGGCGGCGCCATGGCGGCGAAATAATCACGCCGCCGTTGCCGCGACGCCGGCCATCCGGCCCATCAGCGCCGCCTCCGAAAATTCCGCGCGCGGCAGCTCGCCCGCGAGTTTTCCCTCGCGCATCACCAGAATCCGGCCGCACAGGCCGATGAGTTCCGGCAATTCCGACGAAATCACCAGCACGGCCTTGCCCTCGCCCGCCAGCTCGTCGAGCAACTGGTAAATTTCCGCCTTCGCGCCGACGTCAATGCCGCGCGTCGGCTCGTCCACGATGAGCACGTCGCATTCGCGCGCAATCCATTTGGCCAGCGCGATTTTCTGCTGGTTGCCGCCGCTGAGCGTGGCGATGGAAGTCTCGAGCGACGGCGATTTCACGCGCAGCCGCCGCGCATAGCGCCCGGCGAGTTCGCGCTCCGCACGCCGGTTGACCCAGCCGAGCCGGGTGAGCATCGGCAACGCCGCCAGCGACGTGTTCTCGCGGCAATTCAGCGAAAGCACCAAGCCCTGCCGCTTGCGGTCCTCGGGCACGAGGCCCGTTTTCGCCGCCAGCGCCGCGCGGATGGAGCCGAGGCGCTGCGCGCGCCCGTGCAGCATAACGGTGCCGGTGGCGTGCGGGTCCAGGCCGAAAATTGCCTGCGCGACTTCGCTGCGTCCGGCGCCCACCAGCCCCGCCAGCCCGACGATTTCGCCCGCGTGCACGGAGAAGTTGATGCCTTGAAATTTTCCCGGCGAGGACAAATCGGCGACTTGCAGCTTCGGGTCGCCTGGCGGTTTTTTCAAATGCTCCGGCTCGCGCACCAGCAGTTCGCGCCCGATCATCTGCCGCACGATGCGCTGCGGGCTGGATTCGCCGATGGGCTCGGTGGCGACGTGGCGGCCGTCGCGCAAAATCGTCACGGCGTCGCAGAGCGCGAAAATTTCCTCGAGCCGGTGCGAGACGTAAATAAGCGTGATGCCGCGGGCCTTGAGCGCGCGCACGAGGCGGTAAAGCTCGCGCGTTTCGCCGAGCGAAAGCGAACTCGTCGGCTCATCCATGATGACGACGCGCGCCCCCGTGCCCACCGCCGCGGCGATTTGCACGAGCTGTTCCTGCCCGGTCGAAAGCGTGCCAATAATCGCCGCGGGATCGATGGCCGCGCCGATTTCCGCGAGCATCGCTGTGGCGCGCGCGCGCAATTCGCGGCGGTTGACCCACCCGAGAGCCCCGCGCGGCTGGTCGCCCAGGCACAAATTTTCCTCGACGCTCAGATTCGGGCAAAACGCCAGCTCCTGGTGCACCATCGCGATGCCCAGTTCGCGCGCGGCGTGCGGCGACGCCGGATGAATCACCTGGCCGTCGAGGCGGATTTCGCCGCCGTCGGCCTGATACACGCCCGCCAAAATTTTCCCCAGCGTGCTTTTGCCCGCGCCGTTTTCGCCGACCAGCGCATGGCACGCCCCGCGCTCGATGCTCACGCTCACGCCGTCCAGCGCGAGCACGCCGGGAAAGCGCTTGGTGATATTATGGTACTCGAGAAACGCCACGCTACTTCTTCGGCAGCCACTTGTCCCAGTTCTTCGAATAGTCCTCGACGTTGTCCCTGGTGACGGGGATGAGCGGGCTGGCGACGAAAGGCGCGGGCGGCGTTTGGTTGTTCACGATTTTGTCCACCAGCAATTGCACGGAGGTGTTGCCCCACTCGTAGCACTGCTGCGCGAGGAGTTCCTGCACGTGGCCGTCGCGCACATAGGCCAGTTGCGCGGGCAGGGCGTCCACCGCGACGACCTTGACCGTGCCCGGCGCCCACTTCAGCGCGTTGTCCGTAAAGAGCGGCCAGCCGCCGACCATCGCCCAGCCGGTGATTTGCGGGTTGGCCTGCATCGCCTGCTCGACCGCCGCCGCCGCGTCCGCCGCCGTCTCCTTGTGGTTGATGACCGTGAGGATGGAAATGCCGGGATACTTCTTCGCCTCGTCCTTCACCGCCTGCACGCGCTTTTGCAAATTCGGCGCGTTCGGGTTGCCCGCGAGAATGGCGACGACGCCCTTGCCGTCCATGATTTTCGCCAGTTCGGCCATCACCTGCTGGCCGCAGGCCTCGTCGTCCGTGCCGTAAATCGCAAAACGCTGGCTCTTGGGCGCGTCGGAGTCGAACGTCACCACGGGGATGCCGTGCTGCACCGCGCCGTTGATGGCGTCGGTGACCTTGTTGGCGTCGGAGCAGCTCACCGCGATGCCGGCGACGCCGTCGAGCGTCAGGCGCTCGATGTTGTCGGCCTGTTTCTGCGCGTT
>DASZWY010000213.1:0-19057 GCA_035546135.1 Opitutales bacterium
TGGTTGCTTGCTTCCGTTGGCTTGGTGTTGCGGGCGGGTCGTCCGGTGGGCTCTCTTGGGCTTTTTCAGCTGCGAGCCTCACAACCCCAACCTAGGCCTGAAACAAGGTTTCGTCAAATGGGCGGGCCCACTTTTTTGGCCCAAAAACCCGCCAGCAGTAGTCCTTATTGCACCAGTGCTAGAAAGCTAATTTCGTCTGCAGCCAGGGTGCCGTGGGGCAATTTTTGTGCTTGGCCAGGCCCGCCACCGGGCCTTGGTAAAGAATGCGCCCGCCGGCCTCGCCGCCATCGGGACCGAGCTCCAACACCCAGTCGGCCTCCGCGATGAGGTCGAGATGATGCTCGATGACGATGACGGTGTGGCCTTGTTCCACGAGGCGTTGCAGCAAATCAATCAGCCGGGCGACGTCGCTCTGGTGCAGGCCGATGGTCGGTTCTTCGAGGATGTATAGATGTTTCCCCGCATGCACGCCGTCGCGCGGGTTGGGCAGGCCGCGGGCGAGTTCGCTCACGAGTTTAAGGCGCTGCGCCTCGCCGCCGGAGAGCGTCGGGCTGCTCTGTCCGAGCGTGAGGTAGCCGAGGCCGGTCTCGACCATCAAATCGAGCAGCGCCTTGAGCTTGCGGTGCGCGGAGAAAAATTCCGCGGCCTCTTCGAACGACAGTCGCAGCACCTCCGCGAGGTTGCGGCCGTTCCAGCGCAGTTCGCGCAATTCCGGCCCGTAGCGGTCGCCATTGCATTCGTCGCACGGCAGCCATGCCTCCGGCAGGAAACTCATTTCGAGCCGGATGCGCCCGGCGCCCGCGCAGCGTTCGCAGCGCCCGCCCTTGGTGTTGAAGGAAAACCAGCCCGCGGTGTGGCCGCGCAGGCGCGCCTCGGGCAGTTGCGCGAAGAGATGGCGGATATGGTCGAATGCGCCGATGTAAGTCGCGGGCGTCGAGCGCGGCGTCTGGCCGATGGGGTCCTGGCCGACTTCGATAACCGCGCGGAACGCGCCCGCGCCGAGCACTTCGCGCCACGGCGGCGGCGCGCCCTTGGCCACGGCGGGAAATCGTCCCGAGGCGGCGGCGGCCTTCCATTCGAATTTGGCGAGGCGGTGCTTCGCCGCAAAGGATGCCGCCGGCTCGAGCACGTCGCGCACCAGCGTGCTTTTGCCCGCGCCGGAGGGCCCGCAGACGACCATCAGCCGCCCGCGCGGAAAATGCGCATCGTCGCCCTTGAGGTTTCGCCAGGTTGCGCCGCGGACGGTGAGCCATTCGTTCGCCGCGTTTTTTTCGGGGGGCTTGCGCCAGGCGCCGCGGCGGGGATGCTTCAGGCCCTCGCGCAAAAATTTCGCCGTCAGCGATTCCGGGTGGCGCAGGATTTCGCGCACCGGCCCTTGCGCGACGAGCCGGCCGCCGTGCGTGCCCGCGCCGGGGCCGAGGTCGAGCACCTGGTCGGCCTGGCGCAGCGTGTCCTCGTCGTGCTCGACCACCAGCAGCGAGTTGCCCTTGCGCTGGAGCAGCCGCAGCGATTCGAGCAGGCGCGCGTTGTCGCGCGCGTGCAGGCCGATGGACGGCTCGTCGAGCACGTAGAGCACGCCGGCGAGGTTCGAACCGAGTTGCGCCGCCAACCGGATGCGCTGGGCCTCGCCGCCGGAGAGCGTGTCGGCGGAGCGGTCGAGCGTGAGATAATCGAGCCCCACGCGGTCGAGGAATTTCAGGCGCTCGGCCATCTGCGGCAGAATTTCGCCGGCAATGAGCTTGCCGCGCGCGTCGAGCTGCAAATGTTTGAGCCCCTTGAGCAAATTGTCCGGCGTAAGCGCGAGCAAGTCCGGCAGCGATTGCGCGGCGCCGTGGCGGAACGGCAGCTTCACCGCGCGGGAAATGGGATTGAGCCGCGCGCCCTGGCAGTCCGGGCAGACTTCCTCGAGCGGCTCGGCGTAACTCGGGGCCTCGGCGTACGGATCTTCGCTGGCTTCAACTTCCGCATAGAGCCGCCCATGCCCGCGGCAGCGCGGACACCAGCCGCGCGCGGAATTCCACGAAAAATGCTTCGGATCGAGTTCGGGGTACGCCTCGCCCGTGGCCGGGTCGGTGCGCGTCATCGAGAACCACACCGGGCCGCCGCGCGCCGGGTCGAGCAGGAAGCACGCGCCCGAGCCGTGCTTGAGCGCGGTGTCGAGCACGCGGCCGATTTCCGCCGGGGGAATTTTCTGGGCGGACTTCGTGCCGAAGTCCGCGATGGCCACCTCGACATCGTGCTCGCGATAACGGTCGAGCTTTTGGAATTTATCGACGGAAATAATTTCGCCGTCGCAGCGCAGCAGGGCGTAGCCCTGGCGGCGCGCCCAGTCGGCGAGCGGCTGGTGATGGCCCTTGCGCCCGCGCACCAGCGGGGCGAAGAGGTAAAGATGCGGCGCGCGCTTTTGCTTCGGGATTTCCGCGCGCAACCGCCGGGCAATTTCCGTGCGACCCAGCGCCACAAGCGGCTTGCCCGTGGCGAGGCTGTGCTGCACGCCGAGCCGGGCATAGAGCAGCCGCAGGTAGGGCGCGACTTCCGTGACCGTCGCCACCGTGCTCTTGCGCCCGCCGCGCGTCACGCGCTGTTCGATGGCGACGGTCGGCGGCAGGCCCGCGACTTCGTCCACGTCGGGCCGCGGCAGCTGCTCGACGAATTGGCGCGCATACGACGACATGCTTTCCATGAACCGCCGCTGGCCTTCGGCGAAAATGATGTCGAACGCGAGGGAGGATTTGCCGGAGCCGGACACGCCGGTGACCGCGACGAATTTCCGCCGGGGGATTTCGAGCGAAATATTTTTTAAATTGTGTTCGCGCGCGCCGGTGATGCGCAAGGAGGTTGCGAGTTTCGGGTTGCGGGTTTGGAGTTGAGCAAGCGGCGGCGTGGAAATTTCGGCGCGGGCATGGTCGGTTTGGTTTTCCTCCAGCGCCCTTTTCAAAAAGGGCGCGGTGGCGGTTTTGTCCGCGGCCAATTTTTCCGGCGGGCCTTCGGCGACGATGCGGCCACCCTGCGCGCCAGCCTCGGGGCCGAGCTCGATCAGCCAGTCGCACGCCGCGAGCACATCGGGCTGGTGCTCCACCACGACCACCGTATGGCCGCGGTCGGCGAGGCGCTGCAGCACGAGCAGCAGGCGGCCCACGTCGTCGCGGTGCAGGCCGGTGGTCGGCTCGTCGAGCAGCAGCAGCGACGGCCCGGCGGATTCCTTCAGCCCGCCGAGGTAGCGCACGAGCTTGAGGCGTTGCGACTCGCCGCCGGAGAGCGTATTGAGCGGCTGCCCGAGCGGCAGGTAGGCCAGGCCGACTTCGATGAGCGCGCCGAGGCGCGGCGCGATTTCCTGGTGCGCCGCGAAAAACTTGGCCGCCTCGCCGACTTCCATCGCGAGCACCTCGTCCACGCTGCGCCCGTTCCACGCGCAGGCCAGCACCTCGGGCTTGAAGCGCTTGCCGCCGCATTCCGGGCACGGCACGTAGAGGTCGCTCATGAACTGCATCTCGACGCGCTCGCTGCCGAGCCCCTGGCAGTGCGGGCAGCGGCCTTCGCCCGCGTTGAAGGAAAAATCGCGCGCGGTGAATCCCGCCGACCGCGCCGCCTCGCCCGCGGCGAACAATTCGCGGACGCCCTCCCACGCGCCGCAATAGAGCGCGGCGTTGCTGCGCGGCGTGCGGCTGACCGGCGACTGGTCCACCAGCACCAGTTCGTCGAACTTCGGCATTTGCACCGACGCGATGCGCGCGGGATCTTCGGCCGGCTCGCCCCGCCGCACGCGCAGGCCCTGGTAAAGCGCGCGCTCGAGCAGCGTGCTCTTGCCCGAGCCGGACACCCCGCACAGCCCGACGAGCCGCGCCAGCGGAATCGCCACGTCCAGCTCGCGCAGATTGTTCAGCGTCACGCCGTGCAGCTCCAGGAAAGTTTTCGCCGATTTATTTTTTGGATTCACCCCCCGCCGCTTTGCCGGCGGCGACAAGGTTTTGCGGCCGCTCAAATATTGCCCGGTCAGGCTGGTCTGGGACTTCAACATTGCGGCCAGGGAGCCGCCAAAGACGAGGCGGCCGCCGCGCTTGCCGGGATGCGGGCCGATTTCGACGAGATGGTCCGCGGCGCGCATCACTGCCTCGTCGTGCTCGACGACGACGACCGTGTTGCCCTGGTCGGCAAGGCGGCGCAGGATGCTGATGAGCCGGTGAATATCGCGCGGGTGCAGGCCGACGCTCGGTTCATCGAGCACGAAGAGCGTCTCGACCAGCGCGGAGCCGAGGCACGTGGTGAGGTTCACGCGCTCGGTCTCGCCGCCGGAGAGCGTGCGCGTCGAACGGTCGAGCGTGAGATAGCCGAGGCCGACTTCGCGCAGGTAGCGCAGGCGCGTGAGAATGCCTTCGTAGGCGAGGTCTTTTTGGTGCGCCTCGATTTTGGGCCGCGACTCCCCTGCCCCGCCCTCCTTTTCGAGCAGCGCCAGCAACTCGCTCACTGGCAGCTGGTATAAATTCGGCAAGGTGTGTCCGCGCCATTTCCACCACAGCGCCTCGGGCTGCAGGCGCGCGCCGCGGCAATCCGGGCAGGTCGAATATGCGCGATACTTCGACAGGAACACGCGCACGTGCATTTTATACGTCTGGCTTTCGAGCCAGGTGAAAAACCGGCGGACGCCGTACCAATGCTTCTGCCAGGTGCCCTCGCGGTATCCCGGCTCGCCCGCCATCACGAACTCGCGTTGCGCGACGGTGAGGTCGCGCCACGGCACGTCGGTCGGGATTTTGTTTTTCGCGCAGGCGCGCAGCAGGTCGCGCTGGCTCTCGCCATAAACTTCGCCCTGAAATGGCCGGATGACGCCGCCCGCGATGGTGAGTTTTGGATTCGGGAGGACGAGTCGCTCATCGAGTTCGATGACGCGGCCGAAGCCCCGGCAGCGGGGGCAGGCGCCGATGGGCGAGTTGAAGGAAAACAGCGCGGGTGTCGGCGGGCGGAACTTGCGGTCGGTGTGCGGCGAGTGCAGCCCTTCGGAAAAGCGCCCCAGCTCCGCGCCGGTTTCATCAAGCAGCCGCAGTGCGCCCTGGCCGAAATGCAGCGCGGTGCGCGCGGCTTCGAGAAAGCGCGTTTCATTCGCCGGCTCCAGCGCCACGCGGTCCTGAATCACGAGCAAGGTCGCACCATCCGGCAGCTTTGCGGCCGATTTTTCCAGTTCGTCAAGGCGTTCGACTTTGGCCGCGTCTTTTTTCTTTGTTCCCGTGTCCAGCACGGCGCGCGTGTAGCCCTGGGTGCGCAGCGGCGCGAAAATTTCCGGCCATTGCAACGACTTCGGTTTGCGCACGGCGAAGGCGACGAGGGCCGTCGTGCCGACGGGCCATTTTTCCCGCGCGTGCTGCCAGATGGTGCGCGGGTTGTCGTCGGCGATGATTTCGCCCGTGTCCGGGTCGTGCAGGCGTGCGACGTGCGGCCACCAGGCCTTGAAGTAGTCGCACAGCTCGGTCATCGTGCCGACGGTCGAGCGCGAGGTCTTGACCGTGTTGGTCTGCTCGATGGCGATGGACGGACGGATGTTCTCGATCGAATCCACCCGCGGGCGGTCCAGCCGCTCGAGAAACTGGCGCGTGTAGGCGCTGAAGGTCTCGACGTAGCGCCGCTGGCCCTCGGCGTGCAGCGTCTCGAACACCAGCGACGACTTGCCCGCGCCGGAGAGCCCAGTGACGACGATCAATTTCCCCAGCGGCAAATTGAGGCTCAGCCCGCGCAGGTTGTTCTGGCGCACGCCGCGCAGGCGGATGGATTCGGGTTTGGTCACAGATAAATGGAGTTTATGTCGGTTTCGCCGCCGGCCGAGGGCGCGTGGGCGGAAATTTCCGCGATGAACAAGGCGCCAAATTCGCGCAGCTTTTTCTCGCCCACGCCGGCAATCGTCGAGAAGGCGGCCTCGTCGCGCGGGCATCGCGCGGCCATCTCCCGCAGGGACGCGTCGGAAAAGATGATGTAGGCGGGAACGTCGCGCTCATCGGCCAGACGCCGTCGCAATTGGCGCAGTTTTTCAAACAAGAATTCGTCGTGCGCAATTTCTCCGGTGCCCGCCACGTTACCGACGGACGAAAGTTCGCGGCGCGACCGGCTTTGCCCGCGCGGATCGGCCAGCTCAATGGGTTCGCGCGTGCTCAACGCCCGGCGGCCTTGCGCCGTCAGCTCGGCGACCGGATACTGGTCGGTGTTCTGCCGCACATAGCCCAGTTGAACGAGTTCGCGGCCAACGGCGGTCCACTCTTCCCGCTTCAGCTCGTGCCCGATGCCATAAGTGGAAAGCTCTTGATGACTCCACTTCAGTACTTTGGCGGATTGGCTGCCACAGAGCACGTCCGCGAGGTGCGACAAGCCCACGCCGAAACCGCTTTTCTCACGGACCCGGTAGATGCAGGAGAGAAATTTTTGCGCCGCGAGGGTGGCGTTCCAATCTTCGCGAAGCGGGCCGGGAACAAATTTTCGGGCAGGAGCAAGGCAGTTGTCGCACGCGCCGCAGTTATCCGCCGGAAACTGCTCGCCAAAATAACCCAGGAGAAATTTCCGCCGGCAGCTGCCAGCTTCCGCGTAGGCCACCATCTGCTCAAGTTGCGCGCGAGCGTTGGCGTGTTCTACTTCGTCGGGCATTTCATCGATAAACCGCAGTTGTTTAATGCGGTCGCCCGGGCTGTAGAGCAACAAGCACTCGCTAGGCAGCCCGTCGCGGCCGGCCCGGCCGGTTTCCTGGTAATAACCTTCGATGTTCTTCGGCAGGTCATAGTGGATGACGTAACGCACGTTAGACTTGTTGATGCCCATGCCAAAGGCCACGGTGGCACAGATCACCTGGATTTTATCGCGGAGGAAGTCGCTTTGGCTGCGGCTGCGCTCCTTGGCTTCGAGGCCTGCGTGGTAAAAGGCGGCCTTGATGCCGTCGGCCGCCAGCCGGCGTGCGACGCTTTCCGTGCTCTTGCGTGAATGGCAATAAATGATGCCGCTTTCACCGCGCCGTTCGCGCACGAAGCGCAGCGTCTGGGCGTAGCTGCCGCTTTTCGCAACCACGCGGTAGCGCAGATTTGGCCGGTTGAAACTGGCCACATACAAGGCTGGCTGGCGCAGATGCAACTGGCGCACGATGTCGTCGCGGACCCGCTCGGTCGCCGTGGCGGTCAGCGCCAGAAACGGGACGGACGGAAAGAGGCGCCGCAGTTCCTGTAGCTTGCGGTATTCCGGACGGAAATCATGGCCCCACTCGCTGATGCAATGCGCTTCATCAATGGCGAACAAATTCACGGACCACCCGCGGAGAGATTCGAGAAAGCCCGACAGCATCAACCGCTCGGGCGCAACATAGAGCAGGCGGTATTCACCTTGGTGCAGCCGTCGCTGTCGCGTCCGCGACTCATCTGGCGGTAGCGACGAATTTAGGAAAGTCGCCGGAATCCCCGCCGTCTCCAGCGCATCCACCTGGTCTTTCATCAGCGCGATCAAGGGTGAAACGACGACGGTGAGTCCAGCTCGAGCCAGCGCCGGCAATTGAAAGCAGAGCGATTTGCCGCCCCCGGTTGGCAGCACGGCAAAGACGTCTTTGTCCGACAGTGTGTCGCGGATGATTTCTTCCTGAAGCGGTCGAAACGATTCAAACCCGAACCAGCGCTTGAGCAGCGGGCGGAGATGGTTTGAGTCGGAGGCCACGAGGCAAAGTAATTCTCGGCAGGTGAAACAAAGTCAACCAACAGGCGGATGCCGCCACTTAATTCTGGCAGCAGCATCCACCGGCGCACACATGGCCGCCGGGCGAGGGCATCGCGCACGCGCCTTCGCCGCAGCCGGCGGGCGTCGCGTTCTTGGTCATGATCCCGAAGCCGCCCAGGATGATGCGCTTGACGGGCGCGCCCGTTTCGGGGTCGTGCGTCAGCGGCGCGTCGTTCATGGACTGGCGCACCTCGAAGCGCCGCACGGCGTCCTCGGGTTTTTGCGGGATGGTCTCGTAGACGTAAGTGGCCATTTTGGTCTCTTTATTATATCATAGCTGGCAAGGGGGTGGACGTCAGCGCCCAAATTTTGTTTTTCGGGCTTCAGCCCTGCCGCATCCTCGTGCATCCTTGCCCGCCATGCCACTTGGGGAAACCATCGCCGCGGCGGCCACGCCGCCGGGAGAATCGGCGCTCGCCATCGTGCGCGCGAGCGGGCCGCTGGCGGCCTTGCTGGCGGCGGCGGTGCTCGGCGCGAAGGAGGCTCCCCCACCCCGCCAGGCAGTGTTTGGCCGCTACCATCCACTCCACGGTGAAGCGCTCGACCAAATTGTTCTCACCTGTTACGCCGCGCCGGCTTCCTCGACCGGCGAGGATTTGCTCGAAATCGCCTGCCACGGCAACCCGCTCATCGTGCGGCGGATCCTCGAGGACCTTTTCGCGCGCGGCTGCCGTCCGGCCCAGCCGGGCGAATTCACCCGCACCGCGTTTGTGAACGGGAAGCTCGACCTCTCGCAGGCCGAGGCGGTATCAGACCTCATCCGCGCGCGCTCCGACGGCGCCTTGCGCGCCGCGCGCCGCCAGCTCGACGGGGAATTGAGCCGCCGCGTGCAGGAGTTTTCCGAAACGCTGTTGCAAATTCAGGCCGAGATTGAGGCGTATATCGATTTCCCCGAGGAGGATTTGCCGGCGGAAGACCCGGCGGGGCCGCGGGCGCGGCTGGCGGAATTGACGACGGCGGTCGAGAGGCTGCTGGACACGGCGCGTTACGGCACGCTGTTGCGCGAAGGCGCGAGCGCCGTCATCGCCGGGCCGCCCAATGCGGGCAAATCGAGCCTGCTCAACGCCCTGCTCGGTCGCCCGCGGGCCATTGTCAGCCCCGAGCCGGGCACCACCCGCGATTTTCTGGAGGAGCGTTTTCTCGCGGGCCCCTACTCTATCCAGATCACCGACACCGCCGGTTTGCGTCCCGAGCCACTCGACCCCATCGAGCGCGAAGGAGTTTCCCGATCGCTGGATAAAATCGCCACGGCGGATTTTCTCCTCCTCGTCCTTGATAGCACTGAAGAGCCTCCAGAATTGCCCAATCAGGTTTTGAAGGTGATGAATGTCAAAAACACCGTGATCATCGAAAATAAGACAGACCTGTCTTCCTCTATCTTTAGAAGTTCATTTTTTCATGAATATCAACATGTTAGGTTGTCTTTGATAACGGGTGAAGGACTTGAAGGCCTTCGGTCTTTGCTGATTAAGATGCTGGAAACCTCCTATGCGATGCCGAACGAAGAGCTGGTGCTAACTTCTGCCCGGCATGTCACGGCACTGGGTCGAGCTCGGGACGCGCTCCAGTCAGCGCAGAAAAAAATCACGGATAACGCCCCTGCTGAATTGCTCGCCAGCGATTTGCGCCAGGTACTCGAAGCCTTGGGTGAAATCATCGGCCGGGTGGATAACGAGGCGATGCTGGATCGCCTGTTTGCCAGCTTCTGTATCGGAAAATAATTTCGGTTAGGCAGAAGATCATTCTCCCGCGGGCTCCGGCTCCTGCGGGCAATCGCAGGCCGGCACGGTCTGCGGCTCACCAGTGGTGGCGCAGCCGGATAGATGAAGGACCACAAGACCCGACAGCAAGAGCGGCAGAAAAATTTTTAGGCGCAGGCGAAGCATTGCTTCAGTCTGCGGGTCAAAATGAATTCGACAAGTTTAGAGCCAATAAAATAGCCTGTTCGGCCACATTCTGCACATGAACACCGTTTCTTCCACAGCCATAGAATGCCACACCGCGAGCCGGGGTTGTTATTAGCTTGTGAATAAGAACAGACAATTCTGTCTTTAATGATAATGTCCCAAAAAGAGCTTCGAATCGGCAAGGCCAGACCCTATGACGTGATTGTCTGTGGGGCGGGGCATGCTGGCTGCGAGGCGGCGCTGGCAGCGGCTCGAATGGGAGCGGATGTGCTGATGCTGTCGGGCAATATCGACACCATCGCCCAGATGAGCTGCAACCCGGCAATTGGCGGGCAAGCGAAAGGGCACATGGTCCGCGAAATTGACGCCTTGGGCGGGGAGATGGCGCTGAATACGGATGTGACGGCCATCCAGTTCCGACTACTCAATGCCTCGAAGGGGCCGGCGGTCCATGGCCCACGCGCGCAATGCGACAAGAAGGCCTATCAATTCCGGATGAAACACGTCCTCGAACTTCAACCCCATCTGACGCTGTTTCAGGCGCTCGTGACCGGCCTGATCTTTGAGGCTGGGGTGGTGGCGGGCGTGCGGACAAACCTGGACCTGGAGTTTTATGGGAAGGCCGTCGTGGTCACGACCGGGACATTTCTCCGCGGATTGATGCACATCGGTCGAAACAAGAACGAAGGCGGCAGGCTGGGAGACTTCTCGGCGAAAAGCCTCTCAAGTAGTTTCATCGAGGTTGGCATCGAGCTCCAGCGGCTCAAGACCGGGACGCCGCCGCGCATTCTTGGGTCGAGTATCGATTTCGCCCAATGCCGTGAACAGCCCGGCGACCCGGAACCGACGCTTTTCGCCTTTTACGATACCCGATACGGGATGTCCCCCGAAGCCATGTTCCACGTGGAACCCTCCCTAAACGGCGTGACGGGAAGCAGAGGACCATTGTTCCACGTGGAACATCGACCAGACCAGGAGATGCTGGGCTGGGTACCGGGGCAGAACCAAGTCTCCTGCTGGATGACGGACACCAGCGCCGACACCGCCCGCATCGTCCGCGAGAATCTGCACCTTTCCGCCATGTATGCCGGCGAGATTGAAGGGGTGGGGCCCCGGTATTGTCCATCCATCGAGGACAAATTCGTCCGCTTCGCCGACAAGTCCTCACACCGGCTCTTCCTCGAACCCGAAGGGCGCCATACCGACGAGTGGTACATCAATGGCCTATCCACTTCCCTGCCCTTCGAGGTCCAGCAGCAGGTGCTTCACAGCATCCCCGGACTTGAACACGCGGTGATGCTACGTCCGGCCTATGCCGTCGAATACGACTTTGCGCCCCCTACCCAGCTCTACCCTTCGTTGGAATCCAAAAAGGTCGAGCGCCTCTTCTTCGCCGGTCAGATCAACGGCACCTCCGGCTACGAGGAGGCCGCCAGCCAGGGGCTGGTCGCTGGCATCAATGCGGTTCTCAAAGCTCGAGGAGAAGCTCCCTTTATCATCGGCCGCCATGAAGGCTACATCGGTGTGCTGGTGGACGACCTTGTCACCAAAGGGACCACCGAGCCTTACCGGATGTTTACCAGCCGGGCCGAATATCGGCTGCTCTTCAACCATGGAAGCGCCGAACTGCGCCTGCTGGACCACGCCGCCCGGCATGGACTGATGCCTGCAGAGCGCCTGGCGCGGATGCGGGAGAAGAAAACAGTCACGGAAAAATGGATTCAACTCTTTGAACAAGAAAAGGTTAAAGGCGTAACGTTGGCTGAAAAAATCCGGCGAATCTTCACTGAATTGCCGGACAGGTCCGAGGGCAACGGCGAAGGGTGTGAAGCAGGCGAGGGGAATGAATCCGAAAAAGGCACCCCACTCCATCGCCAGGAAGTTCTGCCTCCCGAAATGCCGGCGGAATTCCTTGCGCTCCCCTCGCCGGTGCGCGACGAAGTCATTTACCGCGTGCGCTACCGGGGGTATCTGGAGCGCGAGCTGCGCCAGGTCGAAAAAATGCGCCATCTCGAAAATGTGAACCTGCCCGCGGGTTTCGACTACGCCGCCGTGGCGGGCCTGCGCGCGGAAAGCCGGCAGAAACTCCAAAAAATCCGACCGGCGACGCTGGCGCAGGCGCAGCGCATCAGCGGCGTGGGCCCGGCGGACATCTCGCTGCTGCTGGTGGCCCTGCGCGTGCGGAGCAAAGCGGGCGCGGCATCGTGATGGATATCAGCAATCACAAATAAATAATTCGCCAGCGGTTCGACGCGCCACGCGCTGGAAAACGAACGGTGATTCGCATAGAGACGCGGCCTTGACAAGCCGCGGCGCGCGGCGTGACGATGCGCTTTCCCCGCGGGCCGTACCCGCCCCCGCCCCATGCGCCAGGATTTCTACCGCCAGGCCGCCCTGCTGACCTCGTTCACCGAGCGTTTCATCCTCTCGGCGTTCTACTTCGTTTACGCCTGGGCCTATTATTTAATGATAACCAATCTCTGGCCGGACCGCGCCCACTGGGCCGACGGCGATCTGGTGGAATTCGCGCGCGAGGTGACGATGGTGCTGCTGCTGTTTTTCGAGGGGCTGACGCTGCTGCTGGCCCGGCGCGCCACCGCCACGCCGCGCAACCTGGAGGAAGTCGCCGTGCCGCTGGCCGCGAGTTTCTTCTACCTCGCCTATGGCGCGATGGACTGGCTGCCGCACGCGCTGGCGGACAGCGTGCTGCCGCTGCGCTGGCAGGAGCCGGTGGCTGTCGCCGGGCTGGGGGTGGACGTGCTCGGGACGGTGATTTCGATGTGGGGCGTGATTTACCTCGGGCGCTCCTTCGGCATTTTTGTGGCCGTGCGCAAGGTCGTGCTGCGCGGGCCGTATCGCTTCATGCGGCATCCGATTTACTGCGGCTACCTCTTCATGTTCGCCGGCCTGGCGCTGACCTATTCCAGCCCGGCGGCGCTGGTGCTGGTGACGATCCACATCGCATTGTTCATCTACCGCGCACGGCTCGAGGAGGCGCGCCTGGCGGAACACAGCGCCGAATACCGCGACCATCAGCGCCGGACGGGGTTTATTTTTCCAAAACTGCGCGTGAAGCGCGAAGGGGAAAGCGCGCAATGCTCGACGCCCAATGGCTGAATGGCTGAATGGTTAAATTGCCGGAGGCGCGGGCGGATCCCGCCAGCCATTCTGCAATAATAACCACGAACAGCGCTAGTTGCGGCGGCGCTTTTTCGCGGACTTCCTGGTCGCTCCTGGGGCAGGCTTGGGCGCAACGGCCGTTTCCTCATCCGCGAGCCGCTTGGTCAGGTCGCCATAGGTGTCAATGCGGCGGTCGCGGAAAAACGGCCAGATGCGGCGGAATTCGGACTGGGCTTTCGCGTCGGTGTCCACATACAGAATCTCCTCGCGGTCCACCGAGCCGCGCGCGACGACCTGGCCATACGGATTGGCGACGAACGACTGGCCCCAGAACTCGGTGCTGCCCTCGCGGCCGACGCGGTTGACGGTGGCGATGTAGCAGCCGTTGGCCACGGCGTGGCCGCGCTGCACGGTTTCCCAAGCCGTGTGTTGGGCCTCGCCGAGCTTGGCCTTTTCCTCGGGCAGCCAGCCGATGGCGGTCGGGTAGAAAATCACGTCCGCGCCGCGCAGGGCGGTCAGGCGCGCGGCCTCGGGGTACCATTGGTCCCAGCAGATGAGCACGCCGAGCTTGCCGGCGCGGGTGTCCCAGGCGCGGTAGCCGAGGTCGCCGGGGGTGAAATAAAACTTCTCCTCAAACGCCGGGTCCTGCGGGATGTGGTTCTTGCGGTATTTGCCGAGCAGCGTGCCGTCGGCGTCAATGATGACGGCGGTGTTGTGGTAGATTTCGTTGCCGCGGTTTTCGAACAGCGAGGCGATGACGGTGATTTGGTATTTCTTCGCCGCGGCGCAGAGCGTCTCGGTCGTCGGCCCGGGAATTTTTTCGGCGAGATCGAACTTCGCGGGATCCTGCGTCACGCAGAAATACGGCGTCGTGAACAGCTCCTGCGTGCAGGCGACCGCGGCGCCGTGGGCGGCGGCCTCGGCGATGCGCTGGATGGTCTGCGCGACGTTTTTCGCCGTCGAGCCGTAGTCGCGAAGCTGGAGGAGGGCGAGGCGCATGGGATCAGAAATCAGGAGACAGGAGACAGCATGCAGAAAACAGATGAATCGGGAAGTCCGCAGATGTCACATTTGCATACGTTGCGCTGACTTCTGAATGCTGTCTCCGGCCTTCTTTCTCAATACACCACTTTGTTCAGCGGATACTCGATGATGCCTTCGGCGCCGAAGGACTTGAGGGTGGGGATGATGGCGCGGACGACGGACTCATCAATGATGGTCTCGAGGGCAACCCAGGCCGGGTCGGACAGGGGCGAGACAGTCGGGTTGCGCAGGGCGGGCAGGGTGGTGACGGCGTCCTGCACCTTGGCCTTGGGCAAATTGAATTTCAGGCCGACCTTGCTTTCGGCGTTGAGCGCGCCTTGGAGCAGCAGCGCAATCGTCTCGATTTTCGCGCGCTTCAGCGGGTCGGCCCAGCTCTTTTTGTTGGCGACGAGCTGGGTGGTGGTTTCCAGGATGGTGTCCACGATGCGCAGTTTGTTGGCCTTGAGGGAGGAGCCGGTCTCGGTCAGGTCCACGATGGCGTCCACCAAATCGGGCACCTTGACCTCGGTGGCGCCCCACGAGAACTCGACCGCGGCGGTGACGCCTTGCTTGGCGAGAAATTGCTTGGTGGTGTTGACCAGCTCGGTGGCGATGCGCTTGCCCTGGAGATCCTTGGCGGAGCGGATGGGGGAGTCGTCCGGCACGGCAAGCACCCAGCGGCTGACGGCGTTGGAGGCGCGGCTGTAGACCAGCTCGCACACCGTCTGCACGTCGGAGCCGTTTTCGACCACCCAGTCGCGGCCGGTCAGGCCGCAGTCGAAATAGCCATGCTCGACGTAGCGGCTGATTTCCTGGGCGCGCACGAAGCGGCCGTCCAGCTCCGGGTCGTCAATGGACGGCTTGTAGGAGCGGGAGCTTTGGGAGATTTTCCAGCCGGCTTTGGCGAAAAGCGCAAGCGTGGCCTGCTCGAGGCTGCCCTTGGGCAGACCGAGCATCAGCAGCGGGGAGGCGGGTTTGGCGGCGGACATGGCACGTCGGGGGCCGGGGCGGGGCCCGGCGGGAACGGTCAATCAAGCCAGCCCGGGCGCTCCGGCGCAACTTGAAAAAAGCGCGGCGCGGGGGCCGCCGCCGTCGTTGTTCCCCTTCGCCACCCTCGCAACTTGTGAGTTGTCATCTTCCCCTCAATCGTTTCAATATAGCTATTGGCCTAGGTTTACTGCGCTTAACTCAACCATGGCGAAGACCAAACCGCTCATCGTAATTGTCGAAGACGAAAAGGAGCTGGCCGCGCTTATCGCGGAGCAACTCGAGGCCACCGGCATGGACACGCAGATGTTCCACCGCATCCAGCACGCCCAGCGCTTCCTGGCCAAGAACTTCGCGAACCTGATGCTGCTGGACCTCAACCTGCCCGACGGCACGGGTTTCCAGCTCGTCGAGGAACTGCAAAAAATCAACGTCAACGTGCCGACGATTTTCCTGACGGCGAACTCCGCCGAGGCCAGCAAGGTCAAGGGCCTCGAAATGGGCGGCGACGATTTCATCACCAAACCGTTCAGCTTTCCGGAGCTCGTGGCGCGCATCCACGCCGTATTGCGCCGCAGCGAAACGAGCAAGGACACGCTGGTGACGAAGAACGCGCGGCTCGAGGACGAGCCGTTCTCGTTCTGCGGCGCGGAGATCAACCCTTCGCGCATGGAAATTATTTTCCCCGACGGGCAGTCGGAAAAAATCGGCCGCAAGGAGCTGGGCATCCTCGCCTTCGTCGCGTCCAACCCGAAGACGGTGCTCACGCGGCAAAGCCTCATCCACTCGGTCTGGGGCGTGCATGCCGACGTGCGCAGCCGCTCGCTCGACCAGTATATCGTGCGCATCCGCGAGGCGTTTGGCCGGCATGGGCGCGACCTTGCCGCCTTCCGCACCATTCACGGCGTGGGCTACATTTACGATACGGACGGGCTGACCGCGGCGGCTCCCGGCAAGGCCTAGGCCATGAATGAGCGTGACGCGACGCGCGCCCGCTTCGCCGCCGGCTGGGAAACGCGTTCCCCGGTGGAAACCGAGGCCGCCGGCGCCGCCCTCGCCGCGATTTTCCCCGCCGACACCGCGCTGGCGCTGCACGGCGGCCTCGGCGCGGGCAAGACGACGTTCGTGCGCGGTCTGGCGCGGGGGTGGGGGGTGCGCGGCCCGGTCGTCAGCCCCACGTTCAATTACTTTCTGATTTACCGCGGCGCGCGGCAGCTCGCGCACCTCGACGCCTATCGGCTCACCCAGCCCGCGGACGCCGATGCGCTGTTGCTCGACGAATTTTTGCAGCCGCCGTGGTGCCTCGCGGTGGAGTGGCCGGAGAACCTCGGCGACCGCCTGCCGCCGGGCGCCTGGCACCTCGACTTCGCAGCCCCCGAGGAAACGCGGCGCGTGCTCACGCTGCGGCCGGCTTAATGCGGGACGATGATGCCGGAAAGCCCGATGATGGTGCCGACCACCAGCCCGTAGAAAAAGTGCGCCACGCAGTATGAGAGGGCAATGGGGAAACTGCGCTGCTGGAATTCCTCGAGCGGATGCGCGTCGGACACCGCGCCGATGAGCACCAACCCCATCATCAGCCCGTGGAACAAGCCCAAACCCGCGCCCCACGCGAGGTTCACCCCGACGCCTTGCGCGCCGATGGCCACGAGCACGAGCGCGTAAATTTGCCCGAAGAAGATGCCGAGCACGGCATGCACAAACCAGCCCACCGCCTCGGCGCGCTCATAGCTGCGGGTGAACAAACTCCCGACGGAAATCACCAGCCGCACCTTCGTCAGCCCGCTGCGGGTGATGGCCGACAGCACCGCCACCATCACTCCGGCGCCGAGCAGGCCCGCGACGGCTGACCAGACTAAAAACCTTCCGATGAGCGACGCGGCACTCATGCGGCAACCTAGGCCCAAACTCCCTTTCCCGCAAGGGGATGGCGGAAGAAAAGTTGGTTTTTAACAGACTTTTTCCGCCGGGCTCAGCGGGCTAAATGTGCCACATCTCGCTGGCGTCGCGCGACAGCAGGTGCTCGATGGTGCGCGCCTTGAGGGTGGCTTCGAACGTTCCACTGATGTCGCGCCACACCGCTGCGACCCGTGCGCCCGACTGCCCGGCGCTGGACGCCGCGGCCTCGATCATCTCGGCATCCACCACGCGCACGATGTCGTAAAGGGAAATTTCACCGGCGGGGCGGGCAAGGGCGTAGCCGCCCTGCTTGCCGCGCCGGCTGACGATGAGGCCGCCGTTGCGCAGCTCATTGAGGATTTGCACCAGGTAGTTGGCGGGCACGGCCTCGGCCTTGGCAAGGGTCTCAATGTGCGCCAGGCGGGCGCGACCATGGCTGCGCGCCAGTTGCGCGAGCACGCGGCAGGCGTATTCGACCTTGAGCGAGATTTTCACCTGGGCGCAATTTAGCGGCGAAGGCACCTTGGCGCAAGGGCGAAGGCGCTGGCGGATAAGGGCTTTTCGTCGCGCGGTGCTTTAGCCCGCGCGACCAAGAAGTGTCCGCACCGGCCAAACTCGGTAATGTCTCACTTTGGGCCGTCGCAAGCGACGCCCCTACAGTTTTTGAACCGATTGCTGTAGGGGCGCCGCTTGTCGGCGGCCCTGCTTCAAGTTCAAACTGACCCGCCACCGGCCAAACTCCCTAGCTTGCTTTTCGCTGGAAGCGGACACAGAATAAGAGGGTGATGAAAAATCCCCGTTGCCCCCGCGCGCCGGGGTCGCGAAAACTCCGCGCGAAATGGACTGCCCTCGGCTTGCTGCTGGCGGGGTGGGCGGGGCTGGTGTACGCGCAGGATGCGGCGGCGCCGGCGGCGAGCTCCGCGGCCACGACGGCGGAAAGGGGAAGCGCGACGAACGCGGACGATCATCCGCTGTCGGCGAGCCCGATGGACGATGCATCCGAACCCGAGGCCCGCAACGCGAAACCCGGCACGCCCAAATTAGTTTACGTCGTCCCCATTCAGGGCGAAATCAGCGCGCCGCAGCTCTATATCCTGCGCCGCACGCTCAAGGACGCCATCGAAAACCACGCCGACGCCGTCGTGCTCGACATGGACACCCTCGGCGGCGAGATGAGCGTCATGCTCGACATGATGGACGCGCTTTCGAAATTCCCGGGCCACACCTTCACCTACGTGGATGACAAGGCGCTCTCCGCCGGTTCGTTCATCGCCTCGGCCACCAACGACATTTATTTCAAGCCCGGCTCGAGCACCATCGGCGCGGCGGCGGCGGTCACGTCCGAGGGCACGGACATCGATTCGACGATGCGGCTGAAAATCAACAGCTTCATCGAGGCCAAAGTGCGCGCCCTCACCGCCGGCCAGCGCTACCGCGCCGACGTGCAGCGCGCGATGATGGACGCCGACTACGAATTCAAAATCGGCGATACGGTCATCAAGCCCAAGGGCGAACTGCTGACGCTCACCGGCGAGGAAGCCTGCAAGAAATACGGCACCCCGCCGGAAAAACTCCTCGGCGCGGGCCTCGCGCCGGACATCCACGCGATGCTGGAAAAGGCCTACGGCCCGGGCGGCTTCACCGTGCGCGAGTTTGACCTGACGTGGTCGGAGCAGCTGGCGAAGTGGATCAATACGATTGCGCCGATTTTGATGGGCGCGGGTATTTTGCTGCTGCTGATCGAGTTCAAGACCCCCGGCACCATTTTCCCCGGCGTCGTCGGCGTGTGCCTGCTTGTGCTGGTGTTTGCCGGCCAGTACATCGCCGGGCTGTCGGGCTACGAGCCGGCGATTCTGTTCCTGCTTGGCCTCTGCTGCATCGTGCTGGAGCTGCTGGTGTTCACCGGCTCGGCGTTGTGCGGCGTCATCGGCGTGGGGTGTCTCCTCGCCTCGTTCATTTGGGCGATGACGGATGTCTGGCCCGGCGAGAGCTTCGGCGGCGTGAACGCCCAGGCGCTCACGCAGCCGCTCCTCAATCTCGTCATGGCGCTGGTGATTGCGGGGGTGGGCTTCGCCATTGCGCTGAAATTTTTGCCCAAGACGAGTTTCTACGGCCGCCTGGTGAACCAAACCTCCGTGCCCTACGACAGCGTGGTCGCGGCGGCGGGTGGCGCCCTGGCGACGGGCGCGATTGTGCTGCCCGAGCCTGGGGCGCGCGGACTGGCCGTCACGGACTTGCGCCCGCTCGGGGAAATCGAAATCGCCGGGGCGCGCTACCAGGCCCGCGCCGCGCACGGGCAGATTGACCGCGGCGCGCCCGTCGAGGTCGTCGGCCGCAAGGATTTTGCGCTCGCGGTGAAAAACGCCGACACCTGATCCCTCCGCCATGTC
>DASZWY010000214.1:0-13336 GCA_035546135.1 Opitutales bacterium
CCCGCCAAGCCGCCGCCCAACTTCGTCCTGGTCATCAACGTTACGCCTCCCGGCCCGGGCAAGGCCGGCGACAACCTGCACTTCGAAATCGGTGTCGCCTCCCGCACGGGAAAATTTCCCGCCGACGCCGTGGGCACTCTCGAAGTTTTCGACCCGGAGGAGCGCATTTTAACCTCCGACGTTCAGGCCGAGACCGACGGCAAGGTGCTCATCTACACCTTCGATTTGTCCCCGCGCTACCTCGGCAAATCGCGCTTTTCCTTCAAGGGCACCGGCGCCGATGCCGCCGGCAAGCCCGCCGCCGATGTCCTCTGGGTCACGCTCAAGGATTACGTCAACAAGTCCCTGCAGTAGAAAAATTTTACTCCGCTCCGCGCTCCGACTCGTGCCAGTCGCGCAACAGCCGCCAGCTCAGCCACTGCACGACGCCGACAAACAGCAGTCCCAAAAAATATGACGCCAGCGCCACGGCGAAAACCTCGGGCATCTTGCCCGGATCGGCGCGGTAGACAATCAGCAGGTAGCCCAGCGTCTCCGGATTCGTCCCCGCCAGAAATTCACCCGTGATGGCGCCGATGGGCGCGAGCGTCGCGGCGATTTTCACGCCCGCCAGAAAATAGGGCAGGGCGGACGGCAGCCGGAGCAGGAAAATCTCCTGCGCTTTGCTGGCCTGCAGCACGGTGAACAAATCGAGCATCCCGCGGTCCGTCGAAACCAGCCCCAGCGTCGTGCTCGCCGCCACCGGGAAAAACGCGATGATGAACGCAATCGCCGTGATGCTCGGCCGCCCCGCGCCCCACCAGATGACGAAAATCGGAATCATCACCACCACCGGCACCATCTGCAGCACCAGCACCCACGGGTAGAGCGCCGCCTTTACCCAGCGTGACGACGCCAACACCAGCGCCACCGCCGCGCCGCCCGCCGCCGCCGCCGCAAAGCCGAGCAGGGCCGTCTCGCCGGTGTGCAACATCGCATGACCAAGCGAAGCGCGCTCGCGCCAGGCCGCCGCGATCACCGCCTGCGGCGCCGGCAGCACGTAGCCGGGAATTTTAAAAATCGCGATGGCCGCATACCATAGCGCCACCAGCGCCGCCCCGGTCAGCGCCGGCGGCAGCCATAAAATTTTCTTTTGATCCGGCGCGCTCATGCGGTTTGGTAGGTGCGCAGCGCCGCGTTCGCGTGCGCGACGAGTTTTTGGTAATCGAGCGATTCGCGCAACTCCGCCCGGCGCGGGTAGGGAAACGGCACCATGATTTCTGCCGCCACACGCCCCGGGTTGGCCGCCAGCACGATGACGCGGTTGCTCAAAAACACCGCCTCGCTGACGGAGTGCGTCACAAAAAACGCCGTGAAGGGCGATTCTTCGCGCAGGCGCAGCAAATCCTCATTGAGCCGGTTGCGCGTCAATTCGTCGAGCGCGCCGAAGGGTTCATCGAGCAGCAGCAGCCCCGGCTGGCGCGTCAGCGCCCGCGCGAGCGATACCCGCATCTTCATCCCGCCCGAAAGCTGCCGGGGAAACTGCGCCGCCGCGCCTTCGAGCCCGACCAGCCGCAACAGCTCCAGCGCCCGTGTCTGGCGCGCCTCCGCTGCCGCGCCGCGCAATCGCAGCGGCAGCTCGACATTCTGCCGCGCCGTCAGCCACGGCAGCAGCGTCGGTTCCTGGAAAATAAACGCCAGCCGCTCACGCGCCTCCGCCGGAATGACGCCGTCAATCGTCACCGCCCCCGCGCTGGGCAGGGTGAGCCCTGCGAGCAGGCGCAGCAGCGTCGTCTTGCCACAGCCGCTCGGGCCGATGAGCGCCACAAAGTCCCCTGGCCGCCCGGTCAGGCTCACGCCCGCCAGCACCTCGGGCCCACCCGCGAAGCGCTTGCTCACGTTTTCGATGGCGACGCTCGCGGCGCGCGGCGCATTCATCCGTTTAGTTTCGGGTCCCGCGTTTCCGGTTTCGAGACTAAAATATGGCCGGATGCGCTTGCCAGGACGCGCCCGCCCCGCGATGCTTCCGCCGATGAAAATTTCCGTCCTCGACGCCGCCACGCTCGATTTCCCCGCCGAAGCGTGGGACGGCGTGCGCGCCTTCGGCGATCTCGAGCTGCACGGCCTTACCCCCAGCGACCCCGCCGCCATCCGGGAAAATTGCGCGGGCGCGCAAATCGTGCTCACCAACAAGGTCCCGCTCGACGCCGCGACCCTCGCTGCGCTGCCCGACCTGAAAATGATTTCCGTTTTGGCGACGGGTTATAATATCATCGACGTGATAGCCGCGCGTGCGCGGGGCATCACCGTCTGCAACGTCCCCGGCTACAGCACCCCGGCGGTCGTGCAGCACACACTCGCGCTGATGCTCGAATGGACCAACCACGCCGCGCTGCACGACCAGTCCGTCCGCGCCGGCGATTGGGTGCGCAGCCCGCGCTTTTCGTATTGGAAGACCCCGTTGCGTGAACTCGCCGGCAAGACCGTCGGCCTCATCGGTTTCGGCGCCATTGGCTCCGGCGTGGGCGCGGTGGTGAATGCGCTCGGCGCGAACGTCCTCGCTTATTCACGCCGGCGCGCCAATCCGCCAACTTGGCGGCCATTCGCCTGGGCGGAAATTCCGGAAATCTTCGAACGCGCCGACATCGTCTCGCTCCATTGCCCGCAAACGCCGGAGAATTCGCGCTTCGTGAATGCCGAACTCCTCGCGCGCATGAAGCCCGGCGCCTTGCTCGTCAACACATCGCGCGGCGGGTTGATTGACGAACCCGTGCTCGCCGCCGCCCTGCGCGCGGGCCGGCCCGGCGCCGCCGCGCTCGATGTCATCACCCAGGAGCCCATGCGTGCCGATTGCCCGTTGCTCGGCCTGCCCAACTGCTTCATCACCCCGCACCTCGCCTGGGCCGGCGAGGAATCCCGCCGCCGCCTGCTGGCCATCACTGTCGAAAATATTCAGGCCTTTTTTGCCGGAGCCCCGTTCAATGTGGTGAACTGAGCGCGCTGGAAGATGCAAAATTGAAAATGAAAGAAGTGACCCCTTTATAAACGAAAGATCCTTTCATCAAATTTGCACCCATCGCGGATAATCTTTTTTCCCTCTTTCATTTTCCATCTTCCATTCTTACCTTGTGCCTATGGACTACGAAAAAATCCTCGCTGAACTCGGCTTCGCCCTGCCGCCACCCCCGGCGCCCGCGGGCAATTACCTCCCCTTCGTCCGCAGCGGGCGGCTGGTCTTCCTCGCCGGCACGCTCCCGCTGCGCGAGGGCGCCCTCACCCACGCCGGCCAGGTCGGGCGCGAGCTGGATGTCGCCGCCGGTTACGCCGCCGCCCAAGTTTGCGCGCTCAACACCCTCGCCGCGCTCAAGGCCGCCGCCGGGTCGTTCGACCAGCTCGAGCGCTTCGTGCTCGTCAACGGCTTTGTCAACGGCGTCGCCGGTTTTGCCGACAGCCCCGCCGTCATCAACGGCGCGTCTGATTTGCTGGTGAAAGTTTTCGGCGACCGCGGCCGCCATGCGCGCGCCGCCGTTGCCGTCGCCGGCCTGCCCAAAAACGCCGCGGTCGAAATCCAATGCGTGGCCGAGTTGAAAGAGTGAAGGAATTTATCCACGAATCCACCCGAATTTCCCGTAAAAGATTTCGTGGATATTCGCGGATAAAAATCCCCCGCTCTCCGTGTTGCCCGTGGTCCTCTGGTTTTTTATTTCATGTCCCTGGCTTTAAAATTGCAACTAGCGGAAGGCTTCCGCGAAGTCGCCCCGCGCCGCTGCGGCCACCGCCTGCTCTGGGAGGAAAATGGCGGCTTTCGCCTGGATGAGACGGATTTTGCCGCCACGCGCGACCTCGGCCATCTCGGCGGCGTGGATTGCCCGATTGCGGTGGACACCGCGCGCGGGCTCGCCTGGGCCTACTGCTGCCAGTACCGCCTCGGCGTGCGCGACTACAGCGAAATCCGCGAATTCGACCTCGGCACAGGCCGCACCCGCCGCCTCGTGCGCCTCGGCCTGCACCAATGGGCCATCTGGCTCCTCGCGCACTGGCCCGACGCCAACTCGCTGCTCACCCTCATCGCCACCGACACTCGCGCCGGCGCCATCCACATCCGCCACCACCTCGCGATGATCGATCTCCAGCAAGGCTCGCTACACCTCGTGGCGCTGCCACGCGACGCATTTTCACCGCTCGCCGCCTGCGCGCGCCGTCACTGGCTCATTTTCCACGGCGCGGAAGGCACTCACCACGTCTCCTTCACCGGCCGCAAACTGCGCACACTGCCCCCCGGCGGGCCGTTGGGCCGCGGCGGCGATATCCATCCCCAAAAACCGCTTGCCCTCATTGGTGGCGATGGCCTCTGGCTCTGGAATCTCGAAGACGGCTCCCTGCGCCGCCTGCGCGAGCGCGGCCAATACCCGCGCTGGACGCCCGATGGCAGGGGCTGCTGGTTTTCCGAAAGCAGTTCGGACCTCTTTCACTTTGATCTCGAAACCGGCGCGGAAAAACGCCTGTTGCGCATCGCGGGCAACAACTTCACCGAGATAAATTACTCCCGCCCCATTGCCGCCGATGCCGAGGGCCGCCATCTCGCGCTGCCGCTCACCCGCCTGCTCAAGACCGACCCCAACGTGCGCGAAACTTCCTCCATGCTCGCCCGCCTGCACCGCCTCTGTGTCGTGGACTTGGAAGCCCGCGAAGCGTGGATGTCCTCCGGCTACGCCCGGCATCTGGCCTGGTGGTAAAAACCGCCCGCCGGATCCTGCCTTATGGATGGTCCCAAATCATGGGCGCCAGAAACTCCATGGCTTTAATGGAACCGGCTCGATTCAAATGGTTGGCATCCGCATAATAGGACAGGGACGCCGTCGCCGTCATGTAGGAGCCATTGTCGAGAAAAGCGGCATTGAGGGGCAGAATGGTGGCGAGGTGGCGTTGGGTCAGCTTTTCTGCCAATTCGCGCTGGAGCGTTGTTTCTGCTTCATAGAATTTGGCGGCGGTGCGGAGGCTGCTTTGCGGCGCGCGAAAACCCCACGACAGAAATTGCACGGCCCGAAGATTGGGAGTGGGCGCGGTCTGAAAAATGTAAACTTGTTTCCCCGCGTCGTGTAAACGCGCCACCACCTCGATCGTCTCGTCAACGCCGGCCTCTGTGCCGATGAATTTCAGCCAGTAGTTCGCCAGAAAGACACGGTGAATGTCTGGCCGCTCCTCCAGCCAGCGCAGCACCGGCTCCCGGTCCCTGCGGGCTTCCTCGGTGGGGTCGCACACGACGTTTTTGACATCAATAAACAAGCCGGCCTGATCTTGTTCCCGCGCCGTGAGGTCCATCCCCGGTAGCAATGCCAGGGCATGGCTGTCACCCCACAACACAAATGTGGGCTGGGCTTCGGCCTTGCCGATGGGAATGAGGAGCGATTTTTCCCCCGCTTCCAAATCCTTTAAATCGCAGGTATATTTCTGCGCGCGAGTCGCACCCATCCAAGTCGTAACCCCGTTGAAAGTCTCCGGAAGCCCGCCGTTTTTCGACTGAAATTGCAAGCCCAGCCAGCAAACAACTGCAAGCATGGCATTGCATGCCACCATCATGGTAAATGTCTGCCGAGGGCCAAAGGCTTTGTTTTGCCGCACAGGCCGCTCGACCAAGCGCCAGGAAAGGTACGAGGCCACACCGGCGCCGGCGAGGCCGATGGCGGCGCGCATCGCCGAGCTGTCGCTGCCGAGGATGACAAAAATTGGCCAATGCCAGAGATAAAGCGAATAGGAGACCCGGCCCACGCCCACGGCGGGCGGACACGTCAATAGTTTTCCACCCCATCCTTCATTCCCGTAGCGGATGAGAAGCATCGTGCCCAGCACGGAGGGTAGGGCGGCGAAACCTGGAAACAGGGTCTGCTCCGTGTAAAAAATATACGGGATGACAATCAGGATGAAGCCCGCGCCACGATAAAGCCCTGCGAAGCGCCCCGCGCCGACCGGCCGCCATTGGGAGAGGATGGCCCCCGCCAGCAATTCCCACGCCCGGCATGGCAGCATGAAAAAAGCGAAGTTCGCATGGCCGCTGCGCAGCGCCACTTCACCCAGCAGAAACGACGCCAGCAGCAATCCCGCCAGGCTCTGCCGCAGGAATTTTTTTCGCCAGATCCACAACAACCAGACCACCAGCGGCACGGTGAGGTAAAATTGCTCTTCCACGCCCAGCGACCAGAGGTTGAGCAGGGGATTGCTCCGGGCGGCCAGGTCGAAATAGCCAATGATTCGCTCAAAGTAGATGTTCGCGCAGAAAATAATGCTGTAAAATGACGTGATGCAAATGGACTTGTACTCGTCCACCGAGTAAGCCAGCAGGGAAATGAGCAGGACCCCGGCGAGGAGTGCCAGATAGGCGGGAAGTATCCGCTTGATTCGCCGGACGTAAAAATTGACGAAAGAGAAGCCGCCTTGATTGAGTTCCACGATGATTCCCCCCGTGATGAGGTAGCCGGAAATGACAAAAAACACATCGACGCCGGAAAATCCCCCGGGGCACCAGGCCGGGGACAGGTGGTAAATGACGACGGGAATTATCGCCAGCGCCCGCAGCCCGTCAATATGCGGAAAGTATGGGTGTCGAGTTGGCCGCGCCCGACGGTTGCCCGTCTCGTTGACATTTGGCGGAGGAGGGCCTGAATGCATTGTCGAACGCCCAATGCATACCGGGAACACCTTGATCCGGCAAATTTTTAATCATCGGGCGATCTGATGGAACGACGTTAGTAAACCGGCCCGCGCGGGCGCCCGCCACGGGAGGAGCCACGCCCATGACCGCCAGCGCGTCCGGCGCGGTGCAATGATCGCAGCAACAGGGATCGGCGAGGTCGAGGCGTGGCCGGCCTCCGGGCGGGCATCCGCGCGGGCCGGTTCAAATATTGGAATAAGTTGCCTTTACCACCGGTCGCCCACGCGTCACTCAATCTTGAAGACGCGCTGCAGCCGCAACAACTCGAGCACGCTCACGACCGCCGGCCGCGCATTTTTCAGCGTCACCGGTTCGCCTTGTGACGAGAGCCGCTTCTGCACCCCCAGCAACGCGCCAACGCCCGAGCTGTCCATAAACTCCACCGACGACAGATCGAGCACGACCCGCGTCGTGTCCGGCTTCCAGGCGTTTTCAAACGCCATCTTGAACTCCGGCACCGTCGCCGCCGTGAACTGCGGAGCGCCGACAAAGACGCGCAGTTCCTTTTGATCCGGCCGGTGCTCGAAGCGGAAGGAGGACATCGTGTGAAGTGACCAGGTGGATATTTGCATTACCCCAATCTACGGCGCAAGGCCCGATTTTCCCACCCGGCCCATTGCGGATGGTCGCTTTGCATCAATCTGTAGCCCTTTTCGGGGAAACCCCCCAGGGGGGCTGTTTTTCTCCCTTTGCCGCGCAAAATTCCGCTTAAGTCCACCGCGCAACCCTACGATAAGTATTTTACCGTGTTGTTTGGCGTTTTTTCGCCCCCCACGGCAATCCCTTTTGCCTACGCTTTCCCTGCCATTCGCGGTGGACAACTCCCCGGCGGAGCCGTTATCCCTGCCTGCACGCGCACGCGGGGCAACACCGCTTCGTCGGCGCGGTTTTACGCGCATGGATTATTCCGGCCAGCGTCTCCGCGTCTCCGCCGACGTGCAACAGGTCGAGGAACTTCGCCTTACCTTTGGCGCCTTTCTTCGCCAGGCTGGCGCTTCGCCCGAAGACGTGGCCCGCTGGGAGCTGGTGCTCGTGGAGGCGGCGACCAACGCCGTCGTTCATGGCGGCCGGCCCGGCCAGCCAAATCAAATTGAAGTGGCCTGGTCCATCGCCGGCCAGATCGTGCGCCTCGAAGTCGGCGACTCCGGCCCCGGCCCGCGCCAGAGCCAACTCGACGCCGAACTGCCCGCCGACCCTTTGCAAACTTCCGGTCGCGGCCTTTTTCTCATTACCCAATCGTGCGACACCGTCGAACATTGGCGCGGTCCCGGCGGTTTCCGCCTCGTCATGACGCGCCTGACGCCCGGCCTCAACCGCGCCGCCGGCGAAAACGATCGTGTCATCGAGGCCGCCATGGCCGAAATTTCCCAGTGCTATGAAAGCCTCGCGGCATTTTACCGCCTGGGCGATGCCCTCATCGCTGCCGACCGCCTGGCCGACTTTTTTCGCAAAGCCATTGCCGACCTCGCCAAAATCCTCCCCGCCGACCGCCTGAGCCTTTACTTCCAGCCGGCGTTGGAGCCCGCGCTTTATGAAGACTTGGTCCGCCAGTCCTTCACGGCTCCGGAAGACCCCGTCGGCACGGTGGTCGAACGCGTCTTGACGACGGGCCGGGAAGTCGTCTGGCAGAGCGCCGCGGAAATTACTCCCGACCCCGTCTGGGGCCGGTTCGAGTGCGGCTTTTGCGTCCCCCTGCGCGCGGGCGGCGTCACCCTCGGCGTGCTGGTGCTGGCGCGCCGCCGCCGCCCCTACCTGCTCGCCTCCGAACTGAGCACCGCCCGCACTTACGCCGACCTCTTTGGCATTGCCCTCGCCAACGCCGACCATGCCCTCGTCCGCGAGCGCGAACGCCAGGCGCTGCGCGAATTGGAAATCGCCGCGGACATGCAAAACGATTTGCTGCCGCTGCCGTCATCCCTCACGCAATCCGGATGGCGCGTCGTCGTCCGCCGTCGCATGGCCCGCACTGTGGCCGGCGATTATGTGGATTTTTGCCCGACGCCCGACGGCGGCCAGTTGCTCGCGATGGTGGACGTGATGGGCAAGGGGATGTCCGCCGCGCTGTTTGCCGGCATGGTGCGCACCGCCCTGCGCATCGAGGTGGATGCTGGCGTGCCGCTCGCGCGGCTCATCGAGGATCTCAACGCCGTGCTCTGCCGCCAGACGGGCGAGCTCACCCTCTTTGCCACCTGCGCGCTCGCCTACGTCAACCCGGCCCGCGACCGCGCCCTCATCGTCAATGCCGGCCATTGCCCGGTGTTGTGCCTCGGCCAGGACGCGCGTTCGCCCCTCCGCCAAGCCGCACCCTCCGGCCCGCCGCTGGGCCTTTATCCAAACCTCCATTATCAAGTCGAGGAACTTTTGCTCTCGCCCGGCGACCAATTAGTCATGGTGACCGACGGCCTCTACGAATGGGAATCGCCCGGCAACCCCGTCGGCGGCTGGGCCTCCTTGTGCGAGCTCGTCCAGGCCCGCCGCCACGAAGGCGGCGAAGCCCTCTGGGAATCCATCCAGCGGCGCATCCATGCCGCCCACCCCGCCGAAACCGATCCCTGCGACGACCAGACCCTCCTTGTCTGGGAACGCCGCACCTGAATTTCCCGCATCCATGAAAACCATTCTGATTGCTGACGACGACCCGATGATGGTCAAGCTGCTCGAGTTCAACTTGCGCCGCTCGGGCTATACCGTGTTGGTTTGCCGCGAAGGCCTCTCCGTATGCGACAAAGCCCGCGCCAACCATCCCGACCTCATCATCCTCGATGTGATGATGCCGGGCCGCACCGGCCTCGAACTCCTCCACGATCTCAAAGCCGACGCCTTGCTTGCCCCGGTGCCGGTCCTGGTGGTGACTAGCGAGGGCAAAAGCAGCACGGAAACCAGCCTGCTCGCCGCCGGCGCGCTCAATGTTTACACGAAGCCCTTCAGCCCCACAATGCTCCTCGACCGGGTCCGCCAGCTCCTCGGCGAGGTTTCCCTGCCGGAGAAAAAGCAGGCCTAGGCCTCTAGCCATTTTGCCGTTGCCATGGCGTGTTGAGTTCAGATGGGCTTCAAGCTCGACCTCGACGACCCCACCTTGCCGAAAGTCCCGCCGCCGCCGGATTAATTCACCAGCAGGCCCTCGCGCTGCATGATGGCGTGGGCTTCGGCGCTGCGCAGGTAGTTCAGGAATTGCCACGCCTCGTCGTTGTGCGGCGCATTGCGCGGAATCGCCACGTTGTACGCCACCGGCGAATAACTGCCAAGTTCGAGCGGCGCAAGAATGCGCACCTTGTTGTCGTTCACCACGTAGCTCGTGTAGGTGATGCCCAGTTGCGCCCGCCCGTCCTTCACCGCCGCCACCACGTCGTCCTCGTTCGCCACGACGAGCAATTTCGGCTCGAGGTTGACGGTCTGCGCGGCAATCAACTTGGCCAAATCCGGCGGCAGGTTCGAATTGCCGCTGGCCGCGGGTGCGCTCGGTTGCCCCAGCGGCGTCGCCTCATGGCTGGGCAGCATCTTCATGTTCGTCAAAGCCTGCCGCGTCAGGTAGCCCAGCAGCGAATTTGGGTTCGCCACGGCGATCTGGCGCACATTCGGGTTCGTCAGCTCCGTGTAGGTGAGCGACATCCCGGAATCCGGCGCCGAAATTACCGTCAGTTGGTTGAGCGCCAGCAATTGCCGGCTCTGCGGGTTGATGGCGTCCTTGGCCGCCAGGGCGTCCATGCTCGTCACCCGGCTGGGCAGGTAAATGTCATACGCCTTGCCTTCCTTCAAATCCTGCTCGAGCTTCGCCGTGTTGGCCTCGTGCAGCTCGATCTTCACCCACGGCTGGTGGCTGTGGTAGGCCTTGGCCAGTTCGCGCATCACCGGCACAAAACTGTCGGCCACCCCGACCTGCAGCGTGACGTCGTTTTGCGACGGGTCCGTGGCACAGGCGGCCAAAAGCACGGCGGCGGGCAGGACGGCGCTTAAACAAAGGAAAAATCTTCGCATGAAACGCCTTTGCTAATCGCCCGCGCCCCGCTTGGCAACGGCGAAAAAAACCGCCCGGCCGGCCCCGTTTACGCCAGGCACTTCAAAAACCCGCGGGTCAAGGCCCGCTCGTCGAGGTCCTCGCCGATGAACACCAGCGTGTTGCGCCGTGGCTCCGCGCCCCACGGCCCCGCCACGTCGCCGCTGAACAGCTGGTGCACGCTCTGCAAGAGATATTTTTCCTTCACCCCGCGGATGGCCAAAAAACCCTTCAGCCGGTAGAGCCGGTCGCTTTCCTTCGCCAGCAAGTCTTCCAGCCACGGATTCACCTTTTCAAGGTCCAGGTCGCCGTTGGCCTGGATGGTGAACGATTTGACCCGCCCGTCGTGCGCGTGCGCGTGCTTGAAGCGCTCGACGCGCGCCGGAGTGAAGGCGCGGCCTTCGCGCGACAATCCGCCGCCGTGCGCCGTCGGGTCGTGGTGCGCGAACAGCGCGTAGGCGCCCGCCTTCGGCAACTCGAGCACGAACGCGTTGTCCTGCTCCGGCAAGATCAGTTCGCGCACCTTGCGTTCCGGCCGCAGCGCCGCGCCGGGATGCGCCGCCTCGACCTGCGTGCCGAACAGCGCGTCGGCCTCGAGCACCGCCGTCTGCCACGATTTCTCCGTCGTGTCCGCCAGCGCGAGGCACGCAAATGTCATCGGGTGCGCAAGCTCGTGGTTATGCTTGTGCTCGTGCTCCATGTGCTCGTGGTGATGGTCATGCCCGCAGCCGCATTCTTCGCTGTGTTCGTGCTGGTGCTCATGATGCTCCGGCGCGTGCTCGTGGTGATGCTGCGCTTCGGCGTGCTCGTGGTCATGATCGTGCCCGCAGCATTCATCGTGATGGGCCGCCGCCGCGGCAACCGTCAGCCGGTAGGCGCCCGCGGGCAGCGTGTACAGCCCCGCCCAGGTGAACGGATGCTCGGGCCGGGTGAAGTCCGGGTCCAATTCCAGCGCGCGCTCCAAATCGAACGCATGCAGATTCAGCACCGCGGCGGGCGGCACCTGCGCCTGCGTCGTGCGCAGGATTTTCGCCGTGCGGTTCAACCCGCGCAGGCGTTCCTCCAAGGCATCGAGCGCCGCGCCGTCCACCAGTTCCGTTTTGTTTAAAATGATGACGTCCGCGAAACCGATTTGCTTCTGCGCCTCGTCCTTGGTGTCGAGGTGGCGCGGCAGGTTCAGCGCGTCGGCCAGCGTCACGATGCCGTCCAGCCGGTAGCGCTGCTGCAGCGCCGGGTCGAGCAGGAAGGTCTGCGCGATGGGCGTGGGGTTCGCGAGGCCCGTTGTTTCGAGGATGATGGCGTCGTAGTTTTTCTGCTGCTCGGAAAATTCCTGGAGCACGCGCAGCAGGTCCCCGCGCACCGTGCAGCACACGCAGCCGTTGCTCAGCACCTGCTCCTCCGCACCGACGATGATCGCATGGTCGATGCTCACCTCGCCAAATTCGTTTTCAATGACGGCGATGCGTTTCCCCGGCAGTTGCGCCAGCAGGTGGTTGAGCAGCGTCGTTTTGCCTGCGCCCAGGAACCCGGTGAGGATCGTCACCGGCGTCGGCGCGGTGGGCGGCCCCGGCGGGGTCGCGGCAAACGGGGAAGGGGCGGCGGGCGGATGGGCGGGCATCCCCTCAACCTGCCTGCGTCACCCTGCCGCCCGCAAGTAAAAATTATGTCATGGCCCGCGTCTTTCCCCCCGCAACCGCCTTTTCCGCCCGGTGTTCCATTGCTTAAGTCCGGCAACCGTGCTACCTTTCGCGCTGTCGGTGATTTTATCCCATGAATAAAAAACTCCCCTTCCTGCTGGCCGGCGGCCTCACCTTGGCCCTCGCATTATGCGCCTCGGAAGCGCCCGTTTCACCGGCTTCCGCGCCCGCGGCTCCGGCCGCTGCCCCTGCGGCGAAAGCGGACCCGGCCGCGGAGGCGAATTTCAACACGCAGTTGCGCGACATCATCGGCAAAATCAACGCCAAGCTCCAAAAGGGACTCCGCGACGAGTCCGATTTCGCCTCCGACCTCGCCGACTTCAACGCGCTCATCGCCGCGCATAAAGGCGAAAAGTCCGAGTCCGTCGCCACCGCCGAATACATGAAGGACCTGCTCTACTTCCAATTCTTCAAGGAGCCGGAGAAGGGCCTCGCCGGTTACAAGCGCATCGTGCAGGACTATCCCGACACCGGCATCGCCAAGCAAATCGCGCAATTGCTGCCGCAGCTCGAGCCGCAGGTCTCGGCCATGGCCGCCTCCATCGCCGCGCAAAAAAATCTCGCCGTCGGCAAGACGTTTCCCGAATTCGCCGTCGCGGCGGGCGACGTCAAGGACCTCGCCGGCAACAAGCTCTCCGTCGCCCAGTACCGCGGCAAGGTCGTCCTGGTCGATTTCTGGGCCACCTGGTGCGGCCCGTGTATGGCTGAGATGCCCAATGTCATTGCCGCCTACGAAAAATACCACAGCAAGGGCTTCGACATCATCGGCGTCAGCCTCGACCACGAGGAGGCCCGCGCCACCCTGCCGAAATTTCTCGCCGACAACCACATGCCCTGGCGCCAATACTTCGACGGCAAATTCTGGCAGAACGAACTCGCCGTGAAATATGGCGTCGAGGCCATCCCGGCCAATTACCTCCTCGACGCCGAAGGCAAAATCATCGGCTCCTCGCTCCG